>JBCCYG010000036.1:0-13985 GCA_039190145.1 Pseudomonadota bacterium | reverse complement strand
GGCCCATATAGGTAAACTCACGCACGTCGCGATCCCCGCAGATCGGGCATGGAATGATCATGCAGCGCTCCCCTTGGGGACGGGGGGTGGGGCGACTTGCGCAGCAAGAGCGCCAGTCCACGTCCTAGTGCAGGTTATGCTGGGCACCGGTCCCCTCCTCATCCATGAGACCCACGCCCGTGCGGAACCGGTCGAGCTTGTAGCGCCGCGCCGCCTCATGCGGCTCGCCGGTCGCCAAGAGATGTGCGGTGACCGACCCGGACCCCGGCACCGCCTTGAACCCGCCATAGCACCAGCCGCAATTCAGGATCAGTCCGTCGATATGGGTCTTGTCGATGATCGGTGAGCCATCGGGCGTCATATCCATGATCCCACCCCAGGACCGCAGCATCTTTGCCTTCCCGATCATCGGCATGAGCGTCATGCCCGCCTCGATCACATGTTCGGCCATGGGCAGGTTCCCGCGAGACGCGTAGGACGCGTAGAAATCCAGATCGCCCCCGAAAACGAGCCCGCCCTTATCCGATTGGCTGATATAAAAATGCCCCATGCCATAGGTGATCACATGGTCGATGCAGGGTTTGAGCCCTTCGGAGACAAAGGCCTGCAACACATGGCTTTCCACCGGGATCGTCATCCCCGCCATGGCCGCCGTTTGGGACGACCGCCCGGCTGTGATGAGCGCCACTTGCTTGGCCTTGATCGCCCCGCGCGAGGTCTGCACACCTGTGACCCGACCGCCCTCAATATCGATCCCGGTCACTTCGCAGTTTTGAATGATGTCGACGCCACGCATATCGGCCCCGCGCGCATAGCCCCAGGCCACGGCATCATGGCGCGCCGTGCCACCTCGTGGGTGGTAAAGCCCGCCATAGATTGGAAAACGCGTTTGCTCAAAATCGAGATACGGGAGGATCTTCCGCACGCCGTCTGTATCGAGAAGGATCGCGTCGTCGCCCTGGCTGATCATCTGGTTGCCGCGTCGCGCATAGGCGTCCCGCTGTCCGTCCGAATGAAAAAGGTTGATGATCCCTCGCTGCGAATGCATCGCGTTGAAATTCGTGTCTTCCTCAAGCCGCTCCCAGAGCTTGAGCGAGTGCGAGTAGAATTCCGAGTTGCCCGGCAACAAGTAATTTGCCCGCACGATCGTGGTGTTCCGGCCCACATTTCCGCCGCCGATATAGCCCTTTTCGAGCACCGCGACGTTGGTGATGCCATGAACCTTGGCCAGGTAGAACGCCGTCGACAGCCCGTGGCCGCCGCCACCCACGATGATGATATCATAGGCCGCCTTGGGCTCTGGGCTGCGCCAATGCGGCGTCCAGCCCTTATTACCCGTGAGCCCTTCTTTGACGATCTGCCACGCGGAAAAGCGCATCGCTGCCCTCAGTTTTGCCAAGCTGAGCCCAGCACCTCTGCGCACTGGTAGCAAGGGCCCGCAAAAGGCCTGCGACTATTTCCGCCAAATCCGTGCGCATCCGCGACAAGCCTTAGAAACGAAGGCAAAAAAGAAAAGCCGCCCTGGGTGGGGCGGCTTTTAAGACTGTCTATCGGTCAGCCTACAGGACCTGCGCGTCCATCATAAGGCTGGGCTCGCTGGCGAGATCGCCCTCGAGCACGCCGCGAACAGTGATCCGCTGGCCATCCTCCAGATCGAGGGTCGGACCCGCGAGTTGTACTTCGAGCGCCACGCCGTGGCCTGCCTCCCCGCACCATGGGCAAACGCCCATGTCGGAGACAAGCATGAATTCACTGACCTCTGCCGCGGAGCGGACTAAGGCCACATAGCCCGTCATCTCGTAGAGCGCGCTACCCTCGTCGGCCGCAACAGGTTTGATGTGGAGCGACTGCGCAGCGGCCTGCACTTCGCCGAACGCCTCCCCAGCAGGCTTTGCCAGAAAATCGGCCTCGCCCGCCGCAAAAGCTGGCGCGAGCGGCGCGAGCATCGCGGTATGCGCTGCCGCCAGCGCAAGACCGCTCGTCGCGAGCCCTTTCTTCGTCATTGGTGACATGCACCCTCCTCAAGCAAATGCTCGTTTCTTGAGCTGTCTATAACTGGAATGGCATCAATCCAAGCGGCTTAGATGGCCCTACCCGGCATCTTTTTGCTCACTTGTGACTCAGAGGACTCACGTCGGCGCGGCATCAAAGCCCCTTCGCTTCATAGGCTTTTGCCACCTTTTCAATCGAAACGAGATAAGCAGCCGTGCGCAGATCGGGGATGTCTTTGCGCGCCCGCCAGACCTCCGCCATGTCCTGATACGCCTGTCGCATCGTGTCATCGAGGCCTGAACGAACGAGCTCCAGCTCGCCTGCGCCCCTCAAGTACTTCTCCTTAAAGTTCGGCGAAAGCGTCCAATTGATCGAGCTATCGCGCGAGATGCGTTCAAGCTCATCCACGATGAGTTGGTGCCGGTTTTCCTCCTGGCGGCGCTGCATCCGGCCAAAACGGATGTGGGAGAGGTTCTTGACCCATTCGAAGTACGACACCGTCACGCCGCCTGCGTTGGCATACATATCGGGGATTATGACCGTCCCCTTGTCGCGCAGGATTTCGTCTGCACCCGCGGTTATGGGGCCGTTCGCGGCTTCGATAATGAGCGGCGCTTTGACCTTTGCCGCGTTGCCTTTGTGAATGACACCCTCGAGAGCGGCGGGAATGAGAATGTCGCACTGCGTTTCGAGAAGCGAGGGCCCGTCGGCGGTGTAGCTGCCGCCGGGGAAGTCTTTGACGCCGCCGGTTTCTGCGATCCACTTTTGCAAAGCGTCAACGTCTAACCCGTCAGCGTTCGACACCGCGCCGTCGCGTTCGATCACAGCTGTCACGCGGGCTCCATCTTCCTGGCTCAGAAAAAGCGCCGCGTGGTAGCCCACGTTGCCAAGCCCCTGAACGACGACCGCTTTGCCATCAAGCCCGCCCGAGAGACCTGCGGCGGCGACGTCGTCGGGATGGCGGAAAAACTCTTGAAGCGCGTACTGGATGCCGCGTCCTGTGGCCTCCGTCCGGCCTTGGATCCCACCCGCATTCACCGGCTTGCCGGTAACACAGGCACGGCCGTTAATGTCGGTCGTGTTCATGCGCTGGTAGGCGTCAGCCATCCAGGCCATCTCCCGCTCCCCTGTTCCCATGTCAGGTGCGGGCACGTTCTGCGCCGGATCGATCAGGTCTCGCTTGATCAGCTCATAGGCAAAGCGGCGGGTAATGCGCTCTAATTCCTCTTCGGACCAGGCGCGCGGATCGATGCAAAGCCCGCCCTTTGAGCCGCCATAGGGCGCGTCCACGAGCGCGCATTTATAGGTCATGAGCGCTGCGAGCGCCTCAACCTCGTCCTGGTTGACGGAGGTGGCGTATCGAATGCCGCCCTTCACGGGCTCCATATGCTCTGAGTGAACGGCTCGATAACCGGTGAAGGTGTGAATTTGGTCGCGCAGCTTCACCCCGAAGCGCACCGTGTAGGTCGAGTTGCAGACCCTGATCTTTTCTTCCAGGCCCGGTGGAAGCTCCATGAGCGCCACAGCGCGGGCAAACATCAGGTCTACACTTTCCCTAAAGGTGGGTTCTCCGGCGCGTGACATAGCGCTTCCTTTCTTAAATTTCCGCGCCTCCTCCAGCGCGACACAATCAGCCTATTTGATTCTGATTAAATTTCGACCGGTTTCAGGTCAGGAAACAGTGAAGCGCGTTTCCAAAGAATTGATCACGCTTTCGGCCTAGCGAACGTCGTGTCGACCGAGATTTTCCTCAAATACCTTATTTCCGCCCAATTTCAGGCGCCAATCGAAGTCACACGAGACCTCGGAGCCTTGGGTGGGTTCCGTAGAGAGGGGTGTGACATGGTTGGGAAACCTGTGACCGGAAGTCGTGGCCGCTGGGCCACAAACATGAAGGCTCGCATCGCCGCGTTCGCGAGCGACCAGGACGGCGCAACCTACATGTTCGCGCTCGTTATTTTCATTCTGATGCTGATTTTTGGCGGTCTTGCCGTCGACGTCGCACGCCTGGAATCGCAGCGAGTGAAGCTTCAGCAGACGGCCGACCGGGCTGTGCTGGCAGCTGCCGACCTCGATAACTTCGCTGATCCAGAAGCAGTGGTGCAGGATTACTTCGATAAAGCTGGCCTAAGCCAATTTCTCGACAGCGTGACTGTGGAAACAACTCTCAACGGCAAAACAATCAGCGCAAATACCTCGAGCGAAGTGCAAACAATGCTTCTTCATCTCGTCGGTGTGGACTCGCTGACGGCGGTTGGCGTCGGTGCCGCCCAAGAACAAGTCACCGACATCGAGATTTCTCTCGTTGTAGACGTCTCCGGCTCTATGGGTGGCAATAAGCTGACTAATCTCAAAGACGCGGCGGAAGACTTCTTCAAAAACGTCATGGTGCAGGACAATTCGAGCGGGGCGCTCACAACTGTCTCTGTGATCCCGTACAACGCGCATGTGAATATCGGGTGGGACCTTGCCGGTGAGCTCAACATCGACACGCGCCATGCATACTCGAACTGCACGCGCTTCAGAGATGACAGCGTGCGCGACGACTTCGCCACAACTGCCATCGGGCCAACGACCTATATCGAACGGACAGGTCACTTCGAGTATTATCAGACGACACGTGACTTCCTCGACGTACAGGACCAGGATTTCTGGTGCGAGCCCAATGACAACCGATATGTCATGGTGCACCAAACTGACCCCCAAGTTCTCATCGACCATGTCGATCTATTCTGGGCGAGCGGCTGGACAGCCATCGACCAGGGTATGAAATGGGGCGCGGCCCTGCTTGATCCCGCGTTTAACCCGATCCTCGAAGATATGGCGGATAATGGTGACGTGCCGGTGACAGCCCGCGGTCGCCCCGCGGCCTTTGAAGACCAGGAGACGATGAAGATAATCGTGCTCATGACCGACGGCGCAAACACGGTCCAGCGCGACTTCCCGGCTTGGGCCAAAGACGCGATGTCACCGGTCTGGTACTCTCAGGCGGCGGCGAACGAGACCGGCAACTGGTATGACGGGTATTACGTCGACCTCAACTATGAGGCAACGCCGTCAAACAAGCTCGTGCCTAACTGGCGCGATTGGTATCGACCGCGCCATCCTACGACGACCAAATACAGCAATGGCAGTCTCGACGATCAATGGATGGGTTGGCACAATCGCCCCGACGCGGTGCGCCTGAGCTACTACGATTTGCTCGAGCGTTTCACCAACCGGGACATGCAGCGGTTCTTCTGGCGCTACGCGCACTACGACTCGCGTTACTGGAACAACAAGGATGATCGCCCCAAGGTTTGGGATTGGAACCGCCATAAAGACATGGGCCCTGTCCACACGAATGCGGGAACCGCGGACACGCAGGTCAAGGACTTCTGCGACATGATTAAGAACGACCCCACCAAGCGGGTCCAGATCTTTGCGATCGCCTTCCAGGCCCCCCAGGCCGGCGAAGAAGTTATGCAACACTGCGCATCGTCCTCCGGCAACTACTACGACGTGAATGGCCTCGATATCGATACAGCATTCGAATCCATCGCAAGCCAGATCAACTATCTGAGGCTGATCCAGTAATGCGTTACATTATGTATCTCTGGCGACGTTTCAGGCGCGATGAAGCGGGTGTCGCCTCGGTCGAATTCGTTCTTATCGTACCGGTGTATTTTATGATGTTTTTGGCGTCATTTGAGACGGCCATGGTCATGACCCGGCAAGTGTTGCTTGACCGCGGAATGGACTCCGCGCTCCGCGTCGTTCGGCTCAATACAGCCAATCCACCGAAATACGACGACCTGAAAGCAATGATCTGCCAAGGCGCAAGCCTGATCCCAAATTGCCTCAATGCCGTTAAGATCGAAATGTGGCAGCAGGACCCGCGCGGCACGATGGACTTCAAACCGCTGCCCGATTGTATCGATCGGGAAGAAGCAGTTGATCCAGCCTCCCTATTTGAGCCTGGTGGTTCTAACGAGGTAATGTTTGTGCGCGCCTGCGTGCAGTACAAGCCGTTCTTTCCCACGGCCACGCTTGGAACCGCCATGGTAAATGCGTCCGGCGAGTATTCCCTTGTGACAACGAGCATCTTCGTCGCGGAGCCGAGCGTATGATGCGTCGTCGATCCAGAAATCTGCGGACCATGCTGCGCCGCTTTCGCAAAGATGAGCACGGCACGGTCTCAATCGAGGTTATCCTCTTAGTCCCACTTCTATTCTGGGCGTACTTGGCAACCTTTGTGATGTTTGACGCGTATAAAACGCAGACTGATGGACTGCGTGCGGCCTACGCCGTCGCGGATGCCATTTCTCGTGAAGACGAGGAAATCAACCAAACGTATCTCAATTCGATGACCAATCTGTTGAACTTCCTGACACGGTCTTCGCGGAAGGTCACCATGCGGACCACAATCGTTTGCTACTCTGAGGATACAAACGGCTACCACGTGGCTTGGTCCAAACTCACCGGCCCAGACACCGAAAACCGCACCATTTACACGGATGCGAACATCAATACGATCTCAGACAAACTGCCGATAATGCCGGTGGGCGATCAGATCATCGTACTCGAGATGTTCATGCAGTACACGCCGTTTTGGGATGTGGGCCTTGAGCCGACTGAGTATGAATATTTCAGCTTCACGCGGCCGCGTTTCACAAACCAGATCAAGTGGGAAAACGAACCTACTTGGGTCTGCCCGGAAACCTAAGCGTTCAGCGATCACCTGAGCTAATCAGGGCCTGGATCATCTCAGCCATAAACTTCCCCTGGGCGGCATTTGTGACACCGCCCACACCAAGAAGCCTACCAAAGCGCCAGTAAAGCCCGGGCGCCCAAGCGCGGGCCTGCGAAGTGCGCGTATGTACGAGAAAGCCCTGGGACGGCTTGAAAGCGAGCACGCCGCGGTCGATGCCAGTGATGTCTTCCACGCGCGCGAGCGTGACCCCGTCCTCGGTCCTGAGTTCTGCCTCTGTCAGCTCTAAGGTCGTTTCCGTCACCTTGTACTGCTGCCAAGACATCAAAAGCACCACCGCGCCAATCAGCACAAACGCGATTGCACTCACCGGCGCATGGCCCATGGCAAAACCCAAGAGCACCAGCAGCACGCCGAGCACGCCCATGGAGCCCACCGCAAAAGCGCGCCGACCTGGCGATGCGGAGAGGACCGCGATTACCTCGTCAGGCTCATTCATCGGGCCGCCAAGACCTCGCCGCCAGCCTCTTCCGGTTCGTCATCAAGCATTTCGGACGGAAAGCCCGACGCTCGGATATCGAGCCCCGTGGCTTCCTCTAGACGCTTGATAATATTGGGCGAAAGCTCCCGTGGGCCAAAGCGGGCGATGCCATCCTGAAAGATACGGATGAGCTCCGGGTTGAGTTCAACGGGTACCCCCGCGCGGTCCGCCACGTCCTGAAAGAGACCGATATCCTTAGCCACGAGATCCATGGTGAAGGAGATGTCGCGAGACCCGTTCAGGATCACCTGGCTTTCCGTTTCATGTACGAAAGACGTCCCCGACGAAATTCGGATCGCCTCATAGGCCGTAGCAAGGTCCATCCCTGCGCCTTTGGCGACCGTGAGCGCCTCTGCGCAGCTTACCAGGTTTGCCGTGGCCAGATAATTCGTGATGACCTTGAGCACCGAGGCGGAGCCGAGCGGCCCAGTATGGAGGATGCGACGGCCCATAACGGTCAGAAGCGGCAAAATGCGCTCAAACGTCTCCCGCTCGCAACCTGCGAAGATCGAGATATTGCCCGTAGCCGCGCGGTGGCAGCCGCCAGAAACGGGGCAGTCCACAGCCGCACCGCCTTTTTCTATAAAGAGCCCGCCCAGGCGCTTAACCTCCGCCTCGTCAGTGGTCGACATCTCCATCCAGATCTTGCCCGGCCGTACTTCGGTTAGCATCTCTTGCATCACCGCGTCTGAGGCTGCCGGGCTCGGCAAGCAGGTGATGACAGCATCGCAGTCCCGCATCATTGCGGCTGGCGATCCACCGGCCTGAGCACCCAGCGCCACAAACTCAGCCACAAGTGCTGGATCGAGGTCGTGCACAGTGAGTTCGACGCCATTGCGCAATAGGCTCCCTGAGAGCTTACCGCCCACATTCCCCAATCCGATAAAGCCGACTTTCATGGCCATTCTCCCCGCTAGTCACACAAAGCCTGCCCCTTTCCTGCGGTCAGTCGCGCCAGAATGCGACCCCTTTTCTTCGCGCGATCCGAACTTCGTGCTAAAGGTCCGGCATTGTTAAAAGATATTGGGGGATAGGATGCCATTGCAGGTTGGCGACATCACCATTTTTCACGGGCCGCAGGAACACGGCGCACCCGACGACCTCTTAAGCCCCATCGTTGAGTTTATCGGGCAAGCGCAGTCGCGCCAGAACTTGATGATCGCCGTGCAGGAGATCGACAATCCAACGATCGCCGACGCCATCATCGCAGCGCGGCTGCGGGGCGTAACGATCGACCTCGTCCTCGAGCAAAGCTACCTTCTTGGTGCCACGCGGCCGTCATCCGTGGCGGACGCCCAGCTCCCCGGCGGCAAGCATGAAATCAACCGAAAGCTCTTTAACGCGATCTTGCGCTCGACCACTGACGTAAAGGTCGACTTCAATCCGAACATCTTCCACCAGAAATTCATGGTGCTCGGCGACCGCGTGTTGACCGGCTCGACCAACTTCACCTCGACCGGGGTAGGTAAAAACCTCAACCACGTTGTCATCATCAACGACAAGGGCGTGGCCAACGCTTACAAACGCGAGTTCCGCGACATCCGGCGCGGCCTCTTTGGCAAGCAGAGCACGGCCCATGGAGCCGCGCCCATCGAAGACGACGTGAGCGGCATCCGGATAAAGCCCCTCTTTGCGCCCGATCACGCGCCAGAAATGGAGATCATGAAGCAGATCCTAAAGGCGCGCAGCCGCGTGGATTTCGCCGCCTTCACCTTCTCCCAGAGCTCCGGCATCGACGACGCTCTAATCGCGGCGCACCGGAACGGTATCGAGGTTCGCGGAGTGCTCGACCGCCGCCAGGCGAACCAAAAATGGGCAGCTAAGCACACGCTCCAGGATGCAGGTGTAGATATCAAAATCGCCGGCGGCACGGGTGGACTTGGCAAAGTGCATCACAAGCTCATGGTAATCGACGACAAACTCACGATTTTCGGCAGTTTTAACTACACAAAACCCGCCAACAAATCGAATGACGAGAACATCCTCGTTGTCGGCGACATCGAAGATGCCCGCCCCGAGGCGCAAGCCAAGCAGAGCCAGATCGCGCTCCATTCAAGGACGGAAATCGACCGCATCATCGCGGAGTTTGCCGATTAGCGCAGCGACAGGTGGCCTTATGTAGGCGCGTTAATTCAAGCCGCCGCACTGAGGAGACGGCGCGCCATAGCAACGTAGTGATCTGCCACCTCTTCCGGCGCGAGCCTCCCGCCCTCCCGGAACCAGTTGGTCACACCGGTCAGCATTGCGATGAGCGCAAGCGTCGCGAGTTTGGTATCTTCCAGGGTAAAGGCACGCCCCTGCCCCGCGCGCAAAATCGCTTCGAGCTTGTCCTCATAGCGGCTCCGGAGCTTTTCGATTTGAGCGAAGTTATCGGGCTCTAGCGCGCGGAGCTCCATGTACGAAATGAAGACAAGGTCCACGCGCGCAAGGTGGTAGTGGATGTGAAAGCGCACAAACTCATCGAGGGCCTCAAGCGGGTCACCGCCGTTTAGAGTGTCGGTCTCCTCAAGCAGCGCCTCCATGTGGCCTCGCATCAGCTCAAACAGCAGCGCCTGCTTATGCGGCACGTAGTTGTAAATCGCACCCGCTTGAACACCCACCTCGGCCGCGATCTGGCGCATGGATACCGCCGCGTACCCATGGCGGGCAAAGAGCGCGAGCGCCGCCCCCTGAATACGGGGGCCGGTGATGTCGGAGTGCGAACCAGCTTTACGCGCCATGCGACATGATTATCTGAACGATTGTTCAAATCAAAGGCTCCTTGTGACGCTCGGGGCTGCCACCTATGCTTTTGCCATGGTTCGCGCGTTTCTTCTCTGTCTCCTCCTGGCGGGTTGCGCCGATTTTCCCGAATTGGGCGAAGTCGAGAGCCCTGGCGTAAGGGAGGCGCCCTATCTCGATTTCCTCTTGGCCGACGATGTCGCAGCGCTTCAGGACGTGGATAGTATTGAGATAGACGATCCCCTCGCATCGCGTCTTGCACGCCTCCGCGCCCGGGCAGAGCTCCTCCGCGGCCCGATTTTCACGTCGAGCGATCGGGCCCTCCTATCCGGCTCACCCAATTAGGACCCACCGTGAACAGCAAGGGCCGCATTGAACCTCCCTCCCGCGGGGCCTAAAGGGAGCGCAAGACGGAGTGTGCCCATGAAGACCCCCCTACGCATTGCGATTGCCGGCCTTGGTACTGTTGGCGTTGGTGTGATCCGCATGGTCGAGGAAAACGCCGAGCTGATCAAAGCGCGCACTGGCCGCAGCGTTGAAATCGTCGCTGTTTCCGCCCGCTCCCGCGACAAGGATCGCGGCGTTTCCATCGACGGATTTGACTGGGCCGATGACCCCGTCGCCGTGGCCGCACGCGACGATATCGACGTCTTTGTGGAGCTTATGGGCGGCGCCGATGGCCCGGCAAAAGCCGCCACCGAAGCCGCCCTCGCCGCAGGCAAGGACGTCGTGACTGCCAACAAAGCCATGCTTGCGATCCACGGCCAAAACCTTGCGGCGCTTGCAGAGGGCGCAGACCGCGTTTTGCGCTTCGAGGCAGCGGTGGCGGGCGGTATCCCAGTGATCAAAGCGCTGACTGAGGGCCTCGCTGGCAATGCCATCACGCGCGTCATGGGCGTTATGAACGGCACCTGCAACTACATCCTCACCCGTATGGAAAGCGCAGGGCTCCCCTACGAGGAGGTCTTCGCCGAGGCCGACGCACTAGGCTATCTGGAAGCGGACCCAACGCTCGATGTGGGTGGGATCGACGCGGGCCATAAGCTCTCGCTCCTGAGCTCCATCGCTTTTGGCACGCAGGTCGATTTCGACGGTGTGGAGCTCGAAGGCATCGACCGCATCACCATCGAGGATATCCGCCAAGCCGCGGATATGGGCTACAAGATCAAGCTACTGGGCGTGGCCCAGCTCACCGAGCGCGGGCTCGAGCAGCGCATGTCGCCCTGCCTTGTGCCCGACACCTCGCCCCTGGGTCAGCTTGACGGCGGTACAAACATGGTCGTCCTCGAGGGCAGCCATGTGGGCCAGATCGTCCTGCGCGGCGCAGGCGCAGGCGAAGGACCGACCGCGAGCGCCGTCATGGGCGACCTCCTCGACATCGCCCGCGGCACGCGGCTCTCGACATTTGGTCAGCCCGCCTCCTCCCTCATCGCCGCGAAACCCGCTCGCGCGGTCAGCGAAGCGCCCTACTACCTGCGACTAAGCCTCTTTGACCGCCCGGGCGCGCTCGCCACAGTTGCTGCAATCCTCGGCGAGGCGAACATCTCGATTAACCGCATGCGCCAGTATGGCCATTCCGATGAGACGGCCCCCGTCCTCATCGTCACCCACAAAACCACGCGGGCCGACATTGACCGCGCCCTCGAAAACCTCGGTGCCACCGACGTCGTTGACGGGGCGCCCGTCACGCTGCGCATCGAAGCCGTATGATTTAAGGAAGATACCATGGCCGATATTGAAGAATTCCACGACCGAATGCTGTCTCTCGGCCTCGCGCGTGTATCCGAGGCCGCTGCCCTTGCTTCGGCAAACTGGATCGGGCGCGGCGACGAAAAAGCCGCCGATCAGGCGGCCGTGAACGGCATGCGCGACCAGCTCAACAAGCTCGAAATCAAAGGCCGCGTCGTCATCGGCGAAGGAGAGCGGGACGAAGCGCCCATGCTTTATATCGGCGAGGAAGTGGGCATGGGCAAAGGCCCAGAGGTCGACATCGCTCTCGACCCGCTCGAAGGGACGACGCTCACCGCCAATGACATGCCCAATGCGCTCACCGTCATCGCCATGGGACCCCACGATTCCATGCTTCACGCACCGGACGTCTACATGGAAAAACTCGCCATCGGCCCGGGTTACATGGCCAACGTGGTGACGCTCGACATGGCCTATGGTGAACGCGTCAAGCGCATGGCCCGGGCTAAAGCCTGCTCGACCGAGGACATCACCGTGTGCATTCTCGACCGCGAGCGCCATCAAGAGATGATCGAAGAGGTCCGCTCCACCGGCGCAGCGATCCGGCTCATCACAGATGGCGATGTGGCGGGCGTCATGCACTGCGCCGAACCTGAGATCACCGGTATCGACATGTATATGGGCCTCGGCGGGGCACCCGAGGGCGTGCTCGCCGCTGCCGCGCTTAAATGCATGGGCGGACAGATGTTTGGCCGCCTCACCTTCCGCAACGACGATGAAAAGGCCCGCGCCGCGAAAGCCGGGATCACGGATCTCGACCGGATCTATAGCCGCGACGAACTCGTGCGCGGGGATGTGATCTTTGCCGCCACCGGCGTGACAGACGGCTCATTGCTCTCCGGGATCAAGCGCGAGGTCGGGTATCTCACCGCTGAAACGGTCCTCATGCGCTCAAAAACCGGCTCGGTGCGGCGCATGACGTACCGCAATCCCGTCCAGTAGGCTTGCCGCGCGGGTGCCAGGTTTGGTAGCGTGTCGTGACGCTGCCCCAACATCGTGGTTCCATGCTCGACATGCCCGCCTTTCTGAACGTGTCACGCTCCTTAACGGGGCGGCGGTGGGTGGGCCCGTCTGAGACCGACACGCGACACGCCGAAAGGCTGGCACAGGAAACCGGGCTGCCCCTCGCGCTCGCTGCCATTTTAGCAAAGCGTGGGGTGGGGCCCGCCGAGGCCCCGTCATTTCTAGAGCCGTCGCTCCGTGACCTGCTCCCCGACCCACGCAGCCTCAAGGACATGGAAGTCGCCGCCGAGCGGTTCTTAACGGCAGTCAAAAGCGGGGAGCGCATTGCGATTTTTGCTGATTACGATGTCGATGGCGGTGCCTCAGCGGCCCTCCTGATCACCTGGCTGCGCGCGCGCGGCCTCCAAGCGACGCTCTACATCCCGGACCGGATCGACGAAGGCTACGGCCCCACTGACACCGCCATGGCCGAGCTGGCACGCGCCCATGACCTGATCATCTGCGTTGATTGCGGTACGCTCTCCCATGGCCCGATCGCTGCAGCTACGGGTGCTGATGTGATCGTGCTCGACCACCACCTGGGCGGAGAGACGCTCCCAGACGCGCGGGCCGTTGTGAACCCGAACCGGCAAGATGAGGATGGAGCGCTGAGCCACCTCTGCGCGGCTGCTGTGGTCTTCCTCATGCTCGTTGAGGCCGGGCGACAGCTGCGCGAAGCGGGTGAGAGAGGCCCTGACCTCCTTCAGATGCTTGATCTCGTGGGGCTCGCGACCGTGGCCGACGTGGCCCCGCTCACCGGGGTTAACCGCGCTTTCGTGCGCCAGGGTCTGCGCGTGATGGGCACGCGGGGCCGGATCGGCCTCACCGCGCTTGCCGACACTGCTCGGCTCGACAGCGCGCCGAAGGCCTATCACCTGGGCTACGTGCTCGGCCCGCGCATCAATGCCGGCGGCCGCATCGGCGCGGCGGATCTCGGTGCGCGTCTCCTCGCCACCGCAGACCCAAATGAAGCCGCGGCCCTCGCCGAGCGGCTCGAGGCGCTCAATACTGAGCGGCGCGAAGTTGAGGCGCAAGTGCGCGAGGCAGCGCTGGTGCAGGCTCAGACGCGCGGCCCGGAAGGAGCGCTTGCCTGGGCTGCGGGGGATGGCTGGCACCCGGGTGTGGTGGGAATCGTTGCCTCGCGCCTCAAAGAAACCATGCATCGCCCAAGCGTCGTCATCGGCTTTGACGGCGACGCGGGCAAAGGCTCTGGCCGCTCTGTTTCAGGCATCGACCTCGGTGCCGCGATCCAAAGGCTCGCCGCCGAAGGCCTTATCGAGAAAGGCGGGG
>JBCCYG010000035.1:0-14348 GCA_039190145.1 Pseudomonadota bacterium | reverse complement strand
TTCGGCTGCTTCCGCCGCCTCGGCCTCAGCCGCGGCTTTATCAGCGCGAGCTTTCAGCATCTCAAAGGCGCTTTCGCGATCTTGGAGCGCCTCGTACTTGCCGGCAACGGGGCTTCCGGCCATCACGCCTTTGCGCTCAAGGTCGCTGATAGGGCCGAGCTGGGAGGACGGAGGGCGTATCAAGGTGCGCTCGACGATCCCTGGAACGCCCTTTTTTTGAAGCATGGACGTGACGGCCTCACCGACGCCGACCTCTCGGATCGCCTGCTCCGTGTCGAAGCGCGGGTTCTCACGGTAGGTCTCAGCAGCCATGCGCATCGCTTTTTTATCACGCGCGGTGAAAGCGCGAAGCGCGTGCTGAACGCGATTGCCGAGTTGGCCGAGGATATCTTCGGGAATGTCGTCTGGGTTTTGGGTGATGAAGTAGACGCCGACGCCTTTCGAGCGGATAAGGCGGGCGACCTGCTCCACCTTGTCGACGAGCGCCTTTGGCGCGTCCTCAAAGAGGAGATGCGCCTCGTCAAAGAAGAATACGAGCTTGGGTTTGTCCGGATCACCGATCTCAGGCAGTTCTTCGAAAAGCTCTGAGAGGAGCCAGAGGAGGAACGTCGCGTAGAGGCGGGGCGAGGCCATGAGTTGATCCGAGGCGAGGATGTTCACGCGGCCCCTGCCCGCTTCATCGGTCGAAATGATGTCAGAGAGCTCGAGCGCCGGTTCGCCGAAGAGCTTGCTACCGCCTTGGTTCTCTAGAACGAGAAGCCGCCGCTGGATCGCGCCGATGGAGGCTGTGGAGACGTTTCCATAGCGCAGCGATAGCTCACCTTTGTTCTCACCCACCCACACCAGGAGTGACTGTAGGTCCTTGAGGTCAAGGAGTGGTAAGCCTTGTTCATCTGCTACGCGGAACGCAATGTTCAGGATGCCCTCCTGCGCTTCAGAGAGCTCCATGAGCCGCGCAAGAAGGAGCGGCCCCATCTCTGCAACGGTTGTGCGGACCGGATGACCTTTTTCGCCAAAGAGATCCCAAAAAGTCACCGGGAACGCATCATAGGCGTAGTCATCAAAGCCGATTTTGGCGGCGCGGGAGGTGAACGCATCATGGAGCTTAAAGCCCTCGGTTCCGGCCTTCGCGAGCCCGGAAAGATCACCTTTTACGTCAGAGAGAAAGACGGGAACGCCTTGGGCGGAGAAACCTTCCGCCAGGATTTGAAGCGTTACGGTTTTGCCGGTCCCTGTGGCGCCAGCTACTAGCCCGTGCCTATTTGCGTACTTCAGAGAAAGCTCTTGGCGGGTGCCGTAACCCTCGCCGCCCCCGCCGACAAAAACATTGGTTTCCATGTGATCTCTCCCCGGCCCCACGGTTATTTCCCGGGCACCATACAGGCTTGTTTCGGGGGTGCCAGCGCCTCTCTCTGAGGCAGATGCCGCATGAATGAGCAACCAATTGGTTATCATAAGCCCATCGCATCGCATCCTCCGCTAAACGAGCCAAAAGTATGAGTTTTTTTGCGTTTCATCCGTCCGTGGCTGTTGACGGCTCGCAGAACGCGCCGTAGCGTTCGCGATATAAGTCGGCTAGTCCGACAGGGAGAGAAAATAATGAAAAGGGTCTGTCTCGGCAGGCCCTTTTCTTATGGCCGTACACAGACTCGTGTAAGCAATTTCCCGCACGTTCATGCCTGATTTGACCTGACACTGAATTTGGCGCGTGTTAAGCGCCACCGAAATTGCGAAGGAGTAAGCAATGAAGGTTTTTTTGGGTGCGCTTTTAGTCACAGCCTGCATCGCCGCAGCACCGGTTTTTGCACAGGAAGAGACTGAGCAAGACGATGGCGGACTTGGCCTCTCCATGGGAGAAACCCTGGTGGATGGCCGCCAAATTGGCGAGGAATACATCAAAGAAACTTTCGGGGACTGGGCCCATCGGTGCATCACGACCGCAGATGGCGACGACCCTTGCCAAGTGTATCAATTGCTCCTTGATGAGGGCGGCAACTCAGTCGCAGAAATGAGCATCGTACCTCTTGCCGAAGGCAACCAAGCCGCTGCTGGTGGAACGATTGTGACCCCACTCGAAACCCTGCTGACTCAAGCTGTAACGCTTCAGGTGGATGACGGGGCGCAGCGCCGTTATCCGTTTACCTTTTGCACGCGCGCTGGGTGTATCTCACGAGTTGGCTTCACCGCGGACGATATAGCAGGGTTCAAAGCTGGTTCTTCAGCGACATTGACCATCGTTGCTGCGGGTGCCCCAACGACGCCGGTAGAGCTATCCGTTTCACTGTCGGGCTTCACGGCAGCCTATGATGCGATGGAAGTGCGGAACTAGCGGCTGACCCGTGCTAGGCAGCGCGCAAAGCTAAAACTGCGTTTAGACCACCAAAGGCAAAGGCGTTCGAAAGAGCGCCCTTAACTTTGGCGTATCGTGCCACGTTCGGAACAATGTCAAAAGCGCATTCCGGATCCGGCTCCTCATAGCCGACCGTTGGGGCCACGATCCCATCTTTGAGCGCCATGACGCAGGCTAAAAGCTCTACCGCACCCGTCCCTCCGATACAGTGACCGTGCATGCTCTTTGTCGAAGACATCATGAGGCTGTCGGCATGCGCCCCAAAGGCGCCCGCGACAGCGGCACACTCGGTTTTGTCATTAGCCGCGGTACCTGTGCCGTGCGCGTTGATGTAATCTACTTCGTCAGGGCTCATACGCGCGTCTCTAAGCGCACCTGCGATGGCGCGACCAGCACCTTGCTGTGACGGCATAACGATGTCGGCCGCGTCAGATGTCATGGCAAACCCCGTTATCTCTGCAAGGATCTCAGCGCCCCGCTTTACTGCGTGCTCCCGCTCTTCAAAGACGAAGACGCCAGCACCCTCGCCCTGTACCATCCCATTGCGGTTGCCACTAAAGGGGCGGCAAGCATCCTTGGACATGACGCGGAGCCCCTCCCACGCCTTTATGCCGCCGAAGGTAAGCATGGCCTCTGACCCACCCGTGACCATCGCCAGACAGGCCCCAGAACGTATCATTTGGAAAGCGAGGCCCATGGCGTGATTTGACGATGCGCAGGCCGTAGAAACGGTAAACGAGGGGCCCTTAAGGTTGTACTCCATACTGACATGGCTTGCGGCAGCGTTATTCATCAGCTTAGGAACTACGAAAGGGTGAACACGGTTTTTGCCATCCTCGTAGACGGCTCGATAATTGTCCTCCCACGTGTTCATACCGCCCGCTGCTGTACCGAGGACGACCCCTGCACGGGCGGCGAGTTCTCCGCTGAAGGTGAGCCCCGCTTGGGCCGTTGCTTCACGGGCAGCAAGCAAAGTGAACTGAGTGAACCGGTCATAGAGCGCTACTTGTTGGCGGTTGAAATGCGCGGCCTCATCGTAGCCGGTGACCTGCCCCCCTATCTTGACTGATAGGCGGTCAACGTTTGGAAAATCTAAAGGCCCGATGCCGAGTTTACCTTCGGACATCGCCTTTAACGTAGAAGCCACATCGTGCCCCAGGGCATTAATCGTGCCCGCTCCGGTAATCACGACGCGCTTCATTTTTGCTCAGCTATCAGGCTTTCTACGGCTTTCACGATGTTTGCGACCGAGGAGATGTCAAAATCGCTTTCTTCAGGCTCGTTGGCGTTGAAGGGGACCTGGATGTCGTATTCTTCCTCGATGGCGAAAATGCACTCCACCAAACCTAACGAGTCGAGCCCGAGGCTCTCTAACGTACTGTCATCCAACACATCTTTCGGCTCGAGCATGGCTTGCTCGGCGATGATTGCTTTCACCTTCTGATCGACGCTCATGGCCTCCTCCAGCACGTTCTCGGGCTGGATTTAGTCACTCCCTCGGAGCTTTGAAACCGCTTTTTTGAGCGCCGCAATGTCGCGCGGCAACCGCCGAAGCGCCTTGTAAGTGTCAAGTGAGGCTTTCATTTGGGTGGCAGGATAGCCGAGCATCACTCGGCCGTCGGGTACATTAGCCATGACCAACGTGCCTGCGCCGGTGACAACACGGTCGCCCACCGTGACATTGTCTACAACGCCGGTTTTGCCCCCGAGGATGCAGTGCGAGCCGATTACGGTGGAGCCGCCTATGCCCACTTGACCGCACAAAAGCGTATGATCGCCCACTTCGACGTTGTGCCCAACTTGAACGAGGCTGTCGATCTTGGTGCCAGTACCAATCCTTGTCGCGCGGATCGTGCCGCGATCGATGCTTGACCCTGCTCCGACCTCGACATCATCGCCGATCTCGACTCCTCCAAGCGAATGAATGCGCTCCCAGGTCTGGGCTTCACCGACGTCTTCGCCAAGGGTTTCACGGACTGTCTCGGCTGCGGAGGGCTCTGGCGTTGTGAAAGAGAATCCATCACCGCCAATGAGCGCGCCGGGTTGCGCCACGAAACCAGCACCGATGGTCACGCCGTGGGCTATGCGCACCCCATCACGGATCATGGCGCCTGGCCCGATCTGCGTTCCGGCTCCGATGGTCACATGGGCGCCAATATGCGCCCCTGCGTCGATCCGTACGCGGTCACCGATGACGCTTAGAGGGCCAATAGCTGCGTCGCTTACATTAGCCGATGGAGCAATCACCGCGGTGTCATGAACACCGGATCCCTTTGCCCAAGCATAGTCATAAAGCCTTGTGAGCTCTGCCATGGCATGGCGAGGGCGGCCAATTCGGATTGCGGCCCTGAGGCCCATCCCTTCCCAGTCGGCATTGGCCCACAGAAGTGCTGCCTGCGCTTTTCCGGACGTCAGAGCATCGGCATAGCTTGGGTTGGAAGCCAGCGCGAGGTCTTGCGCACGAGCGGAGGCAGGTTCAGAAAGACCCTCTACCTCAAAGCTACTGTCACCCTCGGCTACCGCACCGAGAGCTTCGGCAATTTCTTTGATCGTGTAAGCCATGCTCCCCTCTTTCGGGGGGGATTAGCCGCCCACAGCGCCCAGGGCTACCCCTTCCCTGCTCAAGGCATTCCATATCTTGGCATCGCGCCCATAGACATCTCTGCGGTAGTTCATGTGGCCAGTCGGCGTCGTGAAGGCGGTGCGGTAAACCAAATGCACCGGCACTGGCTGTTCCAAGTCTACGCGACGTTCCTGCCCAGTGCGGAGGATGGACTGGAAGTAGTCTTTCGGGCTTGCCTCCTGCTCTGCCAGCAGCGCATAGGCAAAATCGAAAGGGTCATTGAGCCGGATGCAGCCATGGCTGAACGCACGCACTTCCCGTGCAAAAAGGTTCTTTGCAGGCGTGTCATGTAGGTAAATGTTCCACTTATTGGGGAACATGAATTTCACAAGGCCGAGCGCGTTCTGACGGCTTGGCGGCTGGCGCATATTGTAGGGGAAGTTTTGGGGGGTGTAGTTTGCAAAGTTCGCCGCCGCTCTGTTTACCACCCTGCCCCGACTGTCGGTGATCTCAAGGTGGCTCACTGCGTTAGGATTGTTTCGAAGCTGTGGAAGATATTCCTTCGTCGCGATGGAGCGCGGCACGTACCAAGACGGGTTGATCACCATGTGATCCATCTCGTCCGAGAACTCTGGCGAGCGGCGATCTTTATCATGGGCGCCAATGACAGAACGCGTCTGAAACGTGACTTTACCGCCATCCACAATCATTGCGGAAAAGTCAGTCAGGTTCACCCAGATGTGTCGATCACCGAGGGGCTTGTTGATCCAGCGCTCCCTCTCCATGGCCACAAGGACCTGCGTCAGGCGATCGGCAGGAGACTTATTGATCTCAGCCAGCGTGCCCGCGCCCGCGACCCCGTCAGCTTCAAGGCCATGAGCCTCTTGGAAGGCGGTCACAGCTTCACCGAGCTTGGCGTCGTAGGTCTGGCTGTTGGACCGGCCCATGAAACCCATGGCGATAAGCCGATTACGTAGCGCGACGACAGCCTGGCCAGACTGGTCAGGTTTTAGCGCCCCACCCGGAACTGTTGGGCCCCAGCCGTTGCCTGCGAGCAACCGCTCAAGCTCCACTTTCTGACGCATGAGGCGTGCATATTCAGGCGACTTAGGCGGGAGTGCGTTCATAAAGCCGATGGCAGATGACTTCGCAAAGGCTTCCATAGTCGCTTGACGGTCGCGGTAGGGAACGCTGCGGACGATTTCTTTGTCCACACTTGCAGGTGTCAGGATGCCCGTTTGAACATCCCGAGCATAGTCCAAGAAGAGTTTCGACAAATACACCTCGAGCGCGCCCAATGCTTCCGCCGATCGCGCGGCACGAATGCGCGCTTTGATGTTTTCAGGGTCGTATTGCGCACCGGGCAGCCCATGGGCACCTGCTTGCTTTGCCGCTTCTAACAGAGCAGCGCGCCGCTTGCGGTCCTCTCGATCTGACCCCGTCCAAATCGGCTCGTAAGCACGCGCCTTATAGAAGGCCGTGAGCGCCTCATCAGTCGCGGCCGCTTCCGCAATCGCCTGCTTAAAGACTGTGACCTGAGCCGCCGCCGGGATGGTTAACGTCAAAAAAAGAATGCTCAGGATAAAGAGCTGGGATCGGAGCAACAACAAAACGGCTCGCATGATCAACGCCTCCAAATACTACGTGGGCAAATCGGGTGTCACGGATGACATGTCATTGCGTCTATGCACAAAGAGTTTAGCCAAACCAAGAGCCCCAAGCATGTGTCTCAAATGCCGCACACAAGTGCGCGGGTGCCACACCTTTCACGGAATGCGCAAAAAATTGCCGTTTTCCACATCTTGGCTGAAATGGAAACAATCCGGCCTTGGGGGACGATTCCTTTTGTGCGATATCAGCGGGGCATCTGGGGAAGCCGTTGAGCAGCAAAAGACTGCCGTCGGTATGCAAGAACGGGACATAGGGGCCATGACGGACCATACGGGCACGCGTCTCTCACGGCGCGGATTAATTCGAGCTTTTGCAGCCACCGCTGTCGCCGCCGCGCCGACATATTCGTCGGCCTTCGGCTTTTTGCGAGGCGCGGGCGACATCCGACGTATCAAGATGCACTCCGGGCGCACCGG
The DNA here is from genome assembly GCA_039190145.1 of Pseudomonadota bacterium. Lineage (GTDB taxonomy): Bacteria > Pseudomonadota > Alphaproteobacteria > Rhodobacterales > Rhodobacteraceae > Shimia_B. The sequence goes on along the minus strand of JBCCYG010000035.1, from coordinate 7,348 downwards.
CGAGCACATCGACATGATCTATTGGATCGATGGCAAATATATCTCTGACGCGCTGAACGAAGTTAACTACTTCATGCGCGACTGGCGTCAGGACAAAGCAGCGAAGATGGATACCCGCACCATCGACATCATTGCCGCAACTAGGAACCTTCTCGAGACAGACAACTCGTTTATGCTGCTCTCCGGCTATCGCACGGCTCAGACCAATGCCATGCTCCGCGCCCGGTCATCCGGCGTGGCACGGCGCTCGCTACATATGGAAGCCAAGGCGGCTGACCTGCGCCTGAGTGGCCGCTCTGTCGGCCAAGTTGCGCGCGCCGCGGCGTCGGTATCCGCTGGTGGCGTGGGTCGTTATTCAGGCTCCAACTTTGTGCACGTCGATTGCGGTGTTGTCCGCACCTGGGGTCGGTGACCCGCTCTTACCGAAGAACAATTCAGCCTTCTTCCGTAATTTGTCGCTGCAGAATGGCTATTGTCGCCATATTCATGTGATCAAATTGACGTGACATCGACCATCTGCGACCGTCGAAGCCGAGTTTTGGTGGGTGGAATACGTCAGTATGGCGGCGCGTTGTCCGTTTCTCGAACAGCTTGAGCAGATGCCGCGTCTTACCGAGGCGCGCTACGCTGACGGGCTTGGCAAGCTCTACGCTCAAACCGACCCCATGGAAGTCGCTCGTAAGGTCTTTGCACAGGACGGCGATATGCCGAACTCGGCAGGTCTCAGCACGCTCTTTACGACCTGGGGCCAGTTTTTGGACCATGACCTTTCTCTCACGCCTGAGGATGAGGAAGGCGCGCATATCGCAGTCGACGGTTTCGTCCGCGATGTGAGCCGATCAGAAGCTCTCGACGGGACCGGTGAGACCGACGCACGTGAATTCGGCAATGCCATCACCTGGCAGATCGACGGCAGCCAGATCTACGGATCAAACGATGTGCGCGAAGCGGATGTCCGCAGCTTTGAAGGCGGCAAACTCAGGATGATTGACGACCCCACGTCGACCCACGGTCTCCTGCCCCTCGCGACAGATGAGACAGTCATGGCTGGTGACACCTCTGGCGACGATGCCGTCTTTCTAGCGGGCGATATTCGAGCGTCTGAGAATCCCAATCTCCTATCGCTCCACACGCTTTTTGCGCGCGAGCACAACTATTGGGCTGAGCAACTTGCCGAGGAGCATCCCGACTGGTCGGATCAGGACCTCTTCGAAGTGGCCCGTTCGATCGTGGAGTACGAGCTGCAAGCGATCACCTATGACGAGTGGCTGCCCCACCTCCTCGGGAACGCGGTGACGGAAGACATCCCGTATGACGCGGATGTCGATGGCCAGGTGAGCCTAGAGTTTTCCACTGCTGCATTCCGCTTTGGTCACACGATGGTCTCTGGCCAAATGCCGCGCCTCAACGAAGACGGCTCGATCTTTGGCGAAGGTCATCTCGAGCTGCTCGACACCTTCTTTAACCCCGAACCCGTGAAAGAGGGTGGTATCGATGGGCTTCTCAGGGGCCAAGCAGCGCTCCATGCGCAAGAGCTCGACACGAAGGTCATCGATGATCTGAACTTCTTTCTCGCAACAGCCGATGGGCTGAGCGGCTTTTCCCTTCCCGCGCTCAACCTTGTCCGCGGTGCGGATCATGGGATGGGCAGTTACCTCGATGTCCGCGCGCAGCTGCTAGGTGACATTGATCTAAACGCTTTAGATCCCGATGATTTCAGCGTGATCACCAGCGATCCTGGCGTGCAAGAAGAGCTCGCGAGCGTCTATGACACAGTCTTTGACGTTGACCTCTGGGTCGGGGGCTTGGCGGAAGACAAGGCGGACGGTGCCCAGACAGGGCCAACCTTCACGTTCATCCTGAGCGATCAGTTCTACCGAACAGCCGCCGCAGACCAGAGCTTTGGTGAGCTTGATCCCCGGCTCAGCGACGGCCTGCTTCAGGACGTCAAAGACTCTGGGCTGCAGGATGTTATCCTGCGCAACACGGACATCGACCACCTCCAAGACGATCCGTTCAAGACCGCACCGCGCGAACTAACGTTTCTGACGCTCATCGAGGGCACTGGCGGTAGCGATGACATTGCGCTCACGGCGGTGGAGACGGATGGCGACGTTGACATTGGCGGCGGTGATGACGTTGTGACCATCACGGGCGGAAGCAAACTTGGCGGGCGGCTCGCGCTCGGAGCGGGCGCGGACAAGGTTTTCATGTCCTCTGGAGAAGTACGCGCTGACATAGAAATGGGGCGTGGTGGAGAGAACGAGGTGGTTGATCTCTCCGGCACGGCTGTGATCGGCGGTAGCGTTCAATCCGGATCGGGCAATGATGCGGTGCGACTCGAGGATGTCGCGCATGTCAGTGGCGACATGGTCACCCGTGCGGGCAATGATCATGTGATGATCTCAGGCAAGGCCACAGTAGCGGGCGACATCCGGACGGGATCAGGGTCTGACGAAGTAAGTCTTTCCAGTGCGGCACGTGCGGGGGCCATTAGCGCTGGCGGGGGCGATGACATCGTACTCATTCTCGACGGCTCAAAAGCGACCTTTGTCGATGGTGGCTCTGGGGAAGACATCCTTACCCTCGGCGCGCGGGCATTCCGGATAGAACCGGACGGCCCTGGAAACGGGCGGGTCTACTTTCTCGATGAGAGCGGCGAGGAAACGGGCGAGGCACTGAGCTACCGCAACTTCGAAGTGGTGGGTGGCGCGGCTGATCCCACCGACCAAGACGAGCTCAATGTCGGTACCAATGCGCATAGCTATGTCGCCGCCTTGGGTGGGAATGACACGCTCTACGGGTTGAGCGGTATGGACCGCCTTGAAGGTGGCAGAGGCGACGACGTGATCGACGGAGGCGCGGGAATTGACCTTCTACTCGGTCAAGCGGGCGCCGACACCATCGAAGGTGGTGGCGGTCGTGATCGGCTGGTCGGTCACTCGGGCGAAGACGCGCTCGGTGGGGGCAACGGCGACGACACCCTCTTTGGTGGAACAGGTGACGATAGGCTGACCGGCGGGGCGGGCGACGACCGCGTGACCGCCGGAAAGGGCGCGGATATCGCTTTCGGAAACTCGGGTAACGACGCGATTTTCATGAGCCACGGCAACGACACGGCGTATGGCGGCTCAGGCAACGACCTTATCCATGGTGGGAGCGGCGATGACGAGCTGCGCGGTGGTGGCGGAGAGGACACGCTCATCGCCGGAGGCGGCGAGGATAGGCTCATTGGCGGTGATGGCGAGGACCGCTTTGAGGCCAATACGAGCCGTGATGGAACCGTCACCATCGCGGATTACTCCGAGGGTGACCTGCTCGCCCTGGCAAGGATGAACGATGAAGAGGTGATCGACATCATCACCGGCGGCGGTGACGGAAACGACGTGGTCATTACGTCAGGCGAGAATGCGAACTGGCGCATCGTCCTCGAAGACGTCGAGGAATTCGACGAGGACGCGATCTCTTACATCTGATCGATGAGCGGCTGTTGACCCCGCCCGAGTTGCGCTATCCCACTGCCGAGATGACGCTTTCACTTAACCTTCGCGACCTCACGGTCACTTCGCCCTCTGGGCGGGAGCTTTTGTCGGTGCCATTGCTTGAGGTGCCGGCCGGCCGCGCCCTTGGTATCCGCGGGCCGTCCGGCGCTGGGAAGTCTACACTTCTCGCCGCCCTCATGGGGCTTGCGCCGCGCGCGTCTGGCAAAGTCCAGTGGGGAGACACGGAGCTGAGCGGCCTACCCTCGCCCGAAGCTGCTGCGTTTCGGCGGGCACAGATGGGTGTGATCTTTCAGGACTATCCGCTCTTTGACGAGCTTTCGGCGGCGGGCAATGCTGGCGTGCAGGCGCTTTTTGCGCCGAGGAATGAGCGTCAGCACATCTTGTCAGAAGCAGCAGAGCAGTTGGAGCGGGTTCAGATACCTACGCAAACCCGACCGGTGGCGAGCTTTTCAGGTGGGGAGCGCCAAAGGGTGGCGGTCGCACGGGCACTGAGCCACAGGCCAGCGATTGTTCTCGCTGACGAGCCAACTGCAAGCCTCGACCAAGAGACAGGTGAGGCTATCACCGCGCTTCTTCTCGACTACTGCCAAACCGAAGGTGCGACGCTCATCGTTGTAAGCCACGACGAAACTCTCTTGCGCCGTATTCCAAGCATCCTCGAATTGCATCATGGGAGGCCGAAAGCGCCATGAGCGATGCCGTCACAGCTGCGTTGCTCCTGTCGCCAACTGTTTTGACGGGCGCAGCTCTGCTCTGGGGCTTCCGCCCCCTGCCCCTGGTTGGCGCCTTGCTCAAGCGCTATCGCTGGATCGCCGCGGTGTTTGTTGCGCTCATCGCTTTGTCGGTCGCCATGGGCGCGGCTCTCATCGCCCAAGAGCGTGCGTTGCGGGAAGGATCGGCTCGCGCTGCAGAAAAGTTTGACATGGTCATCGCCGCCCCAGGCAGCGAGCTCACGCTCATGTTCGCGACTGTATTTTTGCAGCCCTCCAATGTCCCGCTTCTCGACGGTTTTATCTTCAACGAAATCGCAGCACGGGAAGACGTGGAAATCGCAGCGCCCCTGGCCTTTGGAGACAGCTACCAAGGCGCGCCGCTAGTGGGCACAACGCCGGAGTTTCTCGTTCACCTGGCAAATGGAGAGATCGAGGGCCGACTCTTTCAAGCCCCGCTTGAGGGCGTCGCGGGTGCTGCGCTCAACCTCGAGATCGGTCATACTTTCGCGCCCGCCCATGGCGTCGGCGAGAGCGCCGAGGAAGGCTTACACGGCGATGAATACACGATTGTCGGACGCATGGCGCCGACCGGCTCACCCTGGGACCGCGCCATCATCGTGCCGGTAGAAGGCGTTTGGCAAACCCATGGCCTGAGCGATGGCAAGCGAAGCGCTGATGCGCCCGTAGGCCCGCCGTTTGTCTCGGAGCTCTTTCCTGGCACGCCCGCGATCATCGTACGCATGGACCGCCTGCCCGATCTCTACAGCCTGCGCGCAGAGCTCAATGCGCGGGAGGACACGATGGCCTTCTTTCCGGGGACGGTCCTTTCTGGGCTTTACTCGGTCATGGGAGATATACGCGATGCCATGTCGTTCATGGCGCTGGTGACGCAGGTTCTTGTGGCTGTGGCCGTTCTCACGGGCCTCTTCATTCTTACGCAGCTTTTCCGTAGGCAACTGACGCTGCTCCATGTGCTCGGCGCGCCACGACGCTTTGTAGTCGGTGTCCTGTGGAGCTTTGCTACCGTGCTGCTCGTTGCCGGGGTCATCCTAGGCCTCGTGCTTGGTGCCGGTGCCACAAGTATCCTGTCGAGCATCGTCTCCGAACGTATCGACGTGCTCGTAACCGCACGCTTCTCCTGGCCCGAGCTGCACCTGGCGGCGGGATTTCTAAGCCTTTCAAGCGTGCTTGCCGCCCTAGTGGGCCTCGCCAGCCCGCGCGGGACTGCTGAAGCACTCAGAGACTAAGAAAGTGGCGGACCCTAGAGGATTCGAACCTCTGGCCTCTGCCTTCGGAGGGCAGCGCTCTATCCAGCTGAGCTAAGGGTCCGGGCCGGGCCGCTATAGGCTGTCCCGTCGTTGCTCGCAATGGTCAAGCGAGGAGCTCGTGACAAAGCTCCAAAGCGTCGACGAGCGCGTCCACCTCACCGGTCGTGTTGTACATCCCAAAGGACGCCCGAGCAGTGGCTGCCACGCCGAGATGCTCCATGAGCGGCTGCGCACAATGGTGCCCAGCACGCACTGCAATGCCACGTTTGTCGAGGATCGTAGAGATGTCGTGGGCGTGGGCCGCGCCACTCATTGAGAACGAGAAGATCGCCGCCTTTGTCGCTGATTTTCCGTAGACATTGAGCCAGTTCAGCCCTTCGAGCTTCTCTCGCGCATAGTCTCGAAGCGTTTGCTCGTGGGCCGCGATGTTTTCGACCCCGACCTCCATCATGTAATCGAGCGCCACGCCGAGGCCGATCTGCTGGACGATACCGGGAGTTCCCGCTTCAAACTTCATGGGCGCAGAATTGTAGGTGATCTCGTCCCGATGCACCTCACGGATCATGTCGCCGCCGCCCATGAAGGGGCGCATCTCATCCATACGCTTGCGCTTGATGTAGATCGCGCCGGAACCGGACGGGCCGTAAAGCTTGTGCCCCGTGACTGCGTAGAAATCGCAACCAATCTCGCTCACATCAACAGGCATGTGGGCCGCGCCTTGGCAGCCATCCACGACAACCGCGATACCGCGCTCATGGGCGGCCTCAGTGATGGCTTTGACGTCCACCACGGTGCCCAGAACGTTGGAAAGGTGTGTCACGGCGACGAGTTTGGTCTTCGGCCCCATGGCGTCGATAACCGCCTGCGGGTCAAGATCACCATTGGCATCGACATCCACCCATTTGAGCATCACGCCCATCCGCTCGCGGAGAAAGTGCCAGGGGACTATATTTGCGTGATGCTCCATGATTGACAAAACGATCTCATCGCCTGCCTCGAAGCGTGGCATGGCCCAGCCGTAGGCGATGAGGTTCATCCCTTCCGTGGCATTGGCGCAAAAGACGATCTCGTCCTCTGATCCGGCCCCGAGAAACTTTGCGACCTTTCCGCGGACCGCCTCGTATTTGTCCGTTGCGACCGACGAAAGATAATGCAGGCCGCGATGCACATTAGAGTATTCGTGGCTGTAGGCATGGGTCACGGCGTCGATGACAACCTGAGGCTTTTGCGCTGACGCGCCGCTGTCCAAATAGACTAGCGGTTTCCCGTTGACCTCGCGGGACAGGATCGGGAAGTCAGCGCGGATCGCATTTACATCATAGGTCATAGGCCCACTCCTATTAGGCCGAGAATGAGCGTGAGGCCGAGGCCGATCCCCACGATAACAAAAAGCATAAGAAGCGCCGCGCGGCCCAGCGAGCCAAAGTCGTGCAGCACGTCGATGAAGCTCAAGAGCACCCAAATCAGGCCGATGGATATGGCAAGCCCCACAAGAGTGCCAAACCCCGGAGACAGCATAATGAGGAAGCTTTGGACGAAAATGGCTGCGATCTGCAGGATTTGAATCCACCCGACAACCAGAAGTGCGCCGGTGAGTGTCCCAGAGCCTTGCATGGCGTTTCCAGTGAAATAAATGCCGTATCCTAGGATGATCGTAGAACATCCCAGAAAGAGGAACGTCATCAACGGGCTAAGCGGCTCGAGCGCGGGCACGAGCGGCACAGGCTCGCCACCGGAAAGGCCGAACATCACGAGGACGGTGAGCGCAATGGAAAAGCCGAGAAGCGACCACGCTACATCTCGGCTTAGTCCAAGGCCGAGCAGCTTGCGTGCGGCATCGGATGGCCGGGTTACCGACTCCCCC
>JBCCYG010000034.1:0-14446 GCA_039190145.1 Pseudomonadota bacterium | reverse complement strand
CTGAGCTGTCGCCGTGGAAGCGAGCAGAGTAAAAAGAAGGATGTATCGCATGCCGAAAAAGTACTCCTGTAGAGGCCTTGACCAACGCGGCAGCATGGCGCACCTGACAGCTCCATGATCCCGCGCGACACTCTTCTGCAGATTACCCAACGGTTTGAGTTTCTGGAAGCCTCTATGGCCACCGGAGAGGGCGACATTGCCAAGTTGGGCAAAGAATATGCGGATTTGCGACCCGTGGTGGAGCAAATCCGCGCCTATGAGCAAGTAGAGGCCGACATTGCCGAGGCTGAGCTCATGCTGAGCGATCCAGATATGAAGGAATTGGCGGAAGAGGAGTTGCCTGAGCTCCGCGCCAAGCTTCCTGAATTGGAGCAGGATTTGCGCATTGCGCTCTTGCCTAAGGATGCAGCTGATGCGCGGCCTGCGATGATTGAGATAAGACCGGGGACGGGCGGCGATGAGGCATCGCTTTTTGCCGGTGACCTTTTGCGGATGTATCAGCGTTTTGCCGAGGTGCAGGGCTGGAGGTTTAACATCGTCGAAGAGCAGGCGACCGAGCTTGGCGGCATCAAGGAGGTCGTGGCCCATGTGCAGGGCGAGGGCGTTTTCGCAAAGCTGAAATATGAAAGCGGCGTGCACAGGGTGCAGCGCGTGCCGACGACGGAATCAGGCGGGCGCATCCATACCTCAGCGGCCACGGTGGCTGTGCTGCCGGAGGCCGAGGATGTGGACATCCAGATTGATCCCTCAGAGATCAGGATCGACACGATGCGCGCCTCGGGCGCAGGCGGGCAGCACGTGAACACGACGGATTCCGCTGTGCGGATCACCCATATTCCCTCGGGCATCGTGGTGACGTCGTCGGAGAAATCGCAGCACCGGAACCGTGAGATCGCTATGCAGGTGCTCAAGGCGCGGCTTTACGATGCTGAGCGGCAGCGGGTGGATAGCGAGCGCTCCGCCGACCGGAAGGCGCAGGTGGGCTCTGGCGACCGGTCGGAGCGCATTCGGACCTACAATTTCCCGCAGGGCCGCATGACGGACCACCGGATCAATCTCACCCTTTATAAGCTCGACGCGGTGATGGGCGGGGACCTCACTGAGATTGTCGAGGCATTGCAGGCCGAAGCACAGGCCCAGGCTTTGGCGGAGATGGAAGGGTGATCGTCTCTGACGCGCTGGTGCGGGCGCGGCGGGCGCTGAGCGAGATCGACGGTGGCGCGCGAGACGCAAAATGGCTCCTCGCCGCGGCCATGGGTGTGTCACGAGACAAGATTTCCACTATGGGCGATGAAAAGCTAGAGCGAGTGGCGCTTGATAAGTACCGCGCGATGGTGACGAAGCGGCTGGACCATGTGCCGGTCTCACACCTCATTGGAGAGCGAGAGTTTTACGGGCGGAAGTTCTTTGTGACGAAAGACGTGCTCGACCCCCGTCCAGAGACCGAGACTCTCGTCGCTGCCGCGCTTGAGGTGCCTTTTGGGCGGGTTCTAGACCTGGGGACGGGGTCGGGTGCGATCCTGATGACGCTCTTGGCCGAGCGAACTGACGCCACGGGGCTTGGTACAGATGTCTCCATTGGGGCGCTGGCGATGGCGGAGAAGAATGCGCGCAAGGCCGGGGTATTAAAGCGGGCGCAGGTGATCCGATCTGACTGGTTTGAGGCGATTTCAGGCGAGTTCGATCTCATCGTCTCCAACCCGCCCTACATCGCTGAGGCAGAGATGGCGGGCCTTGCGCCCGAGCTTTCCCATGAGCCGCGGATCGCGTTGACGGACGGGGCGGACGGGCTTTCAGCCTATCGTGCGATCTTTGCTGGGGCGGGGGCGCATCTGTCCCCAGACGGGCAGATCGCGGTGGAATTTGGCGCTGGGCAGGGCCCTGCAGTGGAAGCCATAGCCCAGGCTTACGGGTGGTCCGACACAACATTTCGTGCAGATTTGGACGGGCGTAAGCGGGTTTTGTTGGCAAAAACGGCCCCATAACGACTGTTTTCCACCGAAATTTAGGGAATAGGGAACAATGTGGGTTGCGGGGAGCGGCGCTACGTGCAAACTGACGACACTGCAGGCTGAGGGAAATCGCCGCAGTATTAATCGAAAAACATGTGACCTTGATCCGCATCGCGGCCACATGCAAAGCCAAACATAGGCTCAAGAAGCGACCTTATGAGATCATCGAAATCCCGTTCGCGGTCCAAGAACCGCAACAATAATAACCGCTCGATGGGCAATATCGTGAATCGTGTATTCGATTCTTCGGGGCCTGAGGGAAAGGTGCGCGGTACGCCGCAGCAGATCATTGACAAGTACAACCAGCTGACCCGTGACGCGCAGCTTTCCGGCGACCGGGTGGCAGCAGAAAACTTCCAACAGCACGCGGAGCATTACACGCGACTTTTAGGTGAGGCTCAGAAGGAGCAAGAGGCGCGTCGCGAGGAGCAAGAGCGCCAGAACCGCGAGCGCCAGGCGGAGCGTGATCGCGAGCGCGCGGAACGTCAGGAACGCGAGGCTTCGAATGGTGGCGGCGCGCCGGCGTCGGACCCGGGTCAGATGGAGCAGCCCGATGTGGTGGCTGCAGGAGATAGTGGGCTTGTAGAGACGCCTGAAAGTGCGCCCAAGCCGACTCGGTCACGTAGTCGTTCCAAAAAGCCTGCTGAGGACCAGGGCGAGGCGCCACAGGCAGCTGAGTAAACGCGAAAGTGTGCCCTACACCAGGCGTGCTAGGGCGCAGAACCTTTCTAGATCGATCTCCTCCGCACGGGCCGTGGGCGCAATACCTGCTGCCTTTAGCTTGTCTTCTAGGTTTGGCGTCAGGCCCTTAAGGCTCGCGCGGAGCATCTTACGCCGCTGTCCGAACGCTTTTGCCGTTAGTTGGCTGAGTTTTGTCGCGTCTGCTTCGTAGCGGGGCTCTGGTAGAGCGGTCAGATGGACGACGGCAGAGTGAACTTTTGGCGCGGGCTGAAACGCCTCTGGCGGCAGGGTCATGGTGATCCGGGCTTCCGCGCGCCACTGGGCGAGGATGGCCAGGCGTCCATAGGCTTTGCTTCCCGGCCCGGCCACGATCCGCTCCGCAACTTCCTTTTGAAACATGAGCGTGAGGCTCTCCCAGAAGGGGGGCCAGGCAGGCGGCGACAGCCACCGCGTCAGGAGCTCGGTGCCGACATTGTAGGGCAGGTTGGCTACCACGCGGATCGGGGCGTTGAGCGTATCGGTTGGGTCGAGGGTCAGCGCGTCAGCATTGATGATTTCAAGGCGGTTTGGATAGGCCTCGGCAATGTCGGCCAGGGCAGGGAGACAGCGGCTGTCTTTTTCGACCGCGAGGACGCGGCGAGCGCCTTCGGCGAGTAGCCCGCGCGTGAGCCCGCCGGGGCCGGGGCCAATTTCGAGGATGTCGGCCTGGCTCAAATCCCCGGCCTGACGCGCGATCTTTGCGGTCAGGTTGAGGTCGAGCAGGAAGTTCTGCCCGAGGGATTTTTTTGCCTGGAGCCCGTGGGTGGCGATCACCTCGCGAAGCGGCGGGAGGGTGTCGATCTGCATCAGCGCGCCATGGTGGCGGCCATGCGGAGCGCGGCGATGAGGCTGTCAGGCCGTGCGAGCCCTTTGCCAGCGATGTCGAGCGCGGTGCCGTGGTCGGGCGATGTCCGCACGAAGGGGAGACCCAGCGTGATGTTGACCCCGCCGTCGAAGTCGAGCGTCTTGATGGGGATCAGTGCCTGATCGTGATAGGCGCAGATGGCCGCGTCATAGGTTGCGCGGGCGCGAGCATGGAACATGGTGTCGGCGGAATGGGGGCCGGTGACGCCGTATCCTTCCGCTGCCAAGCGCGCGATGGCGCCGCGCATCCAGGTTAGCTCCTCGTCGCCCATTTTGCCGTCTTCGCCCGCATGGGGGTTGAGCCCGGCGATGGCAATGCGGGGTGACGCAATGCCGAAATCGTTTTGGAGTGCGAGGTGCGTTAGGCGAACTTGCTCACGCAGCACGTCTTCGCTGAAGGCGTCGGGGACGTCTTTGAGCGCGATGTGGATCGTGGCGGGCACCACACGGAGCTCGGCGCAGGCGAGCATCATGGCGACGCTGTCAACGCCCGCGAGATGCGCGAGGAATTCGGTGTGACCAGGGAAGGCAAAGCCGGCGCCATCTTGCAGAGAGGCTTTGTGAATTGGAGCTGTGCAGAGGGCACGTGCTTGCCCGTCGCGGATCATCGTCACGCCGGTCTCAATGGCCGATATGACGCCCTTTGCGTTCGTAGGGTCTGGGGTGCCCTTATGCGTGTGGCCGTCAAAGGATATGGCCCATACGGGCATAGCGCGGTGGGACGTTTCGGCGGCTTCTGCTGGGTCCTCGATGGTCTGGTGGGGAAGATCGAGAGGCAGGTGGCGCGGGTCGCCGATCCATAGGAAAGGCAAGTCGCCCCTTAGGCTCTCCCATGCGAGTTGCGCAGTTTCCGGGCCGATGCCTGCCGGTTCTCCGCAACTGAGCGCGATCGGTCTTAGTGTCATTCTATGACGATGACCGCCTGAGCCCGGAGCTCTGCGAGAAAACTGTCTGCAAAGCCTGCTAAACGCTGTGAACGAAGACGATTACGGATCGCGTCCCTGTCACCCTCGTCTTCGAGAGACGGGATGCGTGAACAGAGCATTAGGAGCACCAGTGTCTCCCCATTCGCTCGCGTCAGGGCGGTCGAAATTTCGCCTGGGTCCAGTTTGGCAAGCTCAATAGCCACGTCTTGCGGAATCTCATCAGGCGCTCGCGAGCCTCGTTCGAGCGCTTCTTCGGGCATGTTCTGAGCGATCCCATAGAGATCGTCGCAGGTGTCGATCGTGTCAACGAGTCGAGCTGCGCGGGCACGGGCCTCTGACCCTCCAGGTAGATAAAGCGCTCCGTAGTCGATGGCTGCGGGCGCAGGGCTTTGCCGATCTACTTCTTCAATCGCACGTAGCTGGAAGAGGAGCAGCGCATTGGGAAGGCGAAGGGGTTCCGTGACATCGCCAGGCGCGAGGCCCAACAGGATCGGGCCAAGTTGCGGCGGCAAATCGGATAGGTTGATCCAGTCAAGCCTTCCGCTTTGGTCCCGGGTAGGGCCGACCGAGAGCTCACGCGCTTCTTCCTGGAATGCCGAAATTGATGTGATGCGCTGAAGCCGTTCTGCTGTCCGTTCGCTCTCTTCCACTTCAGGACGCCCGGGGCGCGCGGGGAGGAAAATTTCATTCAGTAGCACACGGATCGTCGTGCCGCCGGTGGTCTGCCCTAGGGCTCGGTCGATCTCGTCCTCGCTTATTTCAGCACGGCCGCGGAAACGGCTGCGGACAACTTCGCGCCACGTGACGCCCGCGCGGACAAAGTCCCGAAGTGTGGAGAGCTCAATGCCTTGGGCGCTCATGTTTTCGGCGAGCTCTTCGAGAGAAAGATCTGCGCGGGCGGCAAAGCTCTCCATCTCGGCCCTGAGGCCATCGCCGGTGAGCTCAATACCAGCCCTTCGAGCCGCTGCGATCCGAAGCCTATCGTCGATCAGTTGGTTCAGTGCAAACTCCCGGTTCGATCCAGGTGTTCTAACGAAATCGAGAAAACGTAGCCGCTGCTCTAGCTCAAAAGCTGTAATAACATCGCTATCCACGCTCGCGACCGTGCGAAACTGACTTTGCGCAGCGAGTGTTGCTGGAAGCACTAAGAGAAAGGCTGCGAGGGGGAGAAGGCGGCGCATCATTGGGCGTCCTTGGGCTACTCTTTATCGTTTTCTACCGGCACGCATGCGCGCGGTTGTTGGCGCTTGAGCCTAACCCAAAGCCTCTGAGGCCGATGGCTAGGTTGAAGTCTGTGCTCGGCGTGACAGTATCCGATGAGGTGAAGTTGCGCGAGACGGAAACGGCAACCTCAACGCATTCGTTAAGGTAGGTTAGCTCTAGTCCTGCACTGGTCGTTGTTTCGGTCGCGCCATCGTAGCGGAAATCGAGACCGGCGATGAAGTCTTCTGAGAAATCATAGGTCGCATTAAGCGCCAGTTCGGAGGCGGCCTCAGTGCGTTCCTCATCCGCATCTGCGACGAGATAGGCGTAGGAAGACGCCATAGTGAAACGGTCCCCTTCATACTCAACGCGCAAGTTGTTTTTGACCAGCTCGAGATCGTCGTCAAATAGGACTCTGCCGATCAGATCGTAGGGCCCCGGGCTTGTGAGGCTCCCAGAAATCAACCAGGCCGAGCTGTCACCTGAAAGGCCTGAGGACTTTGAGAAGTCGTTTGAGCCGGAGAAGCGTTCGATGCGGCCTACGGTCATTGTGCTTTCCCAACCTTGGATACCTGTTCGGTTCCAGGTCAGGCCGATGTCGGCGCGAGCCCCTTCCTCGATGATGTCGAAGCCTGAGCTTCGATTGAGAGCGAAGAGGTTGCCTTCATCAAACTCGATACGAGTGCTGTCCTCGTTGGGTATGTCTGCATTAGAGGCGCCACTGTAAGCGAGTTGGATACGTGGCTCGATCATATGGAGCGCGCCGGTTCCTGCCCGCCGCATCAGTGGCCAGCGGAGGCTTACCGCTGCTGCTGCATTGCCTCGCTCGGCAGTGTCATCGAGTGCAGGGTCATCTGAGAAAGCAAAGACGTCAAAGCCCCCGACGGCCCTAAACCCGAGCAATGCGCCGCCAGCTAAAAGCTCTTCTCGGTCCCAATCGAGCTGGGCTCCGATGCGCGTGACGTCAAGCCCGTCGGCTATCCCATCACCGTCTTCGTCGCTGCTTGACGTGGATTCCCTGTAGTGGCTGTGAAAACTGAAGGACAGCCGAGCATCGCCGCCCACGAAATCGGGCATGAAGCGATAATCCTGCCGTGCGTCGAACAAAACCGATGGAAAGGTGCTGTTGGTCTCTCCGTCTCGCAAGCTTCTTATCGCCACCAGCTCGATGGACACGTCTTCGAGGTCTCGCGTACGGGTAAGGGAGACGGCGCTATCTAGGCGGTCTTTGGTAAGATAACGGTAGTCGGAGAGGTAGGAGCGGTCTGAAGCGGCCTCTACATCGAAGTTTAGTTCAAAGCCGTTGAAGACTTCAAAACGACCTTCGCCGACGGTGCCCCAGCGAAATCGGTCAGCGTTAATTTCGTCGTTTGACAGGTAGACTTCCCATGAAATCTCACCCGCAACGAAGGCTTGTCTATACCTCGTTTCGAGCGTGCGGGTGTTGGTCGTGATGAAGGGCGCGAAGGTCAGGTCGGCATGGTCTCCCAAGCGGATAAAGTAGGGAACCCGAACCCCGTATCCGAGCAGCGATGACTGCGTAATGACGGGCGCGAGGAAGCCCGTGGCACGGTCAAGGGTCGGGTCAGGGAGGCGCAAACGGGGGAGGTAGAAGACCGGCGTCCCCAGGATGCGGAGTTGGGCTTCGTCGAAGTAAAGCTGCTGTTCTTCTTGGTCATGGACAATGCGCTTAGCGCGGATTTGCCAGAGCGGCGGGCGGCCGCTGTCACAGACGTGGCAGGATGTGGCTGCCACTTTCCAGGCTTGTGTATAGCGGCCGCGAACGCGCTGTATTTCTACGGCTGCGATTTGAAGCTGTTGGTCAAGGACCAAGCGTGCTCCGCGCAGGATGCCATCTTGAAGCCCCTGCGAGAGCTCTGCTTGGGAGGCGAGTATGGTGGTCGTGCCGCCATCACGGAGAACGATTGGACCTTCAAGAATTAGCCTGTCACTTTCTCCATCATACGTGACGCTTTGAGCCGTCACTCGGGTCTGCCCTTGGAGAATTTCAACATTTCCTTCAGCAATGAGCAGACGCTCCGCCGTCAGCTCGACGCTGTCAGCAACCAGCGTCGCGGCTTCCTGAGCTGCTGCCTGCGTTCCTAAGAGGGCGATAAAAAGAAGGCCTAGACGTAGGATCATCCGTCTTCCAAATGGAGAATGAGCCCTAGAGCGAGCCCGATGGCGCCTAAAGGGGGTGCCCATGCGGCCAGTATCACGGGCATTTGGCCATTCTCTCCCAAAATCTGAGCGAAGTTCCTGAGGAAGTAGAGACCAAACCCGAGCATCACGGCGTAGAGCACCATGAGACCCGTTCGGCTCGCCCTGCTGTGGCGCATTGTGAAGCCCGCACCGATGAGAACCATGGCGACCATAAAGGCCGGCAGCGCAAGTTCCATTTGAAACCAAACCGCGTGCCGTCGTGCGGAAAAGCCCGCGCGTTCTAGCTGGCCAATAAAGGTTGGCAGTTGCCAAATGGGAATGGCGGAGGGCGTACCGAAGCTATCCCGTATGCCTTCGCGCGTCAGGTCAGAAGGCACACGTAGCTCTTCATAATATCGAGCGGCTTGCTCGGGGTTGGGGCTTTGAGCGAGAGGCCAAACCTTCGCCTCCGTGAGGTCCCAGTTTCCGTCGCCAAGCGTCGCTGTTGCAGCTTCTATGCGGCGCACGGGTTCCCCGTCGCGCGCGAAGGAGACGAAAGTTACATCGCTTAGCGTTGTGCCGTCCAGGTTAGAGTTGAGCGCTCTGATCACCGTTTGGCCCTGCTCGGTGCCTTGACGAAGCCACAGGCCCTGATCCGAGATCGAGAGAACAGAAGGCCCTTCGTCATCGAGGCTATTGCTGCGGATTTCGTATTCTTTCGACATCGCCGCGACCAACGGATTGAACACCGAAACGGTGAGGCCGCCCAGAAGCAGGGCCATAATCGCGGGAGCCATTAGAGCGCGTAGTGCAGACCGGCCCGATGCGCGCGCGACCACGAGCTCGGAGCTGCGCGCCATGGCCATGAAGAGTGCTAACGTGGCAAAGATCGTGATTAATGGAATGATGCGGTAAAAGTCTACCGGGGCGGAGAGCAGCGTAAGCGACACGATATTGCCGAAGCTTACGTCATCACCTGCAAAACGGCGCACGTTGTCCATGAAGCCAAACAGGATTGCGAGGCCGAGGAATATGCCAAACACGGCCCCGAAGTTGAGCAAGAACCGCCAGGCGAAATAACGGTGCAGGGTCATGCTGCTGCACTCGCGGTTGGCCGACGCATTCGTCTTGACCTGTCAGCGCGCAAGAAAGCGAGCCACGCAATGAGTAGGCCTATCGCGGATGGCGCATAGGCGAGGACCCATCGGCTAGGGTTCTCAATGATCTGTTCGGCGATGACGCCCTCAAGCGCTTTGAGGAAAACCAAAAGAACCATCGCGATCACGATCTGTCTCCAGATGCCAAAACGCGAGAAGCCACCAGCGAGCAGAATTGAAAACCCAAGGAGCGCTGCAACGAGCGGAAAAAGGGGTTGGGACACGCGTTCATGGGCTTCCTGAGCGAAGTGGCCGGGGCCGCGGCGGGTCCGCACAAAGTCCGCTTCTGTGGGAAAGAGCAGGGTGGCAGTTGATAGTTCGCGCAGGGCAGGCGAGCGACTTTCATTGGGGTCTGCGAGGGCGCCCAGGTCCACAACGAAGTCGGCGAAGTTGGTGACAAAAAGGGTCCCTGCCGCGGGATCGAGTGTTTGCGCCTGACCGTCTATCAAAACCAACCGGGGGCCGTCATCTGTCCGCACGAGAAACGCACGTTCTGCGGTGAAAATCTGATCGCGCTCATTTGGAACCGCGTCGGCCAGAAAGACATCCAACAGCTCGCCATCCGCTGAGATGTCGCGAAGATAGAGTGTTGATGCGGATCCGGGATGGGTGAATGTGCCCTCGCGCAGAAGCCGTCCTGTTATATTCTCGCGAACTTCCATCTGGCGGATTGCGAGCCGCTCTTGCGAAATCGGGACGATGAGATGCATTAGAAGCGCCATCAGAATTCCCGCGATCAAACCGAAATACACAACTGGGCGCGCCATGCGACGTGCGCTGAACCCCGTCGCTTGCATGACAGCGAGCTCACTGTCGTTACTCATGCGGTTTGTGACCCAGAGGACCGCCGCGAACGCCGCGATTGGCAGTACAAGCCGGATCAGGTTGGGGAGAGTTAGAGCCGTGAACTCCAAAAAGACCATGGCCGTCTGACCGTCAGCGATTAAAGCGTCGAAGAGGAGGACCGCTTGGTTTACCCAATAAACCAGTACAAGGATGAGGGCGAAAAAGCCAAAATGCTGGAGGCACTGGGACAGCATGTATCTGTCAAACCTTGCCACGCATTATTCCCCCGTTGCCCGATGACATGGGTTTAATTGAATTCTGAAGCGCGGAAAAGCCGGGGTCTGCGGATGTGGCTGGCCATTGCCGGTAGGTCTCACTAGGTTTCGCAAAACGCTTCGGGGAACTCTGCCATGACCACAATGCTATCCTTTGATTTTGCCGCCACCGAGCTCGATGCAATCGGTGCTTTTGAAGGTCAGGTCGCTGTTTTTATTGAAGCTTCTGGAAAGATGGATCAGACGGCTCGGCGGGTGAACCGGCTGACCAAGGGGGCCCTGGAGCGGTTTGCTGATAGCGAGGCCTTTGCCGACCTCAGCGAAGGCGACGTGCGGGAGATGGCGTTTCCCACGGGGATGGAAGCAACTGGCGTGATCGTTGCCAAACTGGGCCGGCGGGCAGATGCTTCTGCAGCGCGAAAAGCGGGCGCCGGTATTGGGAAAGCGAAACGGAAAGGCACGCTCTTAGTGCTTTGCGGAAACATCAACCGCGCCGAGGTGATCGCCGAAGGCATCGCGCTGCGCGGGTACTCCTACACCGAGATGAAGAGCGAGCAGCCCGAGGTGGCGGGTGGGGTCACCGTCATGTGCTCGAAGCCCGATGAGGTGGCCGCTGCGGCATCCGATCTTCTCGCGACGGCGGAGGGGGTTTTCTTTACTCGTGATCTAACGAACGCGCCCGCTAACCACCTGACGACGGTGAATTTCGCCGACCAGCTCGCGGCACTGAGTGACCTTGGGCTTGAGGTGGAAGTACTCGATGAACCCGAGTTGGAGAAGCTCGGTATGCGGACGCTGTTGAGCGTCGGGCAGGGGTCGTCCGCGCCCTCAAAGGTCGTCGTGATGCAGTGGAAAGGCGGCGGGGACGAAAAGCCATTCGCGCTCGTGGGCAAGGGCGTTGTCTTTGACACCGGGGGAATTTCGCTCAAACCGGCGGGCGGAATGGAAGACATGACCATGGATATGGGCGGCGCGGGTGTCGTCTCGGGCGTGATGAAAGCGCTCGCGCTGCGCAAAGCCAAGGCCAATGTGGTGGGTCTCGTCGGCCTCGTTGAGAACATGCCAGGGCCGGATGCCACGCGCCCGGGTGACGTGGTGACGTCGATGAAGGGAGACACGGTAGAGATCATCAACACGGATGCGGAGGGGCGTTTGGTCCTCGCAGATGTGCTTTGGTATGCGCAGGAAAGGTTTGAGCCGGTCGGGATGATCAATCTGGCAACGCTGACCGGCGCCATCATCATCGGGCTCGGGCACGAGATGGCGGGGGTCTTTTCAAATTCCGATGAGCTCAGCGAGAGATTTCTCAAGGCCGCGGGTGAGGAGAACGAGGGTGCCTGGCGGATGCCGCTTGCGCCAGCTTACGACAAACAGCTCAAAAGCCAGATTGCCGACATGAAAAACGTTGGTGGTCGGGCGGCGGGCTCAATCACGGCGGGGCAGTTCCTCCAGCGCTTTGTGCTCGACGAGACGCCTTGGGCGCATCTGGACATCGCGGGCGTTGCCTCGGTGAAGTCTGAGACGGCCTATGCGCCGAAGGGGGCGACCGGTTGGGGCGTGCGGGCGCTCAACCGCCTGATCGCGGACAATTACGAAGCGTGAGCGCACGGTTTTACCACCTGACTGAAAGCACTGTGGACCAGACCTGCCGGATGCTTTTGGAGAAGTCGCTGCAGGCGGGGTGGAAGGTCGCCGTGCGCGGGACGGACGTAGAGCGTTTGAAATGGCTCGACGAAAAGCTCTGGCTTGGTCCAGACGAGGGTTTTCTGCCCCATGGGCTTGCCGGCGGAGAGCATGATGCAGCGCAACCTGTTTTGCTGACGATCGACGCCGCGGAGAACGCACCCGACTGCCTCATGAGTATTGACGGTGCGGAGATTTCTGCAGCGGAGACAGAGGGTAAGGAGCGGATCTTTATCTTGTTTGATGGGCAGGATGGGAACGCCGTTGCCCGCGCGCGCGAGCAATGGAAGGTGATGACCGAGGCCGGTGTTGCAGCTCAGTACTGGGCACAGGAGAGCGGGCGCTGGGTCATGAAGGCGGAAAAGTGAGCGGGTATTGTGCGACGTCGATCTTAAACGCGTGGTCGGGGTAGTCGTAACCGTAGAACATCACGTCACGCGCGTAGGTCATGCCGATCTTTCTTATGACGCCGAGTGAGCGCGTGTTGCGTGGATCAACGATGGCTATACAGGCGCTTATTCCGGGTACGTCCTTTGCGGCTGTAATGACCGCTGCTGCTGCCTCCGGAGCGTAGCCTTTGCCCCAGTGTTCACGCGCTAGCCGAAAACCGATCTCTGCCTTGCCGGGCGCGACGCGCTCCGGATCGTTTGAGAGACTGATATAGCCGATGCAGGTGCCCGCCAGCGGAGCCTCCATGGCCAGCACGAAAGGGAGACCGCCTGGGCCACTTGGCGTATGATTTTCCGTCAGCCACGCCTCTTGCTGGGCGCGAGTAAGCGGGCCTTTTTCACTAAACTCCATGACCTGAGCATCGCTAAGGATCGCGTTGAGGGAGGGAAGGTCATCCTCTTCCCAAGGGCGCAGCGTGAGGCGCTCGGTCTCGAAACGGAGCATCGTCAGCGGATCAGCGTCAGCCGACCATCCTGAATCTGGAGCGTGTCGAAGCGATTGAGATAGGACATGCCAAGGAGCGATATGTTCATGTCGCCGCCATTGACCGAGGCGCGGACGCTTTCATCGCGGAAGTTGCCGAGTTCCACGCTGTCGAGCGTCACACGGGCGATATCGACGGGACCGTTGGCTGTCATCGCCTGGCCGAAAAAGGGTAGCTCATCAGGGTTGAGACCAACGCGGCGGGCATCGGCACCGCTGAGTACGACGTCGGTCGCCCCGGTATCGACGACGAATTCGATGGGCACGTCATTGATGTCGAGCGTTAGGTAAAAGTGACCGTCCGGCATGCGGGGCACGCTGATTTCGCTTCCGGAAACCAGCGCCTGGCTCGTTGTAAACTCGCTTTGCACATCATCCCAAAGCCCATAGGCGACGATGAGGCCCACGAAGATCAGGAACCACGTGCCGAGTTGGCGAGCGGTTTTGCCGAGCGAAGGCCGGTTCGCCATGAAGAAGCCGCCGCCGATCACGGTGAGCAGCAGCACAAGAAAGAGGAGGGATGCAATATTGTCGCCTGTCATGACCGTCATATGGGGTTAGGCGGTCGCGCTTGCAAAGCCCGACTCGGCGAGACCGGTGAGGATGAACTGCACCGCGAGGGCGGCCAGAAGCATGCCGAGGAGGCGGGTGACGATGTTGATCCCGGTGCGACCCAGGGCGCGCTCGATCAGGCCGCCGGCGAGGAAGAAGAGGAGTGTGATTAGGATCACCGCGCCCATGACGCCATAGGTGCCAAAGGTAAGCGCAAGATCGCCCTCGGATTGGCCCGCGAGGAGGATCATGGTGGCGATGGCGCCGGGCCCCGCGATGAGCGGGACAGCAAGTGGAAAGACAGAGGGGTCTGGTCGCTGCTCGGCCTGACCGTCGCGGCGTTCCTGCCGGCGCTCAAAGAGCATGTCGAGCGCCGTGAGGAAGAGGAGTGCGCCACCCGCGATGCGGAAGGCGGGCATGGATATACCAACGAACCCGAGGAGTGCTTCGCCCACGATCCCGAAGAGGAGGAGAACGGCGAAGCCAACCACGCAGGCGCGTATGGCTATGGCGCGGCGGTCGCGCGGTTCCATGCCCTGGGTGAGTGCCACAAAGAGCGGCGCCAGGCCGATAGGGTCGATAATAACAAAAAGCGTAGCGAAAGCGGTGATGTAAAAGGCCGGGTCCACGTTTACGCGCTTTCCATCTGCTCGAGGGTCTCAAGCGCGGCCAACCAGAGTGCTTCCGCTCGCGCCATAGCATCCTCAACCTCGGCAAACTTCCTTTGCCAGACCTCGCGATCATGGGCTTTTTCGGGCTCATAAAGCGCCGGATCCGCGAGCTTGGCCTGAAGCTTACTGTGCATGTCGGTGAGCTTTTCGATCCGCTCCTCGCATCGTTTCGCCTCTGCGCGGGCCTGGGCGACGGCATCACGGCTTGGTTTTTGCGGCTTGAGCTTTTTTTCTTTTGGTGCGGGTGTTTGGAGCAGGAAGCGGCGGTAAGATTCGAGGTCTTCGTCGTAGGGTTTGACCGTGCCGTCAGACACGAGCCAGAGCCTATCAGCGACCAGGCCGAGCAGGTGCATGTCGTGGCTGACGAGGATAACGGCGCCTTTGTAGGCAGCGAGCGCCTCAACAAGGGCCTCGCGGCTTTCCATGTCGAGATGGTTCGTGGGCTCATCGAGGATGAGCATATGTGGCGCATCAAGCGTGGCGAGCAGCAGCGACAGCCGCGCTTTTTGCCCGCCCGAAAGT
>JBCCYG010000033.1:0-14492 GCA_039190145.1 Pseudomonadota bacterium | reverse complement strand
GTCGAACATCGCTTGCCGGTCGAGGCCGAGCTTGTCGGCGAGCGCAAAGGCCTCGCATGTGCCGATCATGGTGATCCCGAGGATCATGTTGTTGCAGATCTTAGCAGCCTGTCCGTTTCCGGCAGGGCCGCAATGGACAGCCTTTTGGCCCATAATGTCAAAGAGCGGCTGCGCGGTTTGGAAGGCCGCGTCGGGGCCACCCACCATGAAGGTGAGGGTGCCGTTTGTGGCGCCGCCGATGCCGCCTGAGACGGGTGCGTCGAGGGCTTCTATGCCAAGGGTGGCGGCGTCTGACGCGACCGCGCGGGCGGAGGCGACATCGACCGTAGAGCAATCGAGGAGGATGCCGCCCTTACCCATCACTGGCAGGATTTCCGACGCCACGGATTTAAGGATGACACCATTGGGAAGCATAGTGATGACGATTTCCGCGTCTTTGGCGGCGTCTTTTGCGGATTGAGATAGAGCTATCCCGCCCGGCTGAGCCGCCGTGTCGAATCCGATCAATTCATGCCCGGCAGCAATGAGGTTAGCGGCCATGGGCGCACCCATATTGCCGAGGCCAATGAAACCGATCTTCATGCGGGTTCCTCCAGGTTGAGTTCTTCTGCTCCGAGTGGGGCGAGCATCTGGTCTACATCGCTGTCTTGGAGCGTATGCGGGTCGTGCCGCCAGGCTGGATTTTTGTCTTTGTCGATGATCTGGGCGCGGATGCCTTCGAGGAAGTCGCCGTGCTCCATCGACCGCGCTGTGAAGCGATACTCCAAATTAAGCGCCTCGGTAATGTCGCGAGTGTCTGTCAGGCGTTCGATGATTTTGAGAGCGCAAGCCATGGCAAGCGGGGAGTGACGCGCGAGACGCTTTGCGATGTCTGTTCCTTGCGCACGTTCTGCCACCTCGGGGAGGTTTGAGGTGGCGAAGATGTCTTTCAGGCTGTCTGCGTCATTCGCGAGTGAGGGGGCCGGGGCAGGGTGGGAAGCCAAGGCCTCAACGCCTCTTTCTGCCAAAGTTGACTTTAAGGCAGGCCAGGATTCCTCTGGGATGAAGTGATCGGCGAAGCCCGCATAGATGGCGTTTCCGGCATCCATTCGCGCGGCTGTGACGCCGAGATAGGCGCCGAGCTGCCCCGGTGCGTGAGCCAGCAGGAGCGATCCGCCGACATCGGGCACGAGGCCAATGGAGACTTCCGGCATGGCGATCTGGCTCGTTTCACCCACGATGCGATGTGAGGCATGGCAGCCGATGCCGACGCCGCCGCCCATGGTGAACCCCTGGAGAAAGCTGACGATCGGTTTTGAGTAGTGGGCGATCTTGGCGTTGAGGCGGTACTCATCCTGCCAAAACTGACGGCCATAGCTGTAGTCGCCGGCCATACCGGTCTCATACATCTTCGCGATGTCGCCACCGGCGCAGAAGGCGCGGTCGCCGCTGGCATCGATGAGGATAAGCTCAATTGCCGGGTCATTGGCCCAGGCATCTAGGGTGGCCTCAATATCGAGGCACATTTGGTGAGTGAGCGCATTGAGCGCTTTAGGACGGTTAAGCGTGATACGCCCGGCGCGGCCTTCCGTGGCCGTTAGAAGGTCAGGCACGCAGCATCTCTCGCGCTACGATCAGGCGCATGATTTCGTTGGTGCCTTCGAGAATCTGGTGGACGCGCAGATCGCGGACGATCTTTTCGATCCCATAGTCCGCCAGGTAGCCGTAGCCGCCGTGGAGCTGAAGGCACTGGTCGGCCACTTTGGAGCCGGTTTCGGTGACGAATTTCTTTGCCATCGCGCAGCGCTTGGTGGCGTCTGGCGCGCCTGCATCGAGCGATTGGGCTGCAGAGCGCAGGAAGGTGCGCGCGGCCTGAAGCTCGATCTCCATCTCTGCCAGGCGGAATTGGAGCGCCTGGAACTCAGTGAGCGATTTTCCGAAGGCTTTGCGGTCGGCCATGTAGGTCACCGTGGCATCAAGTGCCGCCTGAGCACCGCCGAGCGAACAGGCCGCGATGTTCAGGCGGCCACCATCGAGGCCTTTCATCGCATATGTGAAACCCAGACCCTCTTCCCCAAGCAGATTGGCCGAAGGAATATGGCAATTATCTAACTGCACTTGGCGGGTGGGCTGCGATTTCCAGCCCATTTTCTCCTCGAGACCGCCGAAACTTAGACCGTCTGTACCGTCATCGACGATGACGGAGGAGATGCCCTTGGGGCTGCCATCGCCTGTGCGAGCCATGACGATGTAAGCATCCGAGTAGCCGCCGCCGGAGATAAATGCTTTCGTGCCGTTGAGGACATAGCCCTCATTGGTGCGGTCAGCCTTGGTCTTTAGCGCTGCAGCGTCTGAGCCTGAGCCAGGCTCGGTGAGGCAGTAGCTATAGAAGGTCTCCATTGAGACGGCGGAGGTTAGACGTGCGTTGCGCAGCGCCTCAGAGCCGAAACTGTCGATCATCCAGGCACACATGTTGTGGATGGACAAAAACGCGGAGACGGAGGGGCAGGCCATGGCGAGGGCTTCGAAGACCAGCGTGGAATCGTGCCGCGAGAGGCCCGAGCCGCCATTTTCCTCGCGCACATAAAGCCCGCCGAAGCCCAGCTCGGCAAGCTTGGGCCAGAGCTCTTTGGGGATGTTCCCAGCGCTTTCCCAGGCACGGGCATGGGGCGCGATCTCAGCCTGGCCGAGCGCTTTGGCCATGTCGAAGATGGCCGTTTGATCTTCTGTCATCTGGTCGAACATGGCGTTCTCCCTGAATTGAACACTTGTTCAGAATATGTCGCGTTCAGTGGTGTTGGCAAACTCGGCGGCACGGGCCGCGAAGCGAAGCTCGCTGAAGTCTCGCTCATGGCGACCCAGGATCATGAGCGCGCCAAGTTCATCCTCACAGATACGCACGATGACAACCTCTGAACCTTCCCAGAGGTCTAGAATGGCACCCGCCATCTCACGGCTCAGCGTGTTCGGAGCGTGGATAAGCAGGAGCGTTTCCTCGCCAAAGAGCTGAAGCATATCGTCGATCTCAAGGTTGAGCCGCATGACAAGCTTTGCGTCGCGGTCGAACGCTGTGATCTTGGCTAGGTCCACGAGGACTGGGACGCCGGGCTTTAGCTCACCACGCTCCTGTAGTTCGCGAAGCTCTTCGTAAGGGTCGCCAAGCTTCGCCCGGCCCGAAAGCCAGATGTAGACTAGGGAACCGTCCTCGAGAAGCTGTGCGCCTGATGCCAAGGCCTACTCCATGACCGGTATCGAGAATTCCCCGCCTTCTTTGATGCCCGAGGGCCAGCGGGAGGTGATCGTCTTGGTCCTTGTATAGAACTTAATTGAATCAGGACCGTGTTGGTTGAGGTCGCCGAACATAGATTTTTTCCAGCCGCCGAAGGTGTGGTAGGCGAGCGGGACGGGGATCGGGACGTTGACGCCCACCATGCCGATATTGATGCGGTTGGCGAAATCGCGGGCGGTGTCGCCGTCGCGCGTAAAAATCGCAGTGCCGTTGCCGTATTCGTGGCTCATGGCGAGGCCAATTGCTTCTTCGTAGGTTTGCGCGCGGACGGTGGTCAGGACGGGGCCGAAGATCTCGGTCTTGTAGATGTCCATGTCCTTGGTGGCGTGGTCAAAGAGATGGGGGCCGAGGAAGTATCCGTCTTCATAGCCCTGCATCTTGAAGTCGCGACCATCGACGACGAGTTGCGCTCCTTGGTCGATGCCGGATTGGATGAGGCGTTCGATATTGGCCTTGGCGGCGGCGGTGACGACGGGGCCGTAATCGACTTCGGCGCCTGACGTGTAGGGGCCGACTTTGAGCTTTTCGATGCGGGGCACTAGCTTTTCGATGAGGCGGTCGGCGGCTTCATCTGTCACGGGGACAGCGACAGAAATTGCCATGCAGCGCTCACCCGCCGCGCCGTAACCTGCGCCGACGAGGGCGTCGGCGGCCTGATCCATATCCGCGTCTGGCATGACGATCATATGGTTTTTGGCGCCGCCGAAGCATTGCACGCGCTTCCCGTGGGCGCAGCCTTGGGCGTAGATGTATTCGGCAATCGGCGTGGATCCGACAAAGCCCACTGACTGGATCACCGGGTGCTGGAGGATGGCATCCACCGCTTCTTTGTCGCCGTTGACGACTTGGAGGATGCCTTTCGGCAGGCCAGCCTCTTCCATGAGCTCCGCGAGCATTAGGGGGACCGAGGGGTCGCGCTCGGAGGGTTTGAGGATAAAGGCGTTGCCGCAGACGATGGCGGGCGCGAACATCCACATGGGGATCATGGCGGGGAAGTTGAATGGGGTGATCCCCGCGGTGACGCCGAGCGGTTGCTTCATCGAGTACATATCGATGCCGGGGCCAGCGCTGTCGGTGTACTCACCCTTTAAGAGGTGCGGAGCGCCGATGCAGAACTCGACCACTTCAAGACCGCGTTGGACATCGCCCTTGGCGTCGGGGAGCGTTTTACCGTGCTCGCGAGACAGCGCCTCGGCGAGCTTATCCATATCGCGCTGTAGCAGGCTGACGAATTTCATCATGACCCGGGCGCGGCGCTGGGGGTTTGTTGCTGCCCAGGCAGGTTGCGCCCGCGCCGCGATCTCAACGGCCTGATCGAGCTCGGCGGAAGACGCCAAAGGCACTTTCGCCTGCACTTCGCCGGTTGCCGGGTTCATAACATCGGCAAAACGGCCGGACGCTCCCTTTACATGGGAACCGTCGATGTAGTGGGTCAGCTCTTGCATGGTTTCCTCACAAAATTCTCAAGGCGCACTTTAGTGCTCGTAGCGGTGCTTCCCAAGGGGCAATCAGCGCTTTGCGAAAGAATAAAGAGAGCTCGTAAATGCTGTGACGCGGCGACGGTAAACACCACAGGCTGTTGACCGATAACGGTAATTCGGCGAGCTTCGCGCTGGCCGAGCAAGCGAAAGGGCCAGCATATGAGGATCGGGCTATACCCTGGGACTTTTGATCCCATTACCTTGGGACATCTCGATATCATGCGAAGGGCAGGGCGTCTCGTGGACCGACTTGTGGTCGGGGTGGCCATCAATCGGGATAAGGGACCGTTATTTTCGCTGGAAGAACGCGTCGCCATGGTCGAGGCAGAATTCGCGGCGCTAAACGGCCATACAGGATGCGAGTATGTGGTGCATCCATTTGAGAATTTGCTCATCAACTGTGCGCATGATGTGAACGCAAACCTCATCGTGCGTGGGCTGCGCGCTGTGGCCGACTTTGAGTATGAATTCCAAATGGTTGGGATGAACCGGCAGCTCGACGACAGCGTTGAGACCGTGTTCCTTATGGCGGAGGCGGAGCACCAGGCTATCGCCTCCAAACTCGTCAAAGAGATTGCGCGACTGGGCGGGGACGTCTCTAAATTCGTCCCCGCAGCTGTCGCGCCAGCGCTGAAGGCGCGCTTCGACTAGCCGTAGACAGCGCGTGCAGCGATACGCTCTGCGTCGCCCTGATACAGATCAAGGTCGAGGGCTACGTCGATCGGCAGTGATCTGATTTCCTGAACTGTGCGGTTATACGCACGACGCTTTTCAATGCGGGTTTTGATTTCTGCGAGAATGGCCATCTTATGTGCCTCCGTTGTTCGCTGTTTGCTGTTTCGTTAGCGCAAACTTATGAATGCTGCGGCGCAGCACCAGCGCGAAAAGCGAAGGCCCGCTTTGCAAAAAATGCAAAGCTAGTTTGGATGTGATCAGTCTGCTGAGAGGCCCAGGTGGTAGGCGAAGATATCGGCAAGTTCGTACGCTTCGCGAACACCTCTTACCACGTGAAGTCTCTCACCCGATCCGTCAAACAGCGCTAAGGTGACGTGCGGCAAGCCCTGCTGCCCCTGAAATGCAGAGCCCTCGCGGGAAGCGATATTGGCGACCCGAAAATTGACCGCATCGGGCGAAAACTGCCGGAGGGCTTGGCGGGTCTGCTTTTGGAGCGTTGCGCAATCCGCGCAGGACGGATCATGCACTTGGACGATCGCAGCTGTCCCGTTGCCGATGACGGTCAGATCTTGCTCATCCATCTTGCGGCGAAAGTCGAGTGCCAGAGCCGCTCCTCCGCCGCCGACGATAAGGGCCCCCGCGCCCAAGAATGCGCTGTTGCGGAGAATGTCTCTCCGGGACATCCTCTTGGGTCGGCTCTGATCTTGATGAGCCGCCTTTGTGGGTTTTCTCTTAGACTTCTTGCGAGCCATGGCGGGCACCTATCTAGGGTGCCTCCACAATAGGCTGGCAGGTGCAATTCGCGCGATCACATGGGATCGCGCGTGCTCACGTTACTGTGTTAGATGAGTTTTCCCATGGCGACCGCAGTGTCGCTCATCCGGTTCGAAAATCCCCATTCGTTATCGTACCAGGTGAGGATCCGGCACATGGTGCCTTCCATAACCTTGGTCTGGTCAGTGGCGAAAATCGATGAATGAGCGTCGTGGTTGAAATCCATGCTCACCAGTTTGTCGTCGGTGACCCCAAGTATGCCCTGGAGTGGGCCCGCCCCGGCAGCTTTTCTGATCGCCTCATTGATTTCGTCGACGGACGTGTTGCGTGCTGCTTCGAAAGTGAGGTCCACCACCGACACGTTCGGCGTGGGCACACGGATCGCCACACCGTCGAGCTTGCCGTTGAGCTCTGGCATAACAAGGCCCACGGCCTTTGCCGCGCCCGTTGATGTAGGGATCATGGACATGGCGGCGGCACGTGCGCGGTAGAGATCCTTGTGCATCGTGTCGAGCGTGGGTTGGTCACCCGTGTAAGAGTGGATCGTCGTCATAAACCCTTTAGCGATCCCGATCTCGTCATTGAGCACCTTCGCGACTGGCGCGAGGCAGTTGGTCGTGCAGGAGGCGTTGGAGACAACGACATCGTCTGCCGTGAGGCTTTCATGGTTCACGCCATAGACCACAGTCTTATCGGCGTCTTTGCCGGGCGCGGAGATGAGCACGCGGCTCGATCCATTTTCCAGGTGCGCCTGGCACGCTTCCTTGGAGGTGAAGATGCCTGTGCATTCCAGGACAATGTCCACGTGGCCCCACGGCAGATCGGCAGGGTTTCGGATAGCGGTTACTTCCATAGGCCCGCGACCGACGTCGATTGTCGTCTCTGAGGTCTTCACCTGGGCTGGAAAGCGGCCGTGGACGCTGTCGTAGCGGAGGAGGTGGGCGTTCGTTTCCACCGGGCCGAGGTCGTTGATCGCAACAACCTCGATATCAGTGCGGCCTGACTCGATGATGGCGCGCAGCACATTGCGCCCGATCCGACCAAATCCATTGATTGCCACCTTAACGGCCATGGTTGCCTCCGTTCCTTGCAGCTCTGCGCTGATGTTTGCGCTAACGGTTCTGCTATTCCAGGCTTGGAGTGTTGCGTCAACCGCTTGAGACGATGGTAGCGCGAGGAAGTGTCAGCGCCAGAAGGCCATCCAATCCATGAGATCGGTTAGTTTCTTGAGGAGGAAGAGGGTCACTGTGCCGTCGTTAAAGACGGCGTCGAGCACCAGTGCAGTTATCACCAGCGCGCCAAGGATGATGGCGAGCCGGTTTGTCACAGGGAAGAACTCCTAGTGGAGGAGGCGACCCATCGTGCCCGCGACGTCCGCCATGCGGCAAGAGAAACCCCACTCGTTGTCATACCATGCGAGTACACGGACGGTGCGACCGCCGACAACCTTTGTCTGGTCGGGGGCAAAGATCGAAGAATGGGGTGTGTGATTGAAGTCGATGGAGACCTTAGGCTCGGCATCATAGCTAAGCACCGCGCCCATATGACCCTGAGCGGCTTCGGCGACGATCGCGTTTACATCCTCGACCGTGACGTCCTTGCCTGCTTCAAAAGTAAGGTCCACGGCGGAGACGTTGGGTGTCGGTACGCGAAGCGCGGTCCCGTCGAGACGGCCCTCGAGCTCTGGGAGCACCTCTTTCAGGGCTTTGGCAGCGCCTGTTGAGGTCGGGATCATAGCCATTGCCGCGGCGCGCGCGCGATAGAGGTCGCTGTGACGACGATCGAGCGTTGGTTGATCGCCCGTATAGGAGTGGATCGTCGTCATGATCCCGCGCTCAATGCCGATGGCCTCATGCAAGACCTTGGCGAGCGGGGCGAGACAGTTTGTCGTGCAGGAGCCGTTTGAGATCATGCGCTCATCGGCTTTCATTTCTCGGTGGTTCACGCCATAGACGACCGTCCGGTCGACGTTCTTGGCGGGCGCAGAGATGAGCACCTTCTTAGCGCCGCGTTCTAAATGGATCGCGCTTTTCTCGCCGTCGTTGAACTTGCCCGTGCACTCGAGGACAACATCGCAACCTTCCCAGTCGAGTTCCTCGGGATTGTAGGTGGAAAAGACCTGCATCGGCCCGCGGCCGAGATCCATCGTGTCACCTTTGACAGTCACATGGCCGGGAAAGCGACCATGGACGCTGTCATAGCGGAGAAGGTGAGCATTTGTTTCTATTGGCCCAGTGGCATTGATTTTGACCACTTGAACGTCGTTGCGTCCGCTTTCTGCGATATGCGCCAACGTGCAGCGCCCGATACGTCCGAAACCATTTATCCCTACCGTTACGGTCATTCTGCCGCCTCGCTCGCTGTTTTACCGGCGACATAACGGTGAAAGATGAGAGTAGGAAGGATAAACCTTCAACTATTCCAATATGTTAGCGAAAACATCCATGATGGCGCTAACAAATGTATACAAAGGTACACTTTTCCTCGCTTTGTCCAAGTAAGCCCCAGAACGCCGCGCTTGCGACCGCTTTAAAGCGGTCGCAAGCGGTGGTTGCAAGTTTGCTTTACGCGTCGCGCTCCATCCAGATATGGTTCTACTGGCATCGGAGCGTCGTCATGCCGTAGCCACCTTATCTGGCAACCGACCTTTCTAAATGGACCTAAAGCGCAAGAACGCACAGACTGTATTCGGGGCAGTATTGGTTCCGGCCGATACGGTTCGAAAATTCAGCCTGTCGCCAGTCGAAATAGCAAACGGCGCGAAACCGTCGTTAACGCCTGATCGACCACTTAACTGCACCTGTACGCCAGCGCTTGCGCCGTGACCTATGCCATTCACGTAACACTCAATGATAGAGGTACCGGAGTTGTTGTTTGTGGTCGCGGTCATCGCCACGATGTGGCATTCCTGCCCTGTCGGCACATAGATCGTAACTCCGCTGTTTGACGGCGTATTTGCGCCATTCCCGAAGGCCCACTCAAACGCGCCATTTCCTAATGGGCTGTTTTCCTCAGCCCAGACTGGCTGAACGTACTCAATCGAGCCGATCCCGCCCGCGCCTCCTGCTGGGGTTGCCCACACTGTGTTGAAGTCAGTTCCATCAACCTTTTGGAGGACCTGTCCCGCGGTTCCGCCGGTAGGGACCCCTTCGCCCGGGATCCCCATCGGGCCGGTTGCGCCCGTTGGGCCTTCGGATCCAGTTGCCCCGACGGGGCCTTCGGGCCCCGTTGCTCCAGCTGGGCCTTCTGGCCCCGGCGCCCCGGTTGGGCCCGATGGACCCGTGGGTCCGGTTGGGCCAGTGGCGCCGTCGCTTCCGGTTGCCCCTTGAGGGCCGGCGGGGCCCTCGGGTCCCGCCTCACCTTGGAGGCCTTGGGGGCCAGTTTCGCCCGCTGGACCGGCGGGTCCTTCGGGGCCTTGTACGCCCGCTGGCCCTGCTGGTCCGGTCGGTCCAGATTCGCCCTGGGGCCCTGCGGGGCCGATCGGACCCTGCGGTCCTTCCGGGCCAGGTTCGCCTTGTGGCCCCATTGCGCCGGACGAAGAGGGAGCTGTTACGAGTGCTTCATCACCGAGACCGTTGGCAACCTCCACGACGACAACGTCACTTCGAGTGACGATTTTGACTACGGGATCAGTCATCGTTAAGTCCCTCGACGACGTTGACCAAGCCTTCTAAAACCGTTCTCTGCTCGCCTGCTTGCCGTAACTCCAGTTCGTAGCGCACGGTTTTGCGTGTCGACACGCTGCGGAATGTATCCACCGCGAAAGGTATGGTCACCCGGCCTTCCAGCTCCGACAGAGCGATCTCTCCAAGCGCGCTGGTTAGACGAATGTTGGTTTGCGTGTCCCAGTGACCGTAGAAAACCACTTCCGCGCCCGTAAGGTCGCGCGGCTGGCCCTGGTCGTCCTGGATCGTCACGACGAGGCCAGCCGGGTTTTCAATCGTCCCGCTGTTCCCCTGTTTGACGGAGAAATCGAATTTTGGAATGCCCATCGTAGCCCCTTTGCCTTTGCAAGCTTACTCTCGCGGGCAATTTGGCGGGGCAGGTGTGAACTGAGGCTTACGGCTGCGTACGCTGCAAGGTGGGGTGCCGCACCTTGCAGCGGTGTGTTTTGCTAAAGCATCGCCTTAGCAGAAGCTACGACAGCCTCAGGAGTTATCCCGAACTCGTCGTAGAGCGTGCCAGCGGGCGCGGAAGCGCCGAAGCCATGCATCCCGACGAAGCTGCCTTTCTCGCGCTTGCCGCGCTCGCCGTAGAGCCAACGGTCCCAGCCGAAGCGGATCCCAGCTTCGATAGCGACGCGCACGGGGCCGCCGGGTAGCACGCGTTTGCGATACGCTTCGTCCTGTTCCTCAAAGATTTCCCAGCAGGGCATAGAGACGACACGCGTACCGATGCCCTCGGCTTGAAGAAGTTCCCGAGCGGCCATGGCGATGGAAACTTCCGACCCTGTCGCCATGAGGATAACCTGACGCTTGCCCTCTGCATCGGCGAGCACATACCCGCCCTTTGCTGTTAGGTTGGCATTCTTATGCTCAGTACGAAGCGTCGGCAGGCCTTGGCGCGTGAGGGCCATGACGGACGGTCCCGAATTGTCGGTGAGGGCGATTTCCCATGCTTCCGCGGTCTCGACGGTGTCACAAGGCCGGAAGAGTTTCGTGTTTGGGGTCGCGCGGTGGATCGCAAAGTGTTCAATCGGTTGGTGTGTGGGGCCATCTTCGCCAACGCCGATGGAATCGTGCGTGTAGACGTAGACCACCGGGATCCCCATCAGCGCGGATAGGCGCATGGAGGGGCGGGCGTAGTCGGTGAACACCATGAATGTGCCGCCGTAGGGCCTCAGGCCACCATGGAGCTGGATGCCGTTCATCGCCGCGGCCATGCCATGCTCACGGATGCCATAATGGATGTAACGGCCCGCACGGTCTTCAGGTGTGAAGATGCCGAGATCGCCCGTTTTGGTGTTGTTCGATCCAGTGAGGTCTGCAGAACCACCTACAGTCTCGGGCATAATGGGGTTGATGACTTCAAGCGCCATTTCGGAGCCCTTGCGTGTGGCGACTTTGGGCTGCGCCTCACTGACCTGCTTTTTGAGTGCCTTGATCGTTGCCGAAAGCTTCTTTGGCGCTTCGCCTGAGAATGTCCGGTTGAATTCGGCTTGTTTACTATTCGAGAGCTTGAGGAAGCGCTGCGCCCAGTCAGCATGGGCGGCCTTCCCGCGCTCTGCAAAACCTTCCCAAGCGGATTTCACGTCTGCGGGCACCTCGAACGGGCCGTGATCCCAACCATAGGCAGCTTTCGCGGCGAGGAGTTGATCGGGGTCAGTGAGGGCACCGTGGGCCTTGTTGGTGTCCTGCAGGGCGTGGCCAAGACCGATATGCGTTTTGCAGGCGATCATGGATGGCTGCTTTGCCTTCTTGGCCGCGGTGATGGCTGCGTCGATAGCGGCGGGGTCGTGGCCGTCGATTTCTTGCACATGCCAGCCTGAGGCGGCAAAGCGCGCGGGCTGATTGGTGCGGTCGGCCATATCGACAGTGCCGTCGATCGTGATGTTGTTGTTGTCCCAGAAGACGATGAGTTTTGAGAGTTCTTGGCGACCGGCGAGGGCAATGGCTTCCTGGCTCACCCCCTCCATGAGGCAGCCGTCACCGGCGATCACGTAGGTGTAGTGATCCTGGATTTTCGCACCCCACCTCGCGCGGAGGATTTCCTCGGCGATGGCGAAGCCTACGGAGTTAGCGATGCCTTGGCCCAACGGACCCGTCGTTGTCTCGATCCCCTCGGCATGACCGAATTCAGGGTGCCCCGCAGTCTTTGAACCCCACTGTCGGAAATTCTTGATCTCGTCGAGCGTCATCCCTGGATACCCGGTGAGATAGAGAAGCGAGTAGATCAGCATAGAGCCGTGGCCCGCAGACAGGATAAAGCGGTCTCGATCCGGCCAGCTGGGAGCGGCTGGATCAAACGCGAGGTGCTTGCCAAAAAGAACGGTTGCGACGTCAGCCATCCCCATGGCCATGCCGGAATGGCCCGAATTTGCCGCCGCAACAGCGTCCAAGGTAAGCGCGCGAATGGCCGTCGAATGGCGCCAATGATCGGGGTTTCCGGCGGCCAGCTCTTTTACGTCCATGTATGCTCTCCAAGGGTGATGCGCTGCGAATTACGAGCGGTCTAGCAAGGTGAGGCGGAAGTTCAAGCGAGAGCGCTAACAGGCTGAGCAAGAAGGTGGCAATAAAAGGCGCGCCCGTTTGCGCCTGATGGCAGCAATCGCCTAGGCTAGCTGAAGAGCAGTTTGATTCGCGTCACACCAGAAAAAGGGCCGCGCGTTTCTATGAGGAGGGTGGGATGACCGAAAATGCCCAAGATATTGAGGGTCTCGAGGCGCGCATGACTGCGGCTTTGACGCGGATAGAAGTCGGGCTTTCCAGATTGTCTTCCGAGGTGGCTTTGCCGGACGCAGACACGGAAA
Source organism: Pseudomonadota bacterium (assembly GCA_039190145.1). Taxonomy (GTDB): domain Bacteria; phylum Pseudomonadota; class Alphaproteobacteria; order Rhodobacterales; family Rhodobacteraceae; genus Shimia_B. Next base: position 1,825 of record JBCCYG010000033.1, on the reverse strand, counting down.
CCAATGGTGAAAGAAGCGAGGAGATCGCAACCCTCGAAGCAAAGCTAGAGGAAGAGCGCACAGCAAATGAGCAGCTCGAACAGCGCGTACAACAGATCCGTAAACGTCAAGAACAACGGATGGCAGGATACGAAGATGAGGTGAAGATGCTCAAGGAGCAACTTGCCGCCTCGGAAGGACAGGCTGCTAAATTAAGGCGCTCCAGCGAAGATATGCGCCAAGCTTTGGAAGCATTGCAGTCATCTGCGGCTGATAACGTGCCTGATGCGCACATGATAAATAGGGCCATGATGGCGGAATTGACGGCTTTGCGCACAGAGCGCGCCGCCGATGCAGAAGAGATCGGTGCGCTTGTTTCCGCTCTTGAACCTTTGCTGGAGAAAGATGCCTAAGATGCCTGAAATTAAAATAAAGATTGGTGGTCGAGACTTTGAAGTTGCCTGCCAAGAGGGCGAAGAGCATTATTTACAAGCTGCCGCTGCGATGTTGGACAAAGAAGCGTCAGCTCTCACAAACCAGATCGGACGCGTGCCAGAGGCAAAGATGCTCTTGATGGCTGGCCTCATGCTGGCTGATCGAACGGCGGCTGCACAGGATAGGTTGAGGGAGTCTGAGGATAAACTGTCCCGGCGTGACGCCCTGATTGCCGAGCTGCAAGACAAGCCAGCCCCAAAGCCTGAACGGGTAGAGGTTGCGGTTGTCCCGACCAGCATAAAAGAAACCATGGCAGAGCTCGCAGCGCGGGCTGAGGCCCTTGCCGCGCAGATCGAAGAAAAAGCTGATTAACCGGTCAAGCCTCGGCTAGTGCTTCCGTTGGCTGCGTTTCCGCCCGTTCGCAGTGTCGCCCTCAAACACTGTGTTTTTGTTAGGCGTTTGCTTCTCTGATTTTATCAGCGGCTTCCTTATCGAAGCCGATGCCGTTTTCTTCGAGCATCGTATCCAATTCACCGGACAGGGTCATGTCCGTGATGATGTCGCATCCGCCGACAAACACGCCTTTGACGTAGAGCTGCGGGATGGTGGGCCAGTCCGAGAAGTCCTTGATCCCTTGGCGGATGGTGTCGTCGGTTAGGACGTTCACGTCCTGATACTCGACGCCCATGTAGTTGAGCACGCCCGCGACACGACTGGAAAAACCGCATTGAGGCATGGCTTTTGTGCCCTTCATGAAGAGCACCACATCAAATTCTTGGATAGTCGCCTTAATGGCATCTTCGGCGGTGGTCGTGGTCATGACTTGCCTTTCGATCTGGGCACGAAGCGGCGGGCATAGGCCTCGGGATCGCGCGGAATCTTGTAACTGGTTGAGTGGCCTGAGAGGCCAGAGCTGTATTCAGCGTGGATGATATGGTCACCTTTGCCAGGCTCGCAACCGCGTGCTGTGTCATGGCGTTCGGTTCGCACGATATAGACGGCGCGCGCAACGAGGATACCGACGATGGCCGCTGAGATCACGAAGATGAAGCTTGCCGAGCTCATGCAGGGGCCTTTGTGGTCAGCGCAAGGGCGTGCAAAGCCCCATTTGGCCCGTCCATCGCGCCCTTGAGCGCAGCGTAGACCATGCGTTGCTGCTGAACCCGGTTTTTACCGCGAAAGCTTTCATCCACCACGGTGGCGGCAAAATGCGCGCCATCGTCACCTTCTACAAAGATCTCCGCGTTGGGAAAATCCTCGCGGATCAGCGCTTCGATCTCGGTGGGGGTGATGCTCATGGGCTAAAGGTCCTTTGCCTTCTCTCGGTAAGGTAGAGCCCGTCGCGGGGTGGCGCAAGCGGCTCTCACGCCAGCGCGTCTTCGAAACCGCGTTCAAAGAGCGCAGATAGCTC
>JBCCYG010000032.1:0-14493 GCA_039190145.1 Pseudomonadota bacterium | reverse complement strand
GGCGCGCGCCACGCTCTACTTATTTGCTGTCGGGAGTGCAGTCGTGGTCGGGCTAGCAGGACTTGAACCTGCGACCTTCCGTCCCCCAGACGGACGCGCTACCAGGCTGCGCCATAGCCCGACTGAGCGCCTCGTATAGCGGAATGGAGCGCCGGTACAAGCTGGAATTCACCAGTTGGGGCCGGCCGGCTTAAGCTTGTCGCGAAGGACTTTGAGATCGGCTAGGATTGGAGCCAAAGCGGCATCATTTAATTCATGTGATGAAAGAGCTTTTCGCTTTAGATAAATGACTTTGCTTATAGAAATCTCGCTAGAGGTTGGGTCGTCCGTGCTAGATGCTTTTGTCTCCAAGGGTACAACAACTGCATCTTCGATATCGTCTACAAATGCATCTTCACCATCCAGTGGTGGCGACAGAGTGAATACGTAGCGAGGGCCCTTTTCCCGAAGTACTTTTTGAGCCCCTTTAATTGTGAGGCCATCGTCGTGGAGAAGTTTTTTGATCCCACCGATGAGGCGCATGTCGTTGGGCCTGTAGTAGCGACGACCGCCTGCGCGCTTTACGGGTCGTATCTGGCTGAATTTGCTTTCCCAAAACCGTAGAACGTGAGGTTGCGTGCCGAGCCACTCAGCTACTTCGGAAATGGTGCGGAAAGCGTCTTTGGACTTGGCCATTGGACTAGCCCTTGTTTCCCGCTGCCACTTTGTCTTTCATTAAGTGCGACGGCCGGAAGGTGAGAACGCGACGAGGCGAAATAGGCACTTCCTCTCCTGTCTTTGGATTGCGTCCAACGCGAGCCGCCTTTTCGCGCACGCTGAATGTACCAAAGGAAGAGATTTTGACCTGTTCGCCGCGCACAAGTGCCGACGACATCTCTTCAAGAACGGTTTCAACCAGCTGAGCTGACTCGTTTCGGGACAGACCCACCTCTCTAAAGACGGCCTCGCTAAGATCCATGCGCGTCAGCGTTTTGTGAGACATTTTTTCCCCCTGGTATGTGCCGAAAGCCTAGATTCGACCGGAACACCCGTCAATAAGGTGATGAAAACATACGCTTGGGAGGCGGTGTTAAACGCGGAAAACCACCGAACCCCACGCAAGTCCGCCCCCGATGGCGCCGGTGACGACGACATCACCTTCTTTAAGGCGCCCGTCTTGGCGCGCGACCGAAAGCGCAAGGGGGATTGAAGCGGCGGAAGTATTGCCGTGGTCCTGCACAGTGACCACGACGCGGTCCATCTCGACATTGAGCCTGTCCGCAGTGGCCTTGAGAATACGCAGGTTCGCTTGGTGCGGCACGATCCAGCTGATGTCATCGGTGGTCAACCCTGCCGCTTCTAGCGTGTTGCGCGCCGTTCCCGTGAGCTTTTCCACCGCATGGCGGAACACTTCCTTGCCCTGCATGCGCAGATGTCCGGTAGAATTGGTGGACGTTCCACCATCTACGTAGAGGATGTCTTTGAAACGCCCGTCTGAGTGGATCTCAGCCGCTAAGATGCCTCGATCCTGGGGCGTTCCTGCGCTTTCCACTCCTTCAAGGACGACAGCGCCCGCGCCATCGCCAAAGAGTACGCAAGTCCCCCGGTCGCTCCAGTCCATCAGTCGCGAAAAGGTTTCTGCGCCGATCACAAGAACGCGCCTTGCTTGGCCAGATGCAATGAGAGCGTTTGCGTTCGTCATTGCGTAGGCGAAACCGGCACAAACCGCCTGCACGTCGAAGGCAAAGCCGCCCGTCATGCCGATTTCAGCCTGAACCATGGTGGCGGCGGATGGAAAGGTCAGGTCGGCGGTGGAGGTGGCCACGATGAGGGCGTCGAGATCACTCGGATCAAGCGCGGCGTCTTTTAGTGCAGCTATGGCAGCTTTGGCGCCAAGATCGGCGGTTGTCTCCCCATCAGAAACAAAGTGCCGGCGCTCGATTCCGGTACGTGTTCTGATCCACTCGTCGCTCGTATCCAGCGTCTCTTCGAACTCGGCATTTTCCACAACGCGGGGGGGGAGGTAGTGGCCGTAGCCGCGTAAAATGGCGCGCAGCGTCATGGAGCGCTGTCCTCCTGGGGGGCAAATCCTCCAGCTTGAGCCACGCGGGCGGCCAAGCGGTTGGAAAAGCCAGACTTTGCAAGTTCATAAGCCAAATCGATGGCTGCTGCCACACCTGTGGCGTCGGCGGACCCGTGTGATTTTACCACAGTGCCGTTAAGGCCGAGAAACACGCCCCCATTCACGCGGCGCGGGTCGATCCTCTTTTTCAATCGGTTGAGGGAAGTGAATGCCATGAGGGCGGCAAGGCGAGAGAGTGGGGTATGGCGGAATGCGTCACGGAGTGAAGCGGATATAAAGCTCGCCGTACCTTCCCCGGTTTTTAGAGCAATGTTGCCGGTGAAACCGTCGGTCACGATGACATCGACCGTTTTTCCGGCCACTTCACCGCCTTCGACGAAGCCCACAAACTCATACTTTGCCTCGGCTGCTTGTGCGGCGATCATTTCGCCAGCGACTTTGAGCTCGGCGCGTCCTTTGTGTTCTTCGGTGCCGACGTTGAGGAGGCCCACGCGCGGACGGGAAATGGACAGGCCGTGCCGCGCGTAGCTTGCTCCCATGAGCGCGTATTGCATGAGGTCGGACTCGTCGGCGCGGATATCAGCACCCGCGTCGAGCATAACGTTAAAGCCCGTAGGGTTGGCGGAGGGCCATAGAACCGCAATTGCCGGGCGGTTTACGCCGGGAAGCTTGCGCAGGCGCACCATCGAGACCGCCATGAGTGCGCCGGTGTTCCCGCAAGACACGCAGACGTCGGCGTCTTTTGTGCGAACGGATTCGATCGCTGACCACATCGACGTGTCTTTGCCGTGGCGCATCACGTAAGAGGGCTTGTCCTCCATATGGACGACGCCCGTTGTGGGAAGAATTTTGGTAACGGAAGCGAGCTTGCGCCGATCTACCTGCGGCTTCAGTTCGGCTTCGTTTCCGTGAAGCAGAAACCGTAAATCGGGGTTCTTAAAGGCAGCGCGCGCCATGCCCTGCACCACGGTGGCAGGGCCTTGATCCCCACCCATGGCATCTATCGATATTACGAAGGTCTCGCCAGTGCTGGCGGGAAGAGTTGGGCTTTCTTGGCTGGACGTCCCGTCCATGCTTCGCCCGGGCCTATGCGGCGTCTTCTTCGTCGAGATCGATCTCTTCGACCAGCTTCACAACCTCGCGATCCGCATAGTGGCCGCAGGACGGGCACACGTGGTGCGGGCGCTTGAGCTCGCCGCAATTGGTACACTCGTTAGGGTTCGCTCCTACGAGACTGTCGTGGGAACGACGGTTGTTGCGGCGCGCTCGGGTGACGCGATTCTGGGGGACAGCCATTGTTCGTCCTCGGATCGGGGGCCCATGCGACTCTGCCACGGGCCGGGCGTTACGGAAGTTTGCGGGGCATTAAAGCACTGCCATGGGTCGCGCAAGGCCTTTGCAATCGAAGACGCTAAAATATTGGCCCGCCCGTAGTCGATGACGCTAGGTTTCAGGCTCTCAGTCTTGACCGTCTAGTTTGTCTTTGAGTGCGGCCAGACCAGCAAAGGGTTTGGCGTCTTCATCTGTCATCGGCGCGATTCCTGGTGGTCCAAACACAGTGGCGTCAAGCTGCGCCGCTTCGGCGCGGGGGTAAGCAGGCAACGCCAATGATATCATCTCTCGAAGGACATCGTTTAAATCGATGACTTCGGGGAGTGGTTCCAACCCATCATCTTCGGGCATTTCTGCCTCGCTTTCGTCAATTTGAGGCATGTTTGCGGTGAAGGTAAGCGCGTTTGTCTCTTCTAAACGTGTCTTTACGGGAGCCAGGCTAACAACACAGGGCTGGATAACCGTTGCGCCCCAACCGACTGACATGTGCCAGTCTGTGTCGCCGCGGGGAGAGAGCGTGACTTCCGCACGCAGCTTACGGAGATCAATGAGATCTAGGTTGTCAGCGAGCTTTCGCATCTGCGCTGCTGCGGGTGCCCAAGATACCCGGTGGGTTTGGCCCAAGGGCAATTTTGCAAGCGGGATCGTTGGATTTTCGGTCATGATCTCTCCCAAGGCTCGCGCACTTGGCTGAACTTGTACAAAGGACGCCATGGCTGTTACAGCGAACGCCGGGGCGTTAGAAGCCCATTCGATGAACACAGGGTGGGGCTATGGCACCAGTCAAGATGACGGCTCGAGCAACGCTGATTTGCGCCACATTGGCGCTTGGCGCATGCGCGGCCACGTTCAGAGATCATGGCTACGCTCCAACCGATGCGGAACTGCAAGAAATCATCGTCGGTGTGGACACGCGGGCAACCGTGGAAGACGTAGTTGGTCGACCCTCCACATCCGGCGTGCTCACCGAAAGCGCTTATTACTACTTGTTTGATCGACGTCGCCAGTTTGCCTACCAAGCGCCCGAAGTCGTGGATCGCCAGTTGGTTGCCATTAGCTTCGACAATGACGGCGTCGTTTCTAATATCGAACGCTTTACGCTCGAAGATGGTCGCGTTGTCCCACTTTCTCGTCGTGTGACTGACTCGGCAGTGCGCGACACCACCTTCATCAGGCAGCTCCTTGGAAATGTCGGTCGGTTCGACCCCGGCCGTATCCTGGGTGAGGGTTAGCGTTTCTTATTAATCTGCGTCGGCCTCCGACTGAAACGTCAGGGCAACGCCGTTGATGCAGTAGCGCAGGCCGGTGGGCCTCGGCCCGTCGGGGAAGACATGCCCAAGATGCGCATCGCACTTTTCGCAATGCACTTCGGTCCGGCGCATGAACCAGCTCGTATCGACGCTTTCGCCGATGGGTGCGTCTTCGGCGGGTTGGTAGAAGGAAGGCCAGCCTGTGCCGCTATCGAATTTATGTTCTTTGTCAAAGAGCGGGGCCTCGCAGCAGACACAGCGGAAAAGCCCTGGCCCTGACGGGAAGTCTTCATGGGTCCCGGCACGCTCTGTGCCGTGATTACGGGTGACTTTGTAGGCGAGATCCGAAAGCTGCTCGCGCCACTCGCTGTCAGATTTGATAACTTTGTCCATTATCCTCACTTTCGTCGTTCTTTTACTCGTGGGCCGCGGCCTCTTTCTCACGCGATGTAAGGCTTGCGCTGGGGCGGGCCAAGGCCTCTAAAGGCGCTGTGATGTTGAAGCTTACCCGCGGCAAATACCGAGCCCGCTTTGCAGAGTGTGATGCAGAAGTGCGCGCAGCCCAAGCGCTACGTCACCTGGCGTTTCGAGGGGAGGAGGGGGTCGACGAAGATGCCTTTGACCCGCTTTGCGAGCATGTCTTGGTGGAAGAGCTAAAGAGCGGCGACCTCGTATGCTGCTTTCGCCTTTTGCCCATCGCGCAGGGCTCTGACATTGGTCGGAGCTATTCTGCGCAGTATTATGAGTTGTCGGCCCTTGAGGCCTATGAAGCGCCGATGGTGGAGCTCGGCCGTTTCTGCGTGGCGCCGGGCCGCGCGGATGCGGACATCCTGCGCGTCGCTTGGGGCGCCATGACGGCCTATGTCGATGAGCGCTCTGTGGGGATGATCTTTGGCTGTTCGTCCTTTCAAGGAACGGAGGCCGAGGCCTATCATGACGCCTTTGCCATGCTCCGCGACCGCCACTTGGCGCCGAAACGCTGGCTGCCAAAGGTGAAAGCGCCGCAAGTCTTCCGCTTTGCGGAACGGCTTCGGATGCGCCCGGATCGGAAGCGGGCCATGGGGCGGATGCCGCCGCTGCTTAAGACCTATCTCGCTATGGGAGGCTGGGTGAGCGACCATGCGGTCGTGGACCCTGAGATGGATACCCTGCACGTCTTTACAGGCGTCGAGATTGCGTCGATCCCCACGGCTCGGAAGCGGCTCTTGCGAGCCGTGGTGAGCTAGCGGCCCGATTGACCTTCGCGAAACGGCAGCCTAGCTCCGCGACCATGGCTCGCCCACCGCTTCTCCAGCTTACGGATGTCTCGCTCACCTTTGGCGGTACCCCGGTATTCGACGGTCTGTCGCTCATGGTCCAGCCCGGCGATCGAGTGGCGCTCGTTGGGCGCAACGGATCGGGCAAGTCGACCCTACTGAAAGTCATGGCAGGTCTTGTTGAGACCGATCGCGGCGAGCGGGTCATGCCGGCGGGCGCCTCCGTCGGCTACATGGAGCAGGATCCGGGGATGGAGGGATTTACCGCGCTCGGTGATTTCGCGGCGAGCGGGCTCGACACGAGCGAGGCGTATCGCGTCGAAATGGCGGGCGAGGGGCTCAAGTTTGACCCGGGGCGTCCTGTGGCAACGGCGTCCGGAGGCGAAAGGCGCCGCGCCGCGCTAGCAAAGCTCTGGGCCGAGGCGCCGGATCTCATGCTTCTCGACGAGCCAACCAACCATTTAGACATTGAGGCCATCGGTTGGCTCGAGAGAGAGCTGTCCACCGCACGGGCTGCTTATGTGGTGATCTCCCACGACCGGGCGTTTCTTAGTGCTTTGACACGCGCGACCCTGTGGATCGACCGGGGCGAGGTGCGGCGGCAAGAAAAGGGGTTCGCCGCCTTTGAGGCCTGGCGCGATAAGACATGGGCCGAGGAGGACGAAGCGCGCCACAAGCTCAACCGCAAGATCAAAGCGGAGGCGCGGTGGGCCGTAGAGGGCATTTCCGCCCGTCGAAAGCGCAATATGGGCCGCGTCCGCGCGTTGCAGGATCTGCGCGCAGAGCGGGCTGCTCAGATCAAGCGGCAAGGCGCGGCGGCGCTTGAGCTGGAAGCGGGGAAAAAGAGCGGCAAGAAGGTAATCGAAGCCACGGGTCTCACGAAGGCCTTTGATGGCCGCCCGGTGGTGCGCGACTTTTCTTTGACGGTTCAACGCGGCGACCGCATCGCCTTTGTCGGGCCAAACGGCGTTGGAAAGACGACGCTACTCAAGATGCTGACGGGGGAGCTTGCGCCAGATGAGGGTTCTGTGAAGCTCGGTACCAACCTTGATGTCGCCGTTTTCGACCAGGCCCGCGCGCAGATCGACCCCGAGCTTAGCCTGTGGGAGGCCCTGACAAGCGAGCAGGGGTTGCGCGTGTCGGGGCGGGCGGATCAGGTGATGGTGCGCGGGACCCCGCGACATGTGGTGGGCTACCTCAAGGATTTCCTCTTTGACGATGCCCAGGCCCGCGCCCCCGTGCGCGCGCTTTCCGGCGGGGAGCGGGCACGGCTGCTTTTGGCCAAGTTGATGGCCCGGGAGTCAAATCTCCTGATCCTCGATGAGCCCACGAATGATTTTGATGTGGAAACACTCGACCTCCTGCAGGACATACTCGGTGAGTATGCCGGGACGGTCCTTTTGGTCAGCCACGACCGGGACTTCCTCGATCGGGTGGCGACGGCAACAGTCGCATTTGAAGGCCGCGGTAAGCTGACCGTCTATGCGGGCGGCTGGAGCGACTACCAGGCTCAAAAGCCCGACGCATTGGACGAGCCATCTCAAGTGGCGGTGCGCTCTAAACAGAGCGCTGCGACGAGGGAAAGAGCTGCGGCATCCGGCCTGAGTTTTACTGAAAAGCACCGCCTTGAGGCGCTGCCCGGGGAGATTGATCGCCTGACCGCAGAGATCGCGAAGCTGGAGGAGTTTCTCGCCCAACCTGACCTCTTCGCCGCGGAACCGGTCAAGTTTCGAAAAGCGTCGGAGGCATTGGTTGAGCGTCAGTCTGCGCTCACGGCGGCTGAAGAGGAATGGCTCACGCTGGAGGAAAAGGCCGAGGAGACTGCGCCTTAGGGCATGCGAAGCGCGCCATCGAGGCGGATCGTTGTGCCGTTGAGATAGGGGCATTCGACGATAAAGGCGGCGAGGCGCGCGAATTCTTCGGGTAGTCCAAGCCGTTTGGGATGGATGACGTCCTTTGCGAGGCCATCCATCACCTCCTCACCCAGGCTTTCGAGCATGGGCGTGCGGAAGATGCCGGGCGCGATGGCCATGGCGCGGATACCGAGCGAGCCCAAGTCGCGGGCGAGGGGCAATGACAAAGCGGCAACGCCGCCCTTGGATGCCGCATAGGCGCTTTGGCCTTTTTGGCCATCGAAGGCTGCTACGGAGGCGGTATTAATGATGACGCCTTTCTCTTCAGCAGCAGAATCATTTTGAGACATGATTTCAGAACTCAAGCGCGCGATATTGAAGCTACCTATGAGGTTTATGTCGACCGTTCTTTGAAAGCTCTCCAACCGGTGCGGGCCTTTGCGGCCGAGCGTTCTTTCAGCCGTTGCAATGCCCGCGCAGCTCACGGCGCAGGTTAGCCCGCCCATCGCTTCCGCTGCCTTTTCGAGAGCGGCTTTAACCGAGCTTTCGTCCGTGACGTCGACCTCCGCAAAGCCCGCGCCCATGGCGGCGGCAGTCTCTCCCCCAGCAGGGTCTCGGTCGAGGACAGTGACCTCAGCACCCCGCGCCTTAAAATGCGCAGCCGTGGCGGCGCCGAGGCCGGAAGCGCCGCCGGTAACGATGGCTTTGGTTTCTGCAAGCTCCATGACGGTCCCCGCGGTTTGAACAGGCGCTCAGGGTAACGCGGTGGGCTGCAGGCTCAAGCGGGAAGGTGGATCGTAAATCGCTCCCGGATCGCGGCATCTAGCTCAGAATCGAAGGCGGCATCGCTCGGGGCGGAAAGGATTTTTTGCACCCTAGCCTTGGCCTTGTCGACTAAGCCGGGCTTTCCGTTCTCGTCCCATTCCTTGGGGGACGTCCTGTCCCCAAAGGTTGGATAGACAAAGTCACGCTCCATGAGCGTCAGTGTTTGGCCCGCGCCGAGGTAGTGACCTGACCCGCCTGTGCCGTCCGGGCCGAGAACCGTCTCTCGGATTGTTTCGACCGCGAGGGCATCCTCGTTGACCTCAATGCCACGAACACAGCGGAGCGCTTGCCCTATGAGGTCGTCCCCGAGGACGAGGCTCTCATGGCAGAACCCCAGGAGCGAGGCATGCATGCCTGCCGCCTCATAGACCATGTTAAGGCCTGAGAGCCCGGCCATGACGTTGGAGCACATCTGCTCCCAGCCCGCCTGCATGTCGGGGAGTTTCGAATCTGAGGCCCCGGCAGCTGCTCCACCCGGAAGACCGTAATATTGGTGCATCTGCGCGCAGCCCGCCGTCAGCAGCGCCTGTTCACCTGAGCCGATAGACATGGCGCCCGTGCGAAGGTCGAGCCCAAAAGGCCAGGTCCCAAAGATCGCCGGGTGGCCGGGGGCGATGGCGTTGACGTAGACGAGCCCCGCAAGGCACTCCGCCGTGGCTTGGACGATGGCCCCCGCCAGCGTGGAAGGGGCGGTTGCCCCGGCCATGCCTGCGGAAAGGAGGAGCACAGGCATGCCGCCTCGGATGCAGGCCTCCATGACCTCGCAACTTTCGGTGGCGAACTTCATCGGCGGGACGACGAAGCAGTTCGAGTTCGACACGAAGGCCCGCGCGCGCCAGGCCTCTTCCGAGCCTGCCACCATGTGCAACATTTCTAGGATATCGGGGACGTGGGAGGGCTCAGTGATCGACGTGCCGATGTGCTTCTTCGTTCCGCTCACACAGGCATAGATGGTGTTGTAATCCATCTCCCGGTTGTTCGGGATGTCACGCGCCACCATGGGACGCTGCAGGAAGTGCAGATTGTCGAGCTGATGTGTGATGCGCGCGGCATCGTGCAGATCCTGGATCGTGCTGTCGCGGTAGCTTTCGGTGTCGATGTCGACCATGTGCACGGCGGCGCCCGCGGTGCCGTAGTGGACGCGGGTCCCCGCGAGCTCGAGGTCGAAAGCTGGGTCGCGGCCATGGAGTGTAATCCCGCGCGCCGCTTTGGCGAGCATGTCCTCCACCAGGGCGCGGGGGTAACGGAGGCGCCCATCATCGCCGAGGATCGCGCCCGCCTTCACCATAGTGTCGATGCCAGATGGGGGCGCGTCGGCGAGGCCGATTTCTTCAAGGCATTTCAGTGCGGCCTCGTGGATGCGGAGGATGTCGGCTTCGGAAAGTGGCATATAGCGCCCGCCTTCCATGCCGGGGCGCACCGGGCGCATGTCAGCGGCAAGTGGCGCGGCGCGGGCGGCACGACGCGCCGCACGACCGCCAGATCGAGTGGCACGGGGGGGAGATTGATCATTCATGTTTGTTGTCCGGGCGTAAGGGAAAGGAAGGGCTCAGCCTCCCTAGGGGCGCCCCCGCGCCGCGCGCCCGCGTTTTGCGCCGGTGGTTCGCAACGTCAGCGCCACCCGCCATTCCCGCGACATCAAGCCATTGCCCAACATGCAATGAGGAGGCACAGGCATTTGGGCAGGTTCTAGTCCGAATACGACCTCAGCGCCCATTCGCGACACGCGGTTTGCCGCTTTGGCGACGGCAGCGCCGATCTCGCGAACCCGCAGCTATGGCGTGAGCTTTAGGCGGCCATCGCCTGCGCATGGCGTAGAAGGCGGGACAGCGCGTCTTCAAACTGGGTGTCTTCCAGGGTCATGGCCACGCGGATGTGACCCTCGGCGGCCTTGCCAAAGCTCTCGCCCGGCATGACGGCAATGGCCTCTTCGTCAAGAAGCGAACGCGCGAAGACCTCCCCACCTCTCCCAGTCGCGCGGATGTCGAGCATGAGATACATCGCGCCGCCTGAGGGCACGAGCCCCACTGTGTTTTGCTTGGCCAAGAGTGCCTCGGCGATGGCGCGGCGTCGTGCGAATGGCGCGCCAACTTCGTCTTCGAGTCTTTGCCCTTGGTTGAGCGCAAAGACTGCGGCCTCCTGGATGTAGCCCGGCACGCCGTAGGTTGTGTGGGTGGCCAGGTTGATCATGTGATCTATCACGTGGGCGGGGCCGATGACCCAGCCGACGCGAGAGCCGGTCATCGCGTGGCTCTTGGACATCGATCCGACAACGAGGGTGCGCTCCTCCATGCCGGGGAGCATGCGCGGGCTGATATGCTCACCCTCCCAGACTTGGGTGTCATAGACTTCGTCAGAGATGAGCCAAAGGTCATGCTCTTGGACGATTTCTGAGATGCCTTCGACGGTTTTGCGGGAGTAGATGACCCCGGTGGGGTTATTGGGTGTGTTGATCAGGAGGCTCTTTGCACCGGTGGCTGCCGCTGCGATGTCTGCAGCACGGGGTTGGAAGCCGTCCTCCGCATGGCATGGTATTGCGCGAGCTTCCGCGCCTGAGCCGCGGATCGTGCCGGGGTAGGTGGCATAGAATGGGTCGAGGTATAGGCCGGTATCACCTTGATCGAGGACCGCTTTGTGGGTGGCGAAGAGCCCGGCCTGACCTCCCGGGGTGATGAGCACGTTGTCGATCGTGGTCGCAACACCCGTCCGTTTCGTAACGCGCTTTGCAACCGCGTCTCGCAGGGCGGTGACGCCGGGGGCGAGTGCGTAGCCTGTGTTCCCACCGGAGGCCGAGGCATGCATGGCCTCAAGGATGCTGGGATGGGTCGGGATGTCATGATCCCCGATTGTGAGCTGCAAGATGGGCTCGCCCGCGGCCACGCGACGCCGCGCTTCGTAGAATAGGCCCCAGCCATCATCTCCGCCGCCCGTGAGCCCGGTGATCGTCTTTGAGAGTTTCATAGGCGCCTCAGACCGCTGCTTGCATCCGATTTCTCAGCACAAGCCAGATGAGCGCGCCACCTGCAAGGGCAAGGAACGGCACCATCGCGAGATTTACCGCATTCCACCCGGCAACGACCGATCCGCCGGAGCAATTCATCAAGCCGCCGGAGGCCAGCGAAGCCAGCGTGACGCAGCCAAAGACGATAGCGTCATTTGCGCCCTGAATGCGGCCACGCTCCTCCGGCGAATGGTGCGATGCGAGCATTGTCGTGGCACCAATGAAGCCAAAGTTCCAGCCAACGCCCAGGAGGATGAGGGCCAGGAAGAAGTTAGTCAGCTCCACGCCCGCCAGACCGACGACGCCCGCCAAGGCGAGGGTGGCGAGTCCGATGGCCACGATCTTTTCGGCGCCGAAGCGCGCGATCAGATGGCCGGTAAAGAAGGACGGGAGAAACATCGCGATGACGTGGGCGCTCACCACATCCGCCGCGTTACCTTCGGTAAAACCGCAAGCAACCACGGCGAGCGGGGTGGAGGTCATGACGAGGTTCATCAGCGCGTACGAAACCATGGCGCAGATCACAGCGACCGCGATCCCTGGGGAGGTGAGCATCTCCCACGTTGTGCGGCCGGGGCGTTCTTTCGTTTCTGTCTTCTGCGGTTTCGGCAGATCGAGGAGCAGGAAGAGCGCCATGCCAAACAGGTTGATCGCCGCGGCGACCATGTAGGTGCCCATGAAGGGGACCGCGAAGATATCGTTTGTGACCTTGGTGAGCTGGGGCCCGATCAGAGCGCTGATCAGGCCGCCTGCCATGACATAAGAAATTGCCTTGGGGCGGAATTCATCCGACGCGGTGTCTGCCGCTGCAAAGCGATAGAAACCCTGCGCAGACATGTACATGCCCGTCATGTATGAGCCGACAAGGAGCAGCCAGAAGTCATTGATTGAGAGTGCGTAGGCGCCGATGAGGCTGCCGCAGAGCCCACCAGCTGAGCCCACCATAAAGCCCGTGACGCGACCTTGAGCCTGCATGAGGCGCGAGAGCCATGGGGCCGTGGTCATGGAGCCGAAAACGATAAGAGAAATGGGTAGCGTGGCGAGGCAGGGATTGGGCGCCATCATCTGGCCCGCGAGGCCGCCAATGACGAAGATCATCGTGATCTGGCTGCCGAGCATTGCTTGAGAAGCCACAAGGACGAGCACATTTCGCCTTGCGCGGCTGTTCTGGTCGATGCTCTCGGCGGTGGTCATGGGGAGAGCGTTACGCCTCCGCGCGGTTCTGCTCAAGAGCGCGGCGCAATTAGGTGGGCGTAAGAGCCTGATACGCGGCCCTTTCGGAGGCCCATGGGAGCAAGCGGCGTCCCGTCGGCATCTTCGGCTTGGAAGAGCGGCTCTCCAGATTCCTCAAGTGGTGTTGAGTAGTGGAATTCGTGCGCGGCCCACGTGCCTTGGAACGGTCCGTGTGCTGTGGTTACGTTGCGGTAGCCGAGTGTCATTTTACGGTCTTTGAAGCTGGTGGTGACGTCAAGGAGGTTCGCCATGGGAAAGCTATTATCATCGACGTCGATAAGAGACTTTCCAAGGGCCATATAACCCCCACATTCTCCATATATATCAGTGTATTTTGATCTCATCCTTAAGCTTTTAATGAATTTATTCGCGCCGCTTAATTCGGCTGCGTATAGCTCAGGATATCCGCCGGGAAGGTAGATGAGATCAGCTTTAGGGACCTCCTCATTCGCTAAGGGGGAGAAGACGTGGAGGGTCGCTCCAGCGCTTTGCCACGCGTTCAGGAGATGGGGATAGGCAAAGGTGAATGCGGCGTCTCGAGCCACGGCGATCGATTGGGCAGGGGGCGGCAGTATTAGTTGCTTATTATCAGTATCGGGAGCCTCGGCCAGCAGCGTTTCTGGAGAGACTGCGGCGCGTAGCCACGCCGCCATCTCGTCGAGCTTGCTGGCCAAGTCTGGATGCTCGCGTGCCTGAACGAGGCCGAGATGGCGGCTAGGGAGCGTGAGCCCCGGGGCCCGTGGGAGAATTGCCCGAATGGGCGGCACATTTGAGCGCTGAAAGGCGGCCGTAAGCAACTGCGCGTGCCGATCGGAACCCACGTTATTGAGGACGAGCCCGTGAAAACGGAGCCCGGTCTCATGGTTCACGACGCCTTCGACAAGGGCAGGGAGCGTCTGTGCCGACTTTGCGCAGTCGATGACGAGCAGAATGGGTAGATCAAAACGCCTGGCAACCTCGGCGGCAGAGCCCTTTCCTGCGAGCCCCGCGCCATCAAAGAGGCCCATGGCGCTCTCTATGACGAGCGGCCCTGGCCCGGCGAGGAGCGCCCGTTGCAGGCCGTGATCCATAGCCCAAGGGTCCAGATTGAACGCATCTTGGCCCGTGGCCGCCTCATGAAATGCCGCGTCGATGTAGTCGGGGCCTAATTTCAGGCTCCGCGGTCGGTGCCCGTCTTGCGTGAGCGCGCGCAGGAGGCCCAGGGTCACGGTGGTTTTCCCGGCGCCGGAGGTGGGCGCCGCGATCAGGATGGCTTTCATGCGCTTTCGGCAGGGCGCCCCCGGCCCAGCGGGTCGGTGTTGCGTGGATCGAGGCCTGCGGCCATGGCCTGCCAGTCCAGCGCTTGACGCAGGAGCACACCGCGCCCGATGCAGATGATCGCCGGCGGCTCGAGCGCAGCGTGCTCCACATCGGCGACGGCTTCGGCGAGCGTGGTTTCCAGCACCACCTGAGCGTCGGTCGTGGCGGTCGTGACAATTGCTATGGGCTCCTGCGGGTCACGACCGGATTTAAGTAGGTTTTCAGTGATTTGGGGCAGGTGCTTCATGCCCATATAGATCACGATCATTTGCGACCCTTGGGAGATCGAGGCCCAATCGAGCGACGTCGGTGCCGCACCGGTCTGGTCATGGCCGGTGACAAAGGTGACGGCCTGGTTCACGTCGCGATGGGTAACCGGGAT
>JBCCYG010000031.1:0-14513 GCA_039190145.1 Pseudomonadota bacterium | reverse complement strand
GCAGCGCGGGCTACAGCGCGCTCGTCTTGGTGGAGTAGGGGATGGACTTCTCCGAGCCCGATCCACGCCCCCGCGCTGAGAGCATCATCCCGATGATCAATGTGGTCTTCCTGCTGCTCATCTTCTTCCTGATGACCGCCCAGATCGCGCCGCCCGAGCCCTTCGAGGTGGAACCGCCCCAAGCGAGCACTGAGGACCCCGCCGATGCCGAGCTGATCCTCTATATCGGCCCGGATGGCGCCCTCGGCTTTCGAGAGGCCGCCGGGGAAGACGCCGTGCTCGTAGAGCTCCGGACGCTCGCCGATACGTCGCCTGAGCCGCCGCTACTCTCCATTCGCGCGGATGCGGACGTCCCGGGCGCGGCCCTCGCCGCCATTCTCCCAAAGCTCGCCGAGGCCGGGTTCCGCGAGGCGCAGATCATCACCGCCCTGCCATGATCGCGCGCTACATCCACCTCCCCGTGGCCTTCGTGCTCGCCCTCGCGGTGCACGTCGCGGCCTTCGGCATTCGCCCGGCAGATGAGGGTCTCCAATCCGGCGGCTCCGGTGGCGAAGGCCTCGTCTCTGTCAAAGCCGCCTCGGCCAGCATCGCCGCCATGGTCCAAGATTGGGAGACCCCGCCCGACGTCGCGCCAACCGAGATCGCCCTGGAAGCCACCAGCGCCCCCGAGACGCCGACCGTAATGCCCACGGCGCAGCCGGAGGTGCCGCCCGACAATGCCCGCCCGCAATCCATGGCGCTACCAACGCCAGAAGTGGAAGTGTCGCCCGATGTCACCGCCACGGCCCAGGCGATCCCGACGCCTGAGATCGATACGACCTCCACGCCTTTGACGCTCGCCCTCCCGCAGGCGCCCGCGTCGCCCAAGCTCACTGCGCTGCCACAACAGCCCGTCCCGCAACCGGCGCGGCCCCCAGGTCTGGCACCGCCGCCGCCGCCCCCGACCGCCACACCTAAAATCGACACGACCCCGCCGCCCATCCCGCGCCTCAATGCGGACGGCAACGTCCAGCGCAGCACGCGCCCCCAGGCCAAGCCCGACACAGTAAGCGCCCGCGCGGCCGCCGCCGAAGCATTGAAAAGGAGCGAGGCGCTCCGCGAGCCCCCGCCGCCACGCCAAAACTCCCAGGCCTCCCGCGCCCAAACCCAGCAACGCGCAGCCGGGAGCGGCGGCGGCAGCAATGCAGGCACTGCCAACACCGCCCGGGCCGCCACCGTGACCCAGGCCCAAAGCGCCTCGCTCCAGCGCCAATGGGGCGCCGCGATCCAGGCTCGCGTCAGCCGTGCCTCCCGCGATCCGCGCGCGGCGGGAGGCGTCGATGGCCGCGTCATCATCCGCTTGAACGTGACAACAGGGGGCGGCCTCGCAGGCGTAGGCATCGTCCGTTCCTCGGGTAACGCCGCGCTGGATCAGGCCGCTCTCGCAGCGGCCCGGCGCGCGCGCTACCCCGCCGCGCCATCCGGCCTCACTGCCTCATCCTACAGCTTCGACATCCCCATCGCCTTCAATGGCTAGCCGCCAAGCTTGCCAAACGCCCGTCAGCCTGTTTCTCTCCCCTCTAGCAAAACGGGGATAGCGACATGGCCGACGACAAAAAACCGATCCTGGAGATCAAGAACCTCTCCATCGAGCTCCCGAAAGGCTCGGACCGGAAATACGCCGTCAACGATGTCTCGCTCACGCTCCATCGCGGCGAAATCCTCTGCATCGTGGGGGAATCCGGCTCCGGCAAGTCTGTCATGACCTCGGCCATCATGAACGACGTCCCCGGTCGCCTCACGATCTCCCAGGGCGACGTGATCTTTGACGGCATGGACATGCTGCGCATGCCCGACAAAGAGCTCAACGAAATCCGCGGCGCGCGCATCTCGATGATCTATCAGGAGCCCATGGCCGCGCTGAACCCCTCGCTCAAGATCGGTCGCCAGGTGGACGAGGTCTTCGAACTTCACCGCCCCGAGATCAAGCCAGAGGACCGCAAGAAAGAGACGCTCAAACTGCTCGAGCAGATGAAGCTGCCCACGCCGCCGCGCATCTATGACAGCTATCCGCACCAGGTCTCCGGCGGTCAGTGTCAGCGGATCGTCATCGCCATGGCGCTCGCGTGCAAGCCCGACATCCTCATCGCCGACGAGCCGACCACGGCCCTCGATGTGACCACGCAGGCCGAAATCCTGCGGCTCATCAACGACCTCAAAGACGTCTATGACAACGCCACGATCTTCATCACCCACGATTTCGGCGTGGTCGCCGACGTGGCTGACCGGGTGGCGGTCATGTGCTGGGGCCGCCTCATCGAGGAGGGCATGAAGGAACAAATCCTCATGCACCCCGAAAAGCCCTATACCCAGCTCCTCGTGGACGCGATGCCGCTCCTCGAGACGACCCGAAAGCCTGATCTCGGTCGCAACGACGCCCCGCTCGTCGAAGTCAAAAACATGCACAAGATCTACGGGTCAGGCGAAAAGCAGGTCCACGCGCTCAAGGATGCAAGCTTCATCCTCCGCGCGGGCGAGACGCTCGGCGTCGTGGGCGAGTCAGGCTCCGGCAAATCCACCCTCGCCAAAACGCTCATCCGCCTGCAGGAGCCCACCGAGGGCGCCGTCATCATCAAGGAAACCGATTTCCTGGGTAAGTCTGGCGACGATCTCGTCCAGGCCCGCAAAGACATCCAGATGATCTTTCAGGACCCCTACGGCTCACTCAATCCGTCCCAGACCGTGGGCTACATGATCACAAGGGGTCTGGAGCTCCAGGGCGTCACCAATGCCGCGGCCAAAGCCAAGGCCATCGAGCTCCTCGAGCAAGTGGGTCTCGGCGAGCCCGCGCTCGCGCGTACCCCGCGTAACTTCTCCGGCGGCCAGCGCCAGCGCATCGGCATCGCCCGCGCGCTCGCCATGGGCCCCGATGTGGTCATTGCGGATGAATCCGTCTCCGCGCTCGACCTTTCCGTGCAAAAACAAGTGCTTCGCCTGATGAACGATCTCCAGGAAGAGTACAAAATGGCGATCATCTTCATCACCCACGACCTGCGCGTCGCGGCACAGATCTCCGACTACATCACGGTGATGGAAAAGGGCGTTATGGTTGAAATGGGCCCGGCGGACGAGGTGTTTAACAACCCCAAACACCCCTACACTAAGCGCCTGCTTGACGCCGCACCCGGCCGCGATTGGCACCCGCCGCGTCTCACAGCCGAAGAGGCCGACCGCATCGCGGCATCCATCGAACGAGTGTAGATGGATCATGGCGCGCTCCTCTCCGTGGCCCCTGAAAAGGCCTTTGAGGCGCTCGGCGCGGTAGCCACCCAAAACGGGTTTGACGTCGACCGGGGTGAGGCCTGGATGATCATCAACGCGCCTTTGGGCCGCGTGGCTATGCGCGCCAAAGGGCAGGGGACGGACGTTGCCTTTGCGGCAGAGACCCCCGCCAAGCTCCAACTCCTCAAAGACCTCTATGCCCAACGTTTCACAACGCTTGGGCTCGACGATGGCATAGAATGGCGCGCGCCAGAGCTGGGCAGCCCGCCCAATCTCCATCTTGGCCATATCGAAAGCCTCACTCAGATCAGCCCTAATTTCACCCGGCTGCGGCTCATTGGCGATTATAGCGCTTTTGAAAAGCCTGGCGCCGGTCTCCACTTCCGCCCGCTCTTTGGGCCCGAAGGTGTTGGCTGGCCCTATCTCGATGAACGCGGGCTCACCACCTGGCCTGGCGGCCCGGGCGACTGGCACCGCCCTCCTTACACCGTGCGTAAACAGGGGGACGGCTGGATCGACGTCGACATCGTGCTCCATGACGGCGGGCGCGTCACGGATTGGACAAAGCGCGCCCAGCCTGGCGAGGAATTCGCCGTGATGGGCCCGTCCGGCTCCAACCTGCCGGAAGCGAGCTGGCTCGGCCTCTTCGGCGATGAAACGGCCTTGCCCGTGATCATGCGCATCCTCGAAGCGGCCCCGGCGGGGACCCAAGGGGTGGCCTATCTCGCGCTCCGCGATGCGGCCGACATGCAAGAGCTACCGGACACCGACATCGAGGTGCGCCGCGTGGACATGGCTGATCGCGGGGCGCTGCTTTGGGCCCTGCGCGCGACCGATATTCCCGCCGGCGACCGGCACATCTTCTTTGCTGCTGAAAGGAGCCAGGCCGGAGAGGCGCGCGAGGTCTACCGCGAGCTCGGCATCAGCTCAGCCGACGCTAAGGCCGCGTCCTACTGGACGCAGCAGTAAAGCATCTCTGCACAAATTAGTCTTTCAACTGCGCTGCATGTGCGAAAATCGCGTATGCATCTGATGTGCATCAGTTGTGCATCGGTTATGTATGCGCGGTCCTGCCCCGTTTTGGCGGCCACCGCGCCTAGGTTAACGCGCCCTTCGGTGCCTAGTCGCCCGCGATTTGCTTGGCCTTTTCCACCAGCACTTCCGCCTGCCGGATCGAGGCATAGTCGATCAAACGTCCGTCCAAACTCACCGCGCCCTTACCCGCGGCCTCAGCCTCCGCCATGGCCTCAAGTATCCGTTTTGCCTTAGTAATTTCGGCCTCTGAGGGGCTCATAACCTCATTGGCCAACGCAATCTGCGACGGGTGGATCGCCCATTTCCCCTCGCAGCCGAGCACCGCCGCCCGCTTCGCAGCCGCCCGATAACCATCAGCGTCCTGAAAGTCCCCAAACGGCCCATCAATGGGCCTCAAACCATTAGCTCGAGCCGCCACAACCAT
The DNA here is from genome assembly GCA_039190145.1 of Pseudomonadota bacterium. GTDB lineage: Bacteria > Pseudomonadota > Alphaproteobacteria > Rhodobacterales > Rhodobacteraceae > Shimia_B. Next base: position 9,793 of record JBCCYG010000031.1, on the reverse strand, counting down.
CCGCGCCAACGCGTAGTGCCACATGTCTCCCCAATGGGTTTCACGGCTGCCATCCGCCTCGGAAGGGTCTGTAAGGACTGAATAATCTGGGTTCACGCCGCCGATGATCGTGGTCCGCGCCCGCGTGCTCGCCGCGTAATCCGCTACCCCGAAATGCAGGCTCTCATTGCGCTTGGACGCGGCCGCGATCTCGCTCACATTCTGCATGCCCAAAGCCGTCTCGATGATATGCTCCAGCCCGATCCGCTTGCCCAACCCCATAGCATCCTCGATCTGGGTCAGCATCATGTCGACCGCGTAAACGTCTGATGCCGTTCCAACTTTTGGGACCATGATGAGGTCGAGCCGCGCGCCCGCTTGCTCCACCACGTCCACCACGTCGCGGTACATGTAATGCGTATCGAGCCCGTTAATGCGGATCGACATGGTCTTTGTACCCCAGTCGATCTCATTCAGCCCCTCGATGATGTTCTTCCTCGCTTGCACCTTTTCATCGGGCGCCACCGCATCCTCAAGGTCGAGAAAGATGACGTCGACATCAGAAGCTGCCGCCTTTTCAAACATTTGCGGCTGCGAGCCGGGCACGGCCAACTCCGAGCGGTTAAGACGGGCAGGGGCCTGATCGACGGCATAAAACGACATTTTCTTTCTCCATGGCGCAACTTTATTGCGCCCATGGCGTGCACTGTGCGGTGGTGTCAAGAAGTCTTTGGGTGGACGATTGTATGCCTACTCGCCTGACCCAAGCCGGGAGGAGTAGTAAAACGCGATGGCCTGAGCACGGTTCTTGACGCTCAGTTTCTCGTAGAGGTTAGAGAGGTGGAACTTCACTGTATTCGTCGAAATTCCCAGCTCTTTGGACAGTTCTCGGTTCGTGAGCCCCTTAGAGAGCGCCTCGAGCATCACGCGTTCTTTGCGGCTGAGTGACTGGATCGGATCAGCCTGCAGCGCGCGGATATCGAGGAATGGAAAGACCATTTTGCCCGCGGCCACATCGGCGCAGGTATCCAAAAGCGTCTGCGCGTCGGAAGAGCGCGGTGCAAAAGCAGCCGCTCCGGCCGTCATCGCCATGCGCGGTAGGTCACCGGTATCTTCGGCATAGACCACAATCCGTGGCGCATTCTCCTGATCTCGGAGCACTTCGATGAGCTTTGCTCCGCCGAGCACCGGCAGGTTCCAGTCGATGACGCCGATGTCGACCGGCACGCGCATGACGGTGCCTAGAAACCCCTCGGCGCTGGCCGAGGTCGCCACGAGAGAGAATCGCGGATCGCGGTCGATGAGCTCGGAGAGCGCCGACAAAACGAGGGGGTTTGCATCCCCCAGCATGATCCCAATTGGGGCACTCATTTGCTAAGCCTCTGTATTTAAGTGACTAATCTCGAAAACCTACCCATTTAGGGTTAGCGGTAACGGTATACGGCGGCATATTTACACAAATGGGTAGGTTTTTTCCAATACTTTTAGATACCCAAAGGCAGGTATTTGCGCCGTTGTGAGCTGCAAGACCCGTTCTATCTTCCGACTGAGTAATAAACTTGCCTGCGGAGGACACGGTAACATGGCGCAGATCTACCCCCAGCTCACGATCCCTCAGACCATCGCCGCGGGCCCTGGCCCGGGCAACACCGATGGCCGCATCCTCGCGGCCTTTGCAGGGGCAGGCATCGCGGATCACATGCATGGCGACGTTCTGCGGGGCATGGTGGAATGCAAGCACATGCTGCGCGCTGTCATGGGGACCGACAATGTTCATACCTTTGGCGTCGCGGGTACCGGCTGGTCCGGGCTCGACATGATGTTTTCCGCGGTCCAGCCGGGGGACAGCGTGATGATGTTCGTCAATGGCACGTTCTCCGGCATCGACGGTCTCACCGTCCGCATGCGCGCCGCCACGGAAGAAGAACTCGCCGCCAACCCCATGGACCCGGAGCCCGCCTCGGTCACCATCGTCAACGTGCCCCACGGCCAGTCCGTCGACGCGCAGGTCATCGAAGACGCGCTCGCGCATCACAGACCAAAATGGGCCGCCATGGCCCATTGGGAGACGGGCTCGGGCCGTATCAACGACATTCAAGGCTTCTCCGACGCCTGCGAGCGACACAACGTGCTCGGCCTCGTCGATGCGGTTTCCTCTCTCGGCGTCGCGGATTTTAGCATCGACGACTATCCCGGCATCCACGGCTGGGCGTCGTGCCCGCAAAAGGGCATCAATTGCCTGCCGCTGACCTATGCGCCGGTATCTTTCACCGACACCTACATCGCAGAGCTCAAGAAGTCGGGTACGCGCACCTTCTGCCACCACCCGATCCTAGAGGCGCGGCACTGGGCGATCATCGACGGGGCCGATGCAGAGAAAGGCACCTATCACCGCACCCATTCCGCTTATGCCGTCGCTGCCTTCCATGAGGCCCTTCGCATCACGCTCCAGGAAACGTTGGCTCAGAGAGCGTCAGACTATGCCCTGCACGAAGCTGCCCTGCGCGCGGCCGTCACCGCCATGGGCTGCAACGTGACGTCTAACATGACTTCGCTCCTCGTCCTCAACCTCCCGGCATCGCTCGCCGGGCGCGAGATGGAGCTTGTCCAGCATTGCCGGGCGCAAAACTTCGGTATCTGGCCGACACTGTCAGAGCCCGTCCAGGTGCGCATCGGTATCCTCAACCTGCTGAATGAAGGTGCCATCGTCGACATCGTGACCCGATTTGGCCAGGCGATCCGCGATCTGGGCGGCGATTTCGATCAGGAGGCCGTCGATAACGCGCTGAACCAGCATTATCGCGCAGCCGTCGCGGCGGAGTAGGCGCGATGGACATCCACGAATACCAGGCAAAAGAAGTCCTCAAAGGCTTTGGCGTAACGGTGCCCAACGGGGCCCTGGCCTACTCCCCCGAACAGGCCGCCTACCGCGCCCGCGAGATCGGCGGCGAGCGCTGGGTCGTCAAGGCGCAGGTTCATGCCGGTGGCCGCGGAAAGGCGGGCGGGATCAAGGTCTGTGACACCGACCGTGAGATCGAAAGCGCCTGCGAAGAGATGTTTGGCCAAAAGCTCGTGACACATCAGACCGGGCCAGAGGGCAAAGGCATCTACCGCGTTTATGTCGAGGCCGCGGTGCCCATCGAGCGAGAGCTTTATCTGGGCTTCGTGCTCGACCGCTCCACGCAGCGGGTCATGATCGTGGCCTCCTCCGAAGGCGGCATGGAGATCGAAGAGATCAGCGCCGAGGAGCCCGAAAGCATTGTACGGGCCATCGTGGAGCCTGCCGTGGGTCTGCGAGAGTTTCAGTGCCGCCAGATGGCGTTCAAGCTGGGCATCGATCCCGGCCTCACGCAGCAATTCGTGCGCACGCTCAAGGGCTGCTACCGCGCTTTCACCGAGCTTGACGCGACGATGGTGGAGATCAATCCGCTCGTGGTGACGTCGGATGCCCGAGTGATCGCGCTCGACGCCAAGATGACCTTTGACGGCAACGCGCTCTTCCGCCATCCGCAGATCGCCGAGCTGCGCGACAAGTCGCAGGAAGACCCGCGCGAAAGCCGCGCCGCAGATCGTGGTCTGAATTACGTGGGCCTCGACGGCAATATCGGCTGCATCGTCAACGGGGCAGGGCTCGCCATGGCGACGATGGACACGATCAAGCTCGCCGGGGGAGAGCCTGCGAACTTCATGGATATCGGTGGCGGCGCGACGCCGGAACGGGTCGCAAAGGCCTTCCGCCTCGTGCTCTCGGACAAATCCGTGCAAGCAATCCTCGTCAACATCTTCGCGGGTATCAACCGCTGCGACTGGGTCGCCGAGGGCGTCGTCCACGCGATGAACGAGGTGGGCGTGGAGATCCCCGTGATCGTGCGACTGGCCGGGACCAATGTCGAAGAGGGCCAGAAAATCCTCGCCCGTTCCGGCCTGCCCATCATCCGTGCGCGCACCCTCAATGAGGCTGCAGAACGTGCCGTTGGTGCTTGGAAAAATGACCAGGCTCAGGGCGTACACCTGGCAACGAGGGGAGCCGCATAATGAGCATCCTGATTGACCGCGACACCAAGGTCCTCGTGCAGGGCATCACGGGCAAGATGGCCCGCTTTCATACCGCCGACATGATCGCCTATGGCACCAATGTCGTGGGTGGTGTTGTCCCCGGAAAAGGCGGTGAGAGGGTAGAGGGCGTCCCCGTCTTTGACACGGTGGAAGAAGCAGTGGCTGCGACCGGCGCTGAAGCCTCTCTCGTTTTTGTCCCACCCCCCTTCGCCGCGGACAGCATCATGGAAGCCGCCGATGCAGGCATTCGGTACTGCGTCTGCATCACCGACGGCATCCCGGCGCAGGACATGATCCGCGTCAAACGTTACATGTACCGCTACCCCAAGGAGCGTCGCATGGTGCTCACCGGGCCGAATTGCGCGGGCACGATTTCACCGGGAAAAGCGATCCTCGGGATCATGCCGGGCCACATCTATCTGCCGGGCCACGTAGGCATTGTCGGCCGCTCCGGCACGCTGGGCTATGAGGCGGCAAGTCAGCTCAAGGAGCTCGGCATCGGCGTCTCAACATCCGTGGGCATCGGCGGCGACCCGATCAATGGGTCCTCGTTCAAGGACATCCTCGAACGCTTTGAGGCTGACCCGGAGACCCATGTCATCTGCATGATCGGGGAAATCGGCGGCCCGCAAGAGGCGGAAGCGGCCGAGTATATCCAGAACCACATGACAAAGCCCGTCGTGGCCTATGTCGCGGGCCTCACGGCTCCCAAGGGCCGGACGATGGGCCATGCGGGCGCGATCATCTCGGCCTTTGGAGAGTCGGCATCGGAGAAGGTCGAGATCCTCTCTGCCGCTGGCGTTACCGTGGCTGAAAGCCCGTCGCGCATCGGCGAAACCATCGCTGCGCTCATGGAAAAGGAGGCCGCGTGATGGCTGCGAAACCCTCTATCCTTGTGACCCGGCGCTGGCCGGACGCCGTGGAAGCCGCACTGGCCACACGCTACGACGCAACCTTTAATCGCGCGGATAAGCCTCTGACGCGCTTGGAAATTCGGGAAGCCATGGGCAGCTATGACGCTGTGCTGCCCACGGTGACCGACGCGGTCTGTGCCGAGGCACTGGCCGCGCCTAAAGTGCAGGCAAAGATCCTCGCCAATTATGGCGCCGGCTACAGCCATATCGACCTGGCCGAAGCGGCCAATCAGGGGATCACGATCACCAACACGCCTGATGTGCTCAGCGAATGCACCGCAGACCTTGCCATGACGCTCATGCTCATGGTGGCGCGCCGTGCAGGCGAGGGGGAGCGCGAGCTCCGATCAGGGGATTGGACAGGCTGGCGCCCCACGCATCTTGTCGGAACCAAAGTATCAGGCAAGGTCCTCGGCATCGTGGGCTTTGGCCGCATCGGTCAAGAGATCGCCAAGCGCGCGCATTTCGGCTTTGGCATGCAGATCATCGTGCAGTCCCGCAGCCCTATCCGTAAGGACATACTCGCGCGCTACAACGCCACCCAGGTCGCCACACTCCACGATCTCCTCCCGCTCGCCGATTTCGTCTCGTTGAGCTGCCCTGGCGGGCCCGCCAATCGCGGCTTGATTAGCGGCCCTGAACTCGACCTGATGAAGCCCGGTGCGTTCCTGATCAACACCGCGCGGGGCGAGGTGGTTGATGAAGGCGCGCTGACGCAGGCGCTCATGTTCGGCACCATCGGTGGTGCGGCACTCGACGTCTTCGACGGTGAGCCGCGTATCAACGAGACGCTGGCCCAGTGCGATAATCTCGTGATGCTACCTCATCTCGGCTCCGCCACCCGTGAAGCGCGCGAGGCCATGGGCTTCCGAGTGCTCGACAACCTGGGTGATTTCTTCGAAGGCAGGACGCCGCGGGACCGCGTAGGCCCCTGAAAAGCCGTGAAAAACGCCCAAAAACCATGCACCCGCTACCTTTTGGGCGGTAAAATTGTTAATTCCCTGTCACATTGACTGATGGGGGGTAAACAGGGGTATGGCGAACGATCAGCCTTACTTCGACGAGATGCTCGGGGCGGGGGAGATGCCCCGGACGCCCTATGCGGCCCTTGGGAACTGGATTGAGGCAGCGGACCCGGCAGAGCTTCGCGCGAAGCAGAGGGAGGCTGAAGACCTCTTCAGGCTCACAGGCATCACTTTCAATGTCTACGGGCGCGAAGAGGCCGAAGAACGGCTCATTCCTTTCGACATCGTCCCTCGGATCATCTCAGGAAACGAGTGGCGCAAGCTGACCCGCGGGATCGAGCAGCGCGTGCGCGCGATCAATATGTTCCTGCACGACATCTACCACCGGCAAGAGATCATCAAAGCGGGCCGCGTCCCACAGGAGATGATCGCGCGCAACGAGGCGTTCCTGCCCCAGATGTGCGGCGTTAATGTCCCCGGCGGCGTCTATACCCACATCGTCGGTATCGACCTCGTGCGTACGAGCGAAGACGAATTCTTCGTGCTCGAAGACAATGCCCGCACGCCGAGCGGCGTGAGCTACATGCTCGAAAACCGCGAGACGATGCTACAGATGTTCCCTGAGCTCTTCTCGCAGAACAAAGTCCGTGCGGTGGAGACCTATCCAGCGGACCTCTGCGCCTCGCTTTCTGCCTGCACCCCATCGGCCACGGGGCAGAGTAAACCGACCGTCGCCGTGCTCACCCCGGGCATCTACAATTCCGCCTATTTCGAGCACGCTTTCCTCGCCGATCAAATGGGTGTCGAGCTCGTGGAAGGGCACGATTTGCGCATCTTGGATGGCCGCGTCGCCATGCGCACCACGCGCGGCTACCAGCCCATCGATGTGCTTTACCGCCGGGTCGACGATGACTTCCTCGACCCGCTCAACTTCAACCCCGATAGCCAGCTTGGCGTGCCGGGCATATTTGACGTCTACCGCGCGGGCGGGATCACCATCGCGAACGCCCCGGGCACGGGGATAGCCGACGACAAAGCAATCTACAGCTACATGCCCGAAATCGTGGAGTTTTACACGGGTGAGCGCCCGATCCTCGAGAACGTCCCCACCTGGCGCTGCAACGACGCCCAGTCGCTTCAATACGTGCTCGATAACCTCTCGGACCTCGTGGTGAAGGATGAACGTAGTTCCGCTGACCGGGACCAGCGACAAACTTGATGTCTCCATTCGTTGCTGTGACCGCAATGGTATCGAGCGGATCATCCATCACGTCACGACGACCATTGTAACCATCGGATTCATCTCCCCCATGGCCAAGATGCGCCCAGTTCCGGAGTTCCGAAGAATCGTCCAGGGTGTAGCCGCCCGCATTGAAGCTAATGTCCTGATCGGCTGTTACGGTGATGTTCCCACCATGATCTCCCTGGGCACTGTAGCCACCGTGTCCAAGCATGGTGTAATGGATGATACCATAGCCGTTGCCGAGCGTCGTATCCGTCGATCCCGGAACAATTACGTCACCGTCACCGCCCTGGAAGGTGATCGACCCACCCGAGGTCACGACGATGTCACCTTCGTGACCGATGCCCGTACCCCGCAGCTGGGTTCCTCCATTGTGTCGGATATCCGCATCGTAACCACCGTGACCGAGCTGACTGTAGACTCGGCCATCATCGTAGTTGTAGCGATTGTTGAACACCGTTCCAGAGGTGAAACTGATGTCACCCGAGGTTGTCGCGCTGATATTTCCATAGAGTCCGCGACCTCCGGAGTCATTGTTCTCACGAGAAGAACGTGCCCCGAAACCGCCGTGACCAAGTTGGGTGTAGGCGTCAGATGCCTGGCCGGCTGTGAAGACGATACCACCTGTCACGCCACTGCCTCCGATCGTGCCCGGTGCCGAGCTGATGATGCCCGAACCGACGTCGAATACAATGTTACCCTGGTGGTGCCCGTCTGAATCGCGACCTCCGTGACCTACCTGCGAATACTGATGGTCGTCATAGTAGCTGATGCCTCGTCCAGAGAGAATCTCACCAATGCCACCGGCGTTGATGATGATGTCCCCTGATTCATCGCCGTTAAAGGTCAGGTCAGGATTCTCGCGGGTTCCGCCTGGAATCTCGGCACTCCCCTGGTCTGCCTGAACGCCATGGCGGCCTTGGTTGGCGTAGCCACCGTGGCCGATCTGCGCATAGGCACCGTCAAAAGCGCCGCCATGGATGCGAAGGTCTCCATCTACATCAACCGTAATTTTCCCGAAGTTACCCGCGGAGTCACGACCGCCGTCGTCCGAATCGTAACCCCCGTGCCCAAGCTGGACGAAGGAACGATCTCCATTTCCAGTCGTGTAACTGTAGTTCGCAACGACTTCATCCGGATTGTTGGGATCATTCAATGGCGTCCGGAGTTCGACTCCCGTTCCCACGTTGAGAATATTCTCTCCAGCCGAATTTGCGGCACTGTTGTCGGCCGTAGCCGTGTTGATTCCGGCAAACTCCACTCTTCCTGTATCGTAGTTGATGGCGCCAACGATGAGGCTCTGCTCATTCAGGAGCTGGCCATTTCCGAGATAGTCGGTGATGACCTGGCGACCATTGCCATCGTTGTTGCCATCGATCACGATCGAAACCGTTCCCGGAACGATTCCACCGTTGCCGAGGAAAGCTCGGTCGGGACGCATCGCTGCGTTTGATTGCGCCGTTCTTTCATCCCCAATCGCCTGAGTAGCTATGGGGTTCTGGTAGTCCGTTCCTCCTCCAGTGTCATAGCTGTAGTCGATGTTCACGGAGATATCGAAGTCATTCGCCTCAACAGTCTCAAAGAGAACCACCTCACCGGTCTCGTAGTTGATTGTTCCAACAACATCGTTGTCCTGGAACCCGTTGAAGGCACCTCCGGTAACAATGAGATTACCGGTGCCATCTCCGTTGTCGGAATCGACAACATCATTGACGCCACCGCTGTTCGAGGAATCGATCTGGAACGAACCTGGAACGATATTCCCGGTCGTGCCAGATGCTTGCGCAGCTCCCCCGTTTCCATGGAAGAGGAAGAAGCTGCGTCGCTTCATGGTGGCTTCCTGGAGAAGAGTGAACTGACTCGGTGCTCCCACATGCGGTTGGGTAGTCGGGTCAGCCATGGGGTCGGTGTCGATGATCGGACCTTCCACGCTTGGACCAGTCCATCCAGTCACGGTAGAAACTGCCTCATCATACTGTGGCCCGATCATGTAGAGATTCCCGCCATTGGAAGCGGTCACAGTGATCGCGCCGTCGAAATCTCCGTCCACGTTGTAACCACCGTTTCCGATCATGACAAAAGCCTCCTGACCTGTCACCCCGGCCACGTTAATGTCATCGGGTCCAGCACCTCCGCCGAAGTCGCGGTTGTACTGAAGCGTTCCGGGATTACTCCCGTCAAAGTAGATGTCCCCGGCAGCATTGATCGTGATGTCACCACCGGTCACGTTGGTATCATGGGCATCATCCCAACCTCCCATACCGATCATCGCATAGGAGCGCGCGCTATCCCCTGCCGTAAATCGAACGCCTCCATCGTCATCCATTGTTCCGTAGGTGCCATCGGCCCCGGTTCCAGAGGTCACTGTGATGGTGTTATTCAGAGAGAAGTTCTGATCCTGGACTCCCGAAGAAACCAGATTGTAGCCACCGTGTCCGATCTGGACATGGCGCTGATCGATGTCGTAAGCAGTGTCACGGGTATTACCTTGGGGACGAGTGTCGGCGTCAATGGTATCACCAAATGGAGATCCGCCTGACTCAGGCTCCCCATTGTAAATTCCGTGACACTGCTTACGACATCGATCAGCGCCATGTCCAGATCGGACACGGTGGCTACAATCTGGTTTCTTCGGG
>JBCCYG010000030.1:0-14566 GCA_039190145.1 Pseudomonadota bacterium | reverse complement strand
CCTCAGTACTGAAGCTTCCCTGCGCTTTTGCCTCTGCCAGCACGTCCCACCAGGTGCACAAATAGTGGAGTTCCACACCATGATCCCCAAGCGTCTTCTGTGTCGCTGGAAATATGCCGTAATAGAATACCACCGCCGTGTGGCCGCAGCTCGCTCCCGCCTCACGGATTGCGTCCACGAAAGAAAGCTTTGAGCCGCCATCGGTCGTGAGGTCCTCGACAAGGAGCACCCGCTCCCCTTCAGCCATATCGCCTTCAATGCGTGCGCCGCGGCCATAGCCTTTGGGTTTCTTGCGGACATAGGTCATCGGCAAGCCCATCCTCTCAGCGACAAAGGCCGCGAAAGGAATACCCGCCGTCTCCCCACCCGCGATGTTGTCAAAGGCCTCAAAGCCCGCATCCCGCATCACCGTGACGACGAGGAAATCCATCAGCGTCGAGCGGATGCGCGGGTGGGAAATGAGCTTGCGGCAGTCGATATAGGACGGCGACGGCTTGCCTGAGGCGAGGATGTAGGGGGCTTCCGGGCGGAAATTTACCGCGCCGATTTCCAAAAGCATGCGCGCGGTTAGCCGCGCCATTTCTTCCTTTGAGGCGAAGCTCATAAAGTCCCTTTCATCTTTCCACAAAAACTCCCGCCGGAGGCATCAAACTACGCGCCACTCAAGTGTGAATTCCGGGTCAAAGAGCTTGATTGGCCCAGCGGCGCTTTCGATCTCCGCGGGGTAGTCCGGCGCCTCTTTGCGGAGCGTGATCATCTCGTCATGGGGCTTCAGCCCGTAAAAGGCAGGCCCGTTGAGAGAGGTAAACGCCTCGAGCCTATCAAGCGCGCCTTCGGCCTCAAACACAGAGGCCACGCAGGACATCGTATTCGTTGCAGAGAACACCCCCGCGCAGCCGCAGTCGCTCTCCTTAGCTTCATTCACATGGGGCGCTGAGTCCGTTCCGAGAAAGAAGCGCTTGTCCCCTGAGGTCGCGGCCTTAACAAGCGCGCGGCGGTGGCTCTCCCGTTTGGCGATGGGCAGGCAGAAATAATGCGGCCGTATCCCACCTTTGAAGAGCGCGTTGCGGTTGATGATCAGGTGGTGCGTCGTGATCGTCGCGGCGAGATTTGCGCCAGCTGAGGCTACATACGTCACCGCTTCGGCCGTTGTAATGTGCTCCATGATGACCTTGAGCCCCGGCGTTGCCCTGCGGATTGGGTCCAGCACGCGGTCGATAAAGGTTGCTTCGCGGTCAAAGATATCGATCTCAGGGTCCGTGACCTCGCCATGGACGCAGAGCGGCATGCCGATGGCCGCCATTTTCTCAAGCACCGGGCGGATGCGGTCGAAGTCGCGCACGCCGGACGCGGAGTTTGTCGTTGCTCCGGCAGGATAGAGCTTTGCGGCCGTTACAATTCCCGCAGCATGGGCTGCGGCGAGGTCACCCTCATCTGTTTCTTCCGTGAGGTAGAGCGTCATAAGCGGTTCAAAGCTCATGCCCTCCGGCAGCGCGGCCATGATGCGTTTGCGGTAGCTCGCTGCATCCTGTCCCGTCACCACAGGCGGTACCAGATTTGGCATCACGATGGCCCGCCCGAAGTGCCGTGCTGTCTCTGGCAGAACGGCCTTGAGCACGTCGCCGTCGCGGAAATGAACATGCCAGTCATCGGGGCGGCGGATCGTCAGCTCAGTCGTCATGCCTCCGCTCTAGCGCGGAAAGGGCCGGGGAGCCATGGGGAGAGCCGGATTAGCCTGCCCCTTTTTTGAGCAATATCGCGCGTTTGGGCTGAAACACCGCGCAAGGCCGTTGCGACGCCTAGGTTTCGCGGCCTATCGTCAGCCCGACGACTGGGGGATGAATGCTCGACCTGTCCCAAGGGGTGATGCAACGTGCGCGCGGAGTGGCCAAACTTGGCTTCTCAAGCGGCAAGCTCATCCAACTCGCTCAATTAGGCTCCGCCAAGGTTATGCTACCTTCGGTGCATTCTCCAATTCCAGAAGGCGTTTTTCTGAATACTGCGGGAGGCCTAACCGGCGGCGATCGCTTCTCTTTTGAGGCGAGCATTGAGGGTGGGGCGCTCATGCTGACGACGCAAACGGCTGAGCGAGCCTATGCCTCTATTGGAGCAGCGGCGGAAGTTTCGGTGCGTCTCAACGTGGGGCCGAGCGCCACGCTCTTTTGGCTGCCGCAAGAAACCATCCTCTTTGATCAGAGCTCGCTTCGGCGGCGCACGACGATTAAGGCCGCGCCAGGCGCGCGGGTTCTCGCCCTCGAGATGATCGTGCTCGGTCGAGCGGCCATGGGCGAGCAGCTCACGCGGTTTGAGATTCGTGATCGCCGTGAGATTTTGGACGATGGACCGCAATGGGTTGATGCGCTGGCCCTTGATGAGACGCTTATGGGCAAAGCTGCGGGCCTGGCAGATACAAGAGCGTTCATGACGCTCGTCTTGTACGCTGAAGATGCTGAAGATGTGGCGCGCAGTCTAGTGCTACCGTCCGGCCTTGCCATGTCCGCCTGGGGCGGAAAGCTCGTGATCCGGGGCGCCTATGGCGATCTGTGGCCGTTGAAGAGGGATCTTGCCCCCGTTTTGAAAAAGCTCACCGGCGGGCAGATGCCCCGCGTCTGGGCTGTGTAAGGAAGAAAGATGAATCTGACCCCGAGAGAAAAAGACAAGCTGCTAGTGAGTGTCGCGGCCATGGTCGCGCGCGGGCGGCTTGAGCGCGGCGTAAAGCTCAATCACCCGGAAGCCATCGCCCTTATTACAGATTTTGTCGTGGAGGGCGCGCGTGACGGTCGCTCGGTTGCAGAACTCATGGAAGCAGGGGCCTCGGTCGTGAGTGCCACGCAGTGCATGGACGGGATCGCCGATATGATCCACGACGTGCAGGTCGAGGCCACATTCCCGGATGGCACCAAGCTTGTGACAGTGCACCACCCCATTCGCTAGTTGGAGGTTACCCATGCTCGCATTCATCTTAGCTGTCGCCGCTGGGTTCGCGTCTCGGTTCGTTCAAGAGCCACTCGTCGGGGCCCTCGAGAAAGTGTTGCTCGATAAAGTGGACATCAAAACCGAAGACACACTGGCGTTATCCTACGCGCTCTGCCTCGTTGCGGTGACGTTGATCGTTGTTTTGTCGGGCGACGGGGTATCGGGGTTTGTTCTGGCCGTGGGCGGCCTGATTGGGCTTTTCGGCAAAGAGATCGTTGACGCAATTAGAAAGCAGATCGGATGAAACCTGGTGAAATTATACCTTCGGAAGGCGAGATTGAGCTCAATGCGGGAGCGGATGTCACGGTGATCATGGTTGCAAACACCGGTGATCGCCCGGTGCAGGTTGGCAGCCACTATCACTTTGCAGAAACGAACACCGCTTTGGATTTTGATAGACAAGTAGCGATGGGCAAGCGGCTCGACATCGCCGCAGGGACTGCGGTGCGCTTTGAGCCCGGTCAGCAAAGGGAGGTCACCCTGGTGCCTTTAGCTGGTTCGCGAGAAGTCTATGGATTTAACGGGAAGGTCATGGGGGCGCTTCCTTCGTGAGGCCTCTGAAAGACCCTTACGCCATTGCGTGGACGAGCATACGGCTAGCCAACCTTTGGGTCGAGACGCAGATGGTCGTCGCCTACCGTGTTTTGGGGATGGTTGGGATTTGGTCGGTCACAGAGGCAGAGAAACGCCGCATGATCGAGGAGAAGACACCCGCCTTCGTTGAAAGCGCCACTGCTGCCAGTATCGCAATACTCCGTGCGCGCAATCCGGCGGACATTATGGAAGCAGCGATGCAGCCGATTGAGCGCAAGGCCAAGTCTAACCGAAGAAGGCTAGCAAAGCGGGGCTTTGCAAAGTGAAGTCGGTGGCCATTTCTCTCGGGGCGATTTTGGTGGCGGCGCAACATACGCCCGCTCAAGCGGCAGACTGTTCCTACCCACAAACCCAACTCGACATGAATACCTGCGCTTATGAAGCATGGCAGCAGGCGGATGAGGACCTCAATCTCGCCTACGGAATGGCTGTCGATCGCGCGAAACGCATCGATAGCTTTGATGCGAGCACGCCGAGACGCGCGGGCGGCCCGGATGCCGAAGGCGTCCCAACCGAAGAGATGCTAAGACGCGCTCAACGCGCTTGGATCAGCTTTCGCGATGCTGCCTGCCTCGTCGAGAGCGACATGGCGAAAGGTGGCTCGATGCAGCCTCTTCTCTATTGGTCCTGCGCCGAGGGCCTTACGCGCTCGCGCACAGAACAGCTTAGATTTTTTGGAGAACTCAACTAATGCCCGCCAAAATATCTCGCGCCGCCTATGCGGACATGTATGGCCCTACGACGGGCGACAAGGTTCGGCTTGCTGATACCGACCTCATCATCGAGGTGGAGAAAGACCTCACCACTTACGGCGAGGAGGTAAAGTTCGGCGGCGGTAAGGTGATCCGCGATGGGATGGGGCAATCGCAGCAAACGCGCGCTGAAGGCGCCGTCGATACCGTCATTACCAACGCGCTCATTTTAGACCATACAGGGATCTACAAAGCTGATGTGGGGCTAAGGGAAGGGCGCATTGCGGGGATCGGGAAGGCCGGTAATCCCGATACGCAGCCGGCCGTCGATATCGTCATCGGGCCGGGAACGGAGGCGATTGCGGGGGAGGGCAAGATCCTCACCGCCGGTGGCTTTGACGCCCATATTCACTTTATCTGCCCGCAACAGATCGAGGATGCGCTGCATTCCGGGCTGACTACCATGCTCGGCGGAGGGACAGGGCCAGCGCACGGGACGCTGGCAACGACCTGTACACCCGGACCCTGGCATATCGGACGGATGCTTCAGGCCATGGATGGCGTGCCTGTGAATATCGGGCTTTCTTGCAAAGGGAATGCCTCGCAGCCTGCAGCACTTGTTGAGATGGTGAAGGCAGGCGCCTGCGCCATGAAGCTTCATGAGGATTGGGGCACGACGCCCGCCGCCATTGATACCTGTCTTTCGGTTGCTGATGACATGGATGTGCAGGTCATGATCCACACGGATACGCTCAATGAGAGCGGCTTCGTGGAAAACACGGTCGCCTCTATGAAGGGCCGCACGATCCACGCGTTCCACACGGAGGGGGCAGGGGGCGGTCACGCGCCAGACATCATAAAGGTCTGCGGACTCGACCATGTGCTGCCGTCATCCACTAACCCGACGCGGCCTTACACGGTGAACACGCTCGAAGAGCATCTCGACATGCTCATGGTCTGCCACCACCTGGATAAGTCGATCCCGGAAGACGTGGCCTTTGCTGAAAGCCGCATCCGTAAGGAGACCATCGCGGCTGAAGACATCCTTCACGACATGGGCGCGTTCTCTATTATCGCCTCTGACTCGCAGGCCATGGGCCGCGTGGGCGAAGTGATCATCCGTACCTGGCAAACGGCCCACAAGATGAAGGTACAGCGAGGCCGGTTGCCGGAAGAAGAGGGCGATAACGACAACCTGCGCGCGCGGCGCTACATCGCTAAGTACACGATAAATCCGGCGATCGCCCATGGCATCAGCGGTGAGATCGGCTCTATCGAAGTCGGCAAACGCGCGGACCTCTGTCTTTGGAACACAGCTTTCTTTGGCGTGAAGCCCGAGATGGTGCTGGTCGGTGGTTCTATCGCTTGCGCGCAGATGGGCGATCCGAACGCTTCCATCCCGACGCCGCAGCCCGTCTATACGCGGCCGATGTTTGGCGCCATGGGCCGGAACGTAGAGAACTCCGCTGTGCTCTTTGTGAGCGAAGGCGCTGAGACCGAGAGCCTTGGCCTCGCGAAGCAAACCGTGGCTGTCAAAAACACGCGCGGCATCGGTAAGAAAGACATGGTGCTCAACAGCCTGACGCCCGAGGTAGAAGTAAACCCGGAAACCTATGAGGTGCGCGCTGATGGGGAGCTTTTGACGTGCGAGCCGGCAAGCGAGCTTCCCATGGCGCAGAGGTACTTCCTGTTTTGATCCGGGTGCTTGCGCTCTGCGCGGCGTTGCCCATGGCTGCGCAGGCAGAGTGCCCGGCGGCGGATGACCTTGCTGGGGGCGTGGCTTTCGTGCGCGACACCGGCGCGCTTGAGCTGCACCGCGACCTTGGTGAGGGCATCATTTCCATGGGCACCCTGACCGAAGCAGGGGAGGTAGAACCACAGTCCGGGCGCCTTAAGCACGGCGTCTACCTGGTGGAAACTCGGGACGGCGCTAGCGTCGTTCGCTACACATGGCCCGCAGGCCTAGAGACGTTGCCATACCCGCAGCTTGCAATGAGCGAAGACCTCGCGCTCATCATCTCGCAACAGGGTTTTG
The DNA here is from genome assembly GCA_039190145.1 of Pseudomonadota bacterium. Taxonomy (GTDB): domain Bacteria; phylum Pseudomonadota; class Alphaproteobacteria; order Rhodobacterales; family Rhodobacteraceae; genus Shimia_B. The sequence goes on along the minus strand of JBCCYG010000030.1, from coordinate 8,269 downwards.
AGTTTCCCGCGATCTTCAACATCGCCGTCGGCGATACTCCTGCGCGACTGAAACTGGGAGAGTGCGAACTCGAGATGTGGGGCATCCGCACCGAAGTGACGCTCGATGATACCAACGGCTTCTCGACGTTCTTTTACTGGTTTCCTAGGCTTGGCACGGGGGTGCCTGTCCGCTGGTCGACCAATGGTGAAGTGACCGAGAGCGTAGAGATTGTGGGGTTGGAATGGTGATGGGTTCTTATGGAAGCCATGCTGCGTTGCAGCGAGCGCATGGCGGGGATGCACCATTGTGGGGAGAAATGTCAGAGCCGCATACCTATTGTGAAGTCATCGGAAGCAACCCCAACGAGGATTTCCAAAATGGCATCTATCACCGACATTCCCGCAGGCCGCTCGGTCCGCTCCGCTCTCGCAAACCTTGGCATGGTCGTCACCGACGCCGTTGTCGCCATGGGTCGTGCTCGTGCACGCTGCGACGAAATCGAAGCGCTGATGGCGCTCTCCGACGAGCACCTCGCCGACAAAGGCCTCAAGCGCGAAGAGATTGTGCGTCACGTCTTTCGGGATCGCATCGAGTTTTAAGCGTTCATGACACGGGCGGGCGGCAGCGATGAGCTTGCCGCGCGCCACCGCCATTGGGCCAGCGCAAGAGCCGTTCAGTCATGTGACGCTGGACTATGCCGCGCGGCTTTTGCGACGGAAGCGTTTAAAGGCCGACGACGGTACTGCCTTTCTCGTGGACCTTGCTCACACGTCTCACATCGAGCCAGGTGAGGCATTCCTCCTTGAAGACGGGCGTGCTGTAGAAGTGCAGGCGGCCGAAGAAACATTGCTGAAGGTGACCGGCGACCTGCCGAGGCTCGCCTGGCATATCGGCAACCGTCACACGCCTTGTGAAATGGGCGAAGGCTACCTCCTCCTCCAATTCGATCCCGTTTTGAGAGATATGCTTATTGGCCTCGGTGCGCACCTCCACGAAGTCACGGGTCCATTTCGCCCCGAAGGTGGCGCCTATGGTCACGGACGGACGATGGGACACAGCCATGACCACTGAGCTGCTCACGCTCACCCAATGGCTGTCGCCCGCCTTTCCTTTGGGGAGTTTTGCGTATTCGCACGGGCTTGAGACGGCGATTTCTGACGGCCAGATCACGGACGCAGCGTCTCTCGAGGCTTGGCTAAGGGTCGTGCTGAAGCAAGGCAGCGGTTGGAACGATGCTGTCCTGCTTTGCGCCGCTCAACGGGGCGAAGACGTGTGCCAGCTCGCCCGCGCTCTTGCAGGTAGCCGGGAGCGGCTGGAGGAAACCAACGCGCAAGGTAAGGCTTTTGCTCTTACCTTACGGGCTATCGGGCCGTATATTGATGACGCACCGCTGCCTGTCGCCGTGGGACTGGCTTGCCGCAGCTTTAAAACGGAGCCTCAAGTGATCGCTGGGATCTACTTGCAGAGCTTCGTATCGAATTTGGGGCAATGTGCTGTCCGCTTCGTGCCGCTCGGGCAAAGCGATGGCCAAGCTGTTCTATCACGGCTTGCGAGAGATATCGCCGAAACCGCCGAATGCGCGTCTCAAGCATCCATAGAAGAGCTCGGAACAGGCGCCTTTTTCAGTGACCTGAGCGCCATGCGCCATGAGGCCCAGGAAGCAAGAGTCTTTAAGACATGAGCTCGAATGGTCCCTTGCGTGTTGGTATCGGTGGCCCTGTGGGTGCAGGTAAAACGACCCTGACCGAGCAGCTTTGCCGGGCCATGGCCCCAAAGCACTCCATGGCCGTCATTACCAATGACATCTACACGCGCGAAGACGCGGAGTTCCTGCTGCGCGCTCAAGCGCTCCCAGAAGCCAGGATCAAGGGCGTTGAAACGGGCGGGTGCCCACACACCGCGATCCGCGAAGATGCGTCAATCAACCTGCGCGCGGTAGCGGAACTAAATGAGGAAATCCCCGATCTCGATTTGATCCTAATTGAAAGCGGCGGCGATAATCTCGCGGCGACTTTTTCACCAGAGCTAGCAGACCTCAGCATCTACGTCATCGACACAGCGGCGGGGCAGGACATCCCACGCAAAAAAGGGCCTGGCGTCACGCGTTCGGACTTACTTGTGATCAACAAAACGGATCTTGCGCCCCATGTGGGTGTGGATATCCAGTTGCTTGAAAGTGATGCATCCAGTAACCGCGCAGGGCGACCCTTTGTGCTTGCAGCCCTGAAGGCAGGTCAGGGTGTCGATGACATCGTCGCGTTTATAACGCGCGAAGGTGGGCTGTGATTACTCGGCTGCGTCCGGTTTCTTGTCGTCGCTAGAAATCCGCTTCAGCGCCCGCCTCATACGCGGCATGTTTCGGCGCGCGAGTACAGACTCAGCCAACCAGGTGGTGAGCTTTGGGCGATCCATATCCTCAACTTCGATGAGCAGCTTGCGAAGGTATGGTCCGTAATCCCTGCGTCGACGATAAAGCTCCGCAAAAGTCTTCAGGCTCAGATCCTTAGAAAGCCCGAGACCTATAACGTCACGGAGTATACGCATTTCTTCCAGAGGCGATACGATGTCGTTATCCAGGTATCGGCATCGAAATCGCGTCACATGAGGCCCGGAGAACAAGGCGGAGTGCATCGCATCTAGATCATCGTCGGGGTTATAAAGTAGCAATGTGTGTCGCGCTGCTTCAACCATGTCGGGCGCGTAACCATAGCGGTCTGTGAAAGAGCGTTTCCGCATGGCAGTAAAGCGCGGATCCCACTCTGTCATACGTGGGTCCAGCGTTGCATGTGGACTGATGACGAAAACATCGGAGCCTGGTGCTGCCACGGAGAACGCGGCAGCCGCGTAGCCGCAAAGACCCGCTCCATAGAACAATACGTGGTCGAAATCGTCGAAAACTCCCTCATCCGTGAGGGTGTCAAAGAAGTCATAAACCGGCTGCGCGCGGAACCAAGTCGGGCGCTGGCAGAGAAAGATCATGACGGATGCGTCAAGGCTCTGTGCGACGGTTAGGCCGAAGGGGAGGGCAAGGTCGGCGCTGTTGCGGACGTCGTGAGCTGACTCGAAGGTCACAAGGAGCCTGTCGCCGTTCCCGACTTGGATCACGTGGTGATCTGCATCCAGCTCCATGTAATCGCCAGACGCTTCTGCATAGCTACGTAACGCTTCGGCCCATTCCACACGATTGAGTTCCGACAAATCGGGGAGTTCAATCTCAGGTTGGCCAGTCGACGACATCTTACACCATTTACCTACTACCGTGGTTTGTATGCCCCTGTGCTGAGGCACGATTTTGGAGCAGCTGGGCTCTTTCCGAGGAGTCTATCCGTTCAAAAGAAGGCCTGCAGCCCGGTTTGTGCTCTCCCCAAAATGAGAGCGTGAATATCATGTGTGCCTTCGTACGTGTTGACGGTCTCAAGGTTGGCTGCGTGGCGCATCACTTGGTACTCTTCAGAGATGCCGTTTCCGCCATGCATATCACGAGCTTGGCGCGCGATATCGAGCGCTTTACCACAATTTGCCCGCTTCATGAGGCTGATCAGCTCAGGGGAGCTCTGCCCCTGATCCATAAGTTGCGCAAGCCTCAACGCGCCCTGCAGGCCTAGAGCGATCTCAGTCTGCATGTCTGCAAGTTTCTTTTGGAAAAGCTGGGTTTGGGCGAGGGGTTTGCCGAATTGCTTGCGGTCCAACCCGTACTGTCGCGCGGCGTGCCAGCAGAACTCCGCGGCTCCCATAACGCCCCAGGAAATGCCGTAGCGTGCGCGATTGAGGCAGCCGAACGGGCCCTTTAGCCCTTCAACGCCAGGGAGGAGCGCGTCCTCTCCAACCTCCACCCCATCCATTACGATCTCACCAGTAACGGAGGCGCGCAGAGAGAGCTTTCCACCGATTTTAGGGGCTGAAAGTCCTGTCATGCCTTTTTCAAGCACGAAGCCACGGATTTTGCCGTCATGTGCTTCGGACTTTGCCCAGACGACAAAAACATCCGCGATCGGGCTATTTGAGATCCACATTTTGGATCCGCTGAGCTTGTAGCCAGTCGCAGTTTTATCGGCGCGCGTCTTCATGCCCGCAGGATCGGAGCCCGCATCTGGCTCTGTGAGGCCGAAGCAGCCTATAAGCTTGCCCGAGGTCAGTCCCGGGAGAAATTTCTGGCGCTGCTCTTCTGAGCCATAGGCGTAGATCGGATAGATGACGAGCGACGACTGAACGCTCATCATCGACCGGTAACCGCTATCGACGCGTTCCACCTCGCGAGCGATCAGGCCATACGCAGTGTAGGACGAACCTAGGCCGCCATAAGCTTCGGGAACCGTGGCACCAAGCAAACCGGCTTCGCCCATCTTTGAAAACAGCTCGGGCTCTACACGTTCTTCGCGGTAGGCCTCTATTACTCGTGGGGCGAGTTCGTCGGCGGCAAATTTAGCCGCGGCGTCGCGGAGCATCCGCTCATCTTCACCCAGTTGAGCGTCAAGCAGAAAGGGGTCGTCCCAGCTGAATTTTGCAAGTTCAGGGGCGTCTTTTGCTGTGATCTTCGTCGGTGCGTTCATGGCTTTGCCTCCTGCGAGACAACTAGCGCTGTCGCTGCCGACGCTCAAGCCCGCTAGGCGTGTTAGCTGGTAGGCGATAGGGTGCTGAAAAACGCCGAGAGGGAAGCTTAGATGAGCGACAAGCATGAGGCTGGCATGAAGGTCCGTAGAGAAGTGCTCGGTGACTCCCATGTGGACCGCGCGGAGGCGGCAAAGTCGGACTTTGACGCGCCGTTTCAAGGGCTCATAACCGAGGGGGCTTGGGGCACCGTTTGGTCCGATGCCACAATCTCACGCCGAGAACGTTCCATGCTGACACTAGCTTTGCTCGCAGCGACAGGTAACTTTGAGGAAATACCCATGCACATCCGCGCGACGGCACGGACCGGCGCGAGCCGCGACGACATTATGCAGGCTTTTTTGCATGTGGCAATTTACGCTGGCGTCCCGAAAGCCAATCACGCGATCAAGCTTGCCAAAGCAACCTTTGCTGAGATGGAGGCAGAAGCGTGAAGTTCCTCGCTTCGCCAATAGTGGGCGATGAGGAAATGGCGGCGATCTTTAGCGACGCCCAACTCTGGACGCGTCTGGTTTCTTTTGAAGTCGCGTTGGCGAAAGTGCAGGGGGGGCTCCAGGTGATCCCTGAGGCTGCTGCGGAAGCCATTGTAAAACACGCCCCGCGCGCGGAGATCTCGCTCGACAAGCTATCTGAAGGCGTCAGCAAGGCAGGTGTCCCTGTGCCGGTGCTTGTTGCATCTTTGCGAGATGCAACGCCTGCGCCCCATGATGATTGGATCCACTGGGGGGCAACGAGCCAAGATGTGGTCGATACAGCGTTGGTGCTGAGCTATTCGGTAGCTCTTGATATAGTCCGCGAACGGTTGGTCGCTCTCATCGACCAGCTTGAAAAGTCTGCTCTCGAATATGCGGACGTACCGATGCTCGCCCGCACACGGGGGCAACTTGCGACGCCGATAAGCCTTGGTCTGCGGGTCGCTCAGTGGGCACAACCGCTCATTGGCCTGGAAAGCGAGTTGCAGAAAATCAGGCACCGCACGCTGCGAGTGCAGTTTGGAGGGGCCTCGGGCTCCCAAAGTGCCATTGCCCCGCACGGCCCAGCAGTCGCGAAGGCACTGGCGGCAGAGTTGAATTTGGCCCCAAGCGCGCCCTGGCATACGGACAGAGGCGGGATTGTCGCGCTTACGGGTTGGCTTCAGCGACTGACGACTGCGCTCGGCAAGATCGGTCGCGATCTTGCTTTGTCAGGGCGCGGCGAAGTTGGAGAGCTGGGCGCGGGGGAAGGCGGTGGCTCCTCCACCATGCCACACAAATCAAATCCCGTTGGCGCTGAAGCGCTGCAAACAATTGCCTTGGTAGCCAATGGTCTCGCGGCGGGACTGTCTGCGGCTTCTCTGCACACCGAAGAACGAGACGGCGCAGCCTGGCCGGTGGAGTGGGTTTTCCTTCCGCAGCTGTTCGAAGTGGTTGGCGCAGGGCTCCGTCAAGCGAACGACCTCGCCAGCGATCTTCGCCCCGATCCTGAGCGCATGGCCGCGCGCATAGCTGATGTGCCGGAGGTTATGGCGGAAGCCGTAGTTTTTGCCTTAGCGCCGAACTTAGGGCGACGCGAAGCCGAGAGGCGCGTGAAGGATGGCTTAGCTGGTGGCAAGCGATTGGACGTCATTTTGAGCGAGGCGTCAGAGGTCAGCATCACCGCCGAAACGGTGTTGGGGCTTCGGCCCTCTCTTGATGCAGCCAAAGCAATAATTGACGAGATTTTCGCCTCGCGAGGCTAGTGGTAGGTGGCCGGTTTTTCCTGAGAGGGAAGCAGCAAGTCGGCCACATATTCTGGCAGCAGGATTGTAATCTCTGCACCGCCACTTTCCGAGCTACCAATTAAGAGAGCGCCGCCCATCTGCTCTGCGGTACCGCGCACCATGGAGAGGCCAAGACCTGTGCCCTCGCTAGGCCCCTTGGTGGTGAAAAACGGCTCAGATACCTTGTGCCGGACTTCAGCTGGGATGCCTGGGCCATCATCAATGCAAGAAATGGCAGCGTAGTTTCCCGGAAGGAGCGTGAGTTCCGCTGCGATACGCTCGGGTTTGATAAACACGACGCGGCCCAGCCGGAGTATGACGCGGTTTGCCCCTGCATCACGCGCGTTCAGGACGAGGTTAGCAACCGCGCTTTCGATCGCAGCAGCATCAACGACGGCCCCCAAGGACGGCGCATCGCTTTCAAACGCAAGCAGTCTTTTCATTCCAAAAAGACTCTCAAAGAGCGGCAAGCTCCGGCGCATAAGCGCGTTAAGCTCTTTGGGTTCTGACTGAGCGGCGGCCTTTCGCGAAAAGCTCAAAAGCTGCCTAACGTGGCTTGCGGCGCGTTGTGTACCTTCTCTGGCAAAGCCTAGGCTCTCCGCACGGCTCTTGGGGTCAGATTCCATCTCCGCGATGTCTATATGGCCCTGAACGCCGGCCAAGATGTTGCTGAACTCGTGCGCCAAACCCGCGGTCAGCTGCCCAACAGATTCGACTCGTTGCGCTTCCACAGTGCGCCGTTCTAAGGCGCGTTCCTGTAGCGTCCGGCGCAGGACATCCCAAGAAACAAGTGCTGCGTAACTCACGACGATGACCTTTATAGCCATGGCTCCGAGCGTCTCAGCGGTGACCCCAAAGTTGCTTAGGATGAGCAAGCAAGACCAGATGACGGCACCGACCATCAAGATGCCTTCCCACGCGACAATCAAAGGGATCGGCGTGTTCCGCGCGATATTGTAGATCGCGTAGCCTGCAACCACCGCGAATGGGGCTACCGCAGAAGCCGGCGTTGCGACACTCGCGGCGTAGGGAACGATGGTGATGAAAATCAGGGATTGAAACATGTCGAGCCCGAGAGACATGCGATACTCTTGGCGTGTTCCTGGAGCTTTGATGCCGCGCATGTAGTGCCATATGAGAACGACGCTGCCGAGATAAGCCGCACCCCAGATAAGAGGGATGACGTCCCACGTCACATACGACACGACTGCTGCACCAATTGCGATCGCCCCAAAGCGCGCGAGCATCTCAAAGGTGGAGCCGTAGTGGTTGTCAACGAGGTCGCAAAGCCTGCGCCAGGTTTCAGCGTCGGGATGGTCTGGAGGGAGCTGGGCGCGCTCTGCGAGCATTGAGCCCGAAAGTCCGCCTAGCTCGGGATCAAGATCATCCCGAGCCATGCGCTATTTCGGAAGCGGGCCGATCATCATGATCATCTGGCGGCCTTCCATTTTGGGCATATTCTCGACTTTGCCGAGGTCCTTGGTGTCTTCGGCCACGCGTAGAAGCAGATCTCGCCCAAGCTCTTGGTGAGCCATTTCGCGACCGCGGAATCGGAGTGTCACTTTCACTTTGTCGCCGTTGCCGAGGAACTTGAACACGTTCTTCATCTTGACGTCGTAGTCATGCGTGTCGGTGTTGGGGCGAAACTTCACCTCCTTCACCTCGATCGTCTTTTGCTTCTTGCGAGCTTCGCTTTCCCGCTTTTGCTGCTCGTATTTGAACTTCCCGAAATCCATGATCTTCGCCACCGGCGGGTTGGCATTCGGAGAAATTTCTACGAGGTCGAGACCGGCATCTTCCGCCATCTCCAAGGCGCGCGAGGGTGAGACGACCCCTACATTATCCCCATTTTCATCGATCAGTCTGAGTTCCGGAGCGCGGATGCGGTCGTTGACGCGGGGTCCGGTATCGCGCTGCGGCGGCGCGTTGTGGGGTCTGCGG
>JBCCYG010000029.1:0-14746 GCA_039190145.1 Pseudomonadota bacterium | reverse complement strand
GATCGCGTTGATCGCCTCGGCCTGTGGACCGAGCTCCTCCCACAGACCCAACGCGCGCAGCATCCGCGTTGTGGCGAGCGCCATGGCATAGCTGCGCCCGTCAAAGCCGCGCTTTCGCCGGGTGGCCTTTGGCAGCGCGTCTACCATGGTCACCTGAAAACCAGCCTGCGCGAGGGCAAGGCCAAGTGTAGAGCCCACAAGCCCGCCGCCGGTAATGAGGATGTCGCGTTCCATGGCGCTCTGATATGGCGGCGGGGCGGCGGAAGTAAATGCGACGGAGGGCGTTGATGGACTGGGTGAGGCAAACGGCGGCGGCACAGGGGCGCGCGATTGGCTCCGGGGATCTGGACCCCGTGGACCTTACCGAGGCCTACCTCGATGCGGCGCGTGCGCATCCGTTTGCGGGCCGCATCTATGCGCGGATGACCGAGGAGCGCGCGCGGGCAGAGGCCGTCGCGGCCCATGACCGCGCGAAGCAGGGGTTTCGCCTGGGGCCGCTCGATGGGGTGCCGATCTCCTGGAAGGATCTTTTTGATAGCGCGGGCGTGGCAACGGAGGCGGGTTCAGCGCTTCTCGAAGGGCGTGTCCCGGCGCGCGACGCGGAGGTGCTTCGCATGGTGACGGCCGGTGGGCTCGTCTGTTTGGGGAAAACGCACATGTCGGAGCTGGCTTTCTCGGGGCTCGGGCTCAACCCGGTCACGGCGACACCGCCGAACGTTAATGACCCGGCGCTGATCTCTGGGGGCTCGTCCTCGGGGGCGGCGGCCTCGGTGGCATTCGGGCTGGCTTCCGCTGGAATAGGCTCTGACACCGGGGGGTCGGTGCGTATCCCATCGGCTTGGAACGACCTGGTGGGGCTCAAGACGACGTCGGGGCGGGTGTCGCTTCAGGGCGTTGTGCCGCTTTGTTTGAAATTCGACACTGTGGGGCCGCTGGCGCGGAGTGTGGAGGATGCGGCTCTCCTTCTGGCGGCGCTTGAGGGGCAGTCTGCGGTGGATTTGGAAGGGACTACCGTGGCCGGGACGCGGTTTCTTGTTTGTGAGACCGTGGCCATGGAGGCGGTCGAAGAAGCGCCCCTGGCGGCTTTTGAGGCGGGCGTCGAGAGATTGACGGCGGCCGGCGCGTCGGTTGAGCGGCGGGAGATCCCGGCAGTGGCCGAGGCGATGGCTCTCACCGGTTTGCTTTACCCTACAGAGGCTTACGGCCTTTGGAAGGACGTGATCGAGGCCGCGCCGGACAAGATGTATGCAGAGATTTTGCAGCGGTTCCGCGGCGGGGCGGATGTTTCCGCGCCGGATTACGTGGCGGCCTGGGCGAAGCTTGAGACGCTGCGCCGGGAATACTACGCCACGACGGCGGGATTTGATGCCGTGATCATGCCTGCCTCCCCGATCCTGCCTCCGGAGATTGCGCGGCTGGAAAGCGAGCATTCCTATTATGTCGAGCGGAACTTGCTGGCTCTCAGAAACACGCGGATCGGAAACCTCATGGGGTCCGCGTCGCTCACGCTGCCGACGGGTGTGCCGTCCTGCGGCTTCATGCTGGTGACGCCGCCGATGAGCGAGGAGCGGTTGCTGCGCCTCGGCGCGGCGGTGGAAAGAGCGCTCCTTTAGGGTGCGAATAATCTGGACGCGGGACTCTGCGGTGAGCTAAACTACTCGAAACGGGGCAAAAGACCCCAACTGAGGCAGTTTTGTTCATGACACCCGTTCAAGATACTGGGCGGTTTAAAACCCTTCCGGAAGCGACCTGGCCGCGTTTGCGCGGCCTTCTTGATGCCCATGCGCCGGGCGGTGATCCCGTGAACATGACGATCGGCGAGCCGAAGCACCCGTTCCCGGATTGGCTGCCAGAGATGTTAAATTCCCATGCCAGAGAGTATGGGAAATACCCAGATAACAACGGTTTACCGGAGTTGCGGGAGGCGATTTCCGCCTGGATCGCGCGGCGCTACGGGGTCACGACGGATCCGGATACGCAGGTGATGGCGCTCAACGGGACGCGCGAGGGGCTCTTTAACGCTGCGCTTGCGCTTTCGCCGGATGGGGAGCGGCCTGCTGTGCTTTTGCCGAACCCGTTTTACCCCGTCTATGGCGTGGCGGCGCTGTCGGTCGGAGCCGAGCCGTTCTTTGTCCCTGCGACGGAGGAAACGGGGCATTTGCCGGACTATGCATCGATGCCAGCGGACGTACTTAACCGCACGACGGTGGCCTATATTTGCTCTCCGGCCAATCCGCAGGGGGCTGTTGCGTCGGATGCCTATTGGAGAGAGCTTCTCGAGCTCGCAGAGCGGTACGATTTTCGCATCTTTGCTGATGAATGCTACTCCGAGATTTACCGGCATTCTCCGCCGCCGGGCGGGATCGAGATGGCGGCGAAATATGGCGCTGATCCCGAACGGGTCACGATTTTCCATTCGCTTTCAAAGCGGTCGAATTTGCCGGGTCTACGGTCTGGGTTTGTGGCAGCTGGCCCCAAAAGCATGAGCGAAATCAAGCGGCTGCGGGCATTGGCCGGGGCCCCGCTCCCAAACCCAGTGCAGCGCGTTTCTGCGGCAGTCTGGGCCGATGAGGGCCATGTCGTGGCTAACCGGCAACAATATTCGGACAAATTTGAGCGCGCTGACCACATTTTTGCCGAGATTGAGACCTATCGATCTCCCGAGGCTGGCTTTTTCCTTTGGCTCAAGGTGGGCGACGGCGAACGATTTGCCCTCGACCTTTGGAGAGTGACCGGCGTGCGCACACTACCAGGTGCGTATTTGAGCAGGGACTACGGGGGCATAAACCCCGGTGCCGAATATATCCGGGTGGCCCTGGTCGCCCCAATGGACGAGATGGTCCGCGGCCTTACCAGGCTGCGTGATTTCCTCGTTGAAGACGAAGGACGAGGCTGAGATGGCGTATCAGACCCAAGGACGGGACCCGCTTTTGGACCAAAACATGCAGGCAGCGCTAGAGAAACGCGGGCGAGAGCTTTTGGGCGTCCTGTTGGTCGTGATGGGTGTTTTGGCTGCTGCGATGATCCTGTCCTACTCGCCTGATGATCCAAACTGGATGGTCGCGACGGATGCGCCGGTGCAAAACTGGCTCGGTCGCTTCGGAGCTACTGTGGCCGCGCCGCTCTTTATGATCGTGGGCTGGGGCGCGCTGGGCATCGCCGTTTTGCTTATGGCTTGGGGCGCGCGCATTGCGCTCGATTGGGGACGTGAGCGCGCCTTTGGACGCGTCATCTTTGCGCCTATCGCAGTGGCGTTGGCAGCAGTTTACGCGTCGACACTCAGCCCGCCCGCAGACTGGTCGCACTCCTTTGGGATGGGTGGCCTCTTTGGCGACACCGTCTTGCTCATGGTGCTCCAGATCGTTCCAGGCACGGCGGCGCTGGGCGCAAAGCTTATTTCGCTCATCACCGGTCTCATGATCCTGGCGCTCGGCGCGTTTGTGCTCGGTTTTACGTGGCCAGAGATTTACCGGCTGTCGCGCTGGCTGATCTTGGGTCTCGTGCTCGTCTACGCTTACGCCATGAAGGCGCTGGGCCGCGGTGCCAAGTTTGGCGCGCAGGCAAGCATGCAGGCCGCGGCGAATTACAAAGCGCACCGTGTCGCACGCCGGGAGCAAGAGGCTGCTGACGAAGAGCTTTGGGCGCAACACATGGATGGCGCCGAGCAAGCCGCAGTGGAAGAGCGGTATCGCGTAGCGCAGGTCATCCGCGCGAACCTCGCCGCCGAACAGGCAAAAGCACCTGCTGTGCAGGCCCCTGAGACAAAGCCCATGGAAGAGACGAAGGGCTTTCGAGCGATTATGCCGAGCTTTGGGCGCCGCGAGGCGCCAGAGCCAGAACTTGTGACGCCTGAGCCGATGATGGCGGAAGTGCCAGAAGCCTCTGAGGACCGTGTCCGATCAAAGATTAGCAAGGCGATCCGTGCTCGAGGCCGCCATGAGCCAGTGCTCGCTGCGGCTCCCGCTGAGGAAGCGGCTGCGTCTTTCATCCGCGCGGAGCCGATGCTGACCCGCGAACCTCTTGAGCTTCCTGCAGAGCCGCCTTTGACAGCGCCGTCTGAGGATTTTGCTGATGATGAGTTCATGGATCTTTCCGCCTTTGTGCCAGCGGCTGATGCTGCGCCGAGCATTCCGGTGCCCGAACCGAAAAAGGTCGTTCAGCACACGCCGAAGAAACCGGTGCGCCAGTCGTCCAAGGCCATGGCTGAGGCGCAACCGACGCTAAAGTTCGAAGAAAATCGCCTTGAATACGAATATCCGCCTCTTTCGCTTTTAATGAACCCGATAGAGGTCGAGCGGCATCATTTGAGCGACGAGGCGCTGGAAGCGAATGCGCGGATGCTCGAATCCGTGCTCGACGATTACGGCGTCAAAGGAGAGATCGTTTCCGTCCGGCCTGGCCCGGTTGTCACGATGTATGAACTTGAGCCTGCGCCGGGTCTAAAAGCGTCCCGCGTGATCGGCCTTGCGGACGATATCGCACGATCCATGTCAGCGCTTTCTGCACGGGTGTCGACCGTCCCGGGCCGCAGCGTTATCGGTATTGAACTGCCCAATGAAAATCGCGAGAAAGTCGTGCTGCGGGAGATCCTTTCGGGTCGCGATTTTGGCGATACCAACATGCGCCTGCCGCTGGCGCTGGGTAAGGATATCGGGGGCGACCCCGTGGTCGCGAACCTAGCCAAGATGCCTCACTTGCTCATCGCGGGTACGACGGGCTCGGGTAAGTCGGTGGCGATCAACACGATGATCTTGAGCCTGCTTTACAAGCTCACGCCCGAGGAATGCCGGCTTATCATGATCGACCCGAAGATGCTCGAACTCAGCGTCTATGACGGTATTCCGCATCTCCTTTCTCCCGTTGTGACGGACCCCAAAAAGGCGGTCGTCGCGCTCAAATGGGTCGTGGGCGAGATGGAGGAGCGCTATCGCAAAATGTCCAAGATGGGCGTGCGCAATATCGAAGGGTACAACTCTCGCGTGGCCGATGCGCTCTCAAAGGATGAGATGTTTACGCGCACGGTCCAGACTGGCTTTGACGATGAGACCGGCGAGCCCGTTTTCGAGACCGAAGAAATGATGCCCGAAAAGCTGCCATATATCGTCGTCATCGTGGACGAGATGGCCGACCTCATGATGGTGGCGGGTAAAGAGATCGAGGCCTGCATTCAGCGCCTTGCGCAGATGGCGCGGGCCTCGGGTATTCATCTGATCATGGCCACTCAGCGCCCGTCGGTCGACGTTATTACCGGCACGATTAAAGCCAACTTCCCCACGCGGATTTCGTTCCAGGTGACCTCAAAGGTCGATAGTCGCACGATCCTGGGCGAGATGGGCGCTGAGCAGCTCTTGGGTATGGGCGACATGCTCTACATGGCAGGCGGTGCAAAGATCACCCGGGTGCACGGGCCTTTCGTTGCAGACGAAGAGGTCGAAGAGATCGTGACCTATCTGAAGGCCTACGGGCCGCCGGACTACGTTGGCGGTGTTTTAGATGGGCCAACGGAAGACAAGGAAAGCGATATCGATCTGGTTCTGGGCCTTGGCGGGAACACGGATGGCGAAGACGCGCTCTACGATCAGGCTGTGGCGATCGTTATCAAAGATCGGAAATGCTCGACGTCTTACATCCAGCGAAAGCTCGCTATCGGCTACAACAAGGCCGCGCGTCTTGTGGAGCAGATGGAGGATGAAGGTGTTGTGAGCTCGGCCAACCATGTGGGCAAGCGCGAGATTTTGGTGCCAGAGCAGGCATAGACTGGCCCATAGCGGTGGGCGCTATCGCATATCACACTGGCTCTGCTTAGATGATGGTGAGCAGTCACCAAGGGTGTGCCCATGAAACTGACCCGTCGAGCCTTTACCGTTGCAGCCTTGGCCGCGCCTTTTGCAGGTGCTGCTAGAGCGCAGACGATCCCTTTGAGCGAGATCAGCGCGTACATGAATGCGCTGACGACGCTTACCGCGCGCTTTCGGCAGGACAATCCAGACGGATCGGTGACGAACGGCACTTTCTACCTTAAGCGCCCGGGCCGCATGCGGTTTGAGTATGATCCGCCTGAACAGGCCAAGGTGATCGCGGGAGGCGGCGCCCTCGTCATCTTTGATCCCCGATCTGACGAGCCGACACGCTATCCCCTTAACCAAACGCCCCTCTCGGTTATCCTGTCGCGGAATGTCAACCTGAGCGACGAGCGGGAGATCACCGGGACGCGCGAGAGCAATGGCTTTACCGTGGTGCGCGCTGCGGACCCGGACAATCCAGAATACGGGACAATCGAGCTCGTCTTTTCGACGAACCCGGTCGAGCTCCGTCAGTGGATCGTTCGAGACGGCGCGGGGGAGGTCACTCGGGTTTCGCTCGGCGAGTTGAACACGGGAACACGCGTGCCAGACCGGCTCTTTAACATCTCAGCTGAGACGCGCCAATGGGACCCATAAGCCCCAAAGGCCGCTAGATCTTACGACATCTTTGTAGCTGCTGGTGATACATGACGGAACGGTCACCTACCTCACGCGCGACGCGCATGAGCCAAGGCTTGCTGCGGTAGCTGCCACGGCGATAGCCAGTGCGACCGTCATGATACGCCAGATATTGGTTTGTCGCGTCGGTGAGGGGGATGCCCAGCTCCCGATTAGACGCAGCCATGTACCAGCCCATGAAATCGGTGGCGTGGCGGATGTTGTCGCGCCTTGAGCGGAAGCCGCCCTCTTGATCCTTGTACTCTTGCCAGGTCGCGTCGAGGGCTTGGGAGTAGCCGAAGGCGCTCGACTGCCGACCGACCGGGATCACGCCGAGCCTGTAGCGGTAGGGTGTCCGTGCGTCGGAGATAAACTTCGACTCTTGGTAGATCGTGGCCATCTGAACCGCGACGGGCACGCCCCATTTGCGCTCTGTTGCCTTGAAGGCGCGCAAATAGCCGGAGCGTTGGTCCACGATGGAACACGCGTTATCGAGGTCCCGTGGGGCCTTACCTGAACCGCCTCCGGCGCAGCTCGCCAAAAGCATCAGGAGGACTAGGGCGCGAAGGGGTCTGCTCATCTGCCTCACTCGCTATTTTTGTTTTTTGCAATTGTACCCCATTGTTGCGCCTCAGGAAATCACGAATTCGGGGGATTAGAGGACAGCGGCGAGAATAAGGGGCAGCGTGATGACAGAAAGAGCAGTTGTGAGCACGACAAGACCGGCTACGGGCTCCGCATCTGCGCCATACTTTTCTGCGATGAGGTAGCTCGTGACGGCGGCGGGGGCTGCAAACTGGAGAACGAGGATGCCGAAGGCGACGTGAGGTAGGCCAAACCATAGCCCAACCGCGGCTGCGAGCCCGGCGCACAAAGCGATCTTGACCACAGACAACAGCGCAGCGCGGCCCACATTCCCAGTGCTGATCCGTGCGATGGCCACGCCCAAAGTGATAAGCATCAGTGGGATCCCGAGCTGACCTACGAGGGTGAGCGTATTTGTCACCACCTGCGGCGTTTCCCATCCCTGCCATAAAAAAAGGGCTCCTAGCAGCGTTGCCCCAACCATGGGCTCTTTCACCAGGTCGAGGGGGTTTGACGTTCGCGTCACGAGCCAAAGACCGATGGTGAATGCGAAGACTGTGGAGACAGCAAAAACAGCGACAGCGAAGCCGAGACCCTCATCGCCAAATGCGAAAAAGGCGAGGGGTAGCCCGATATTCCCCGTGTTCGACATAACCAACGGGGCGTGCCACGTCCGTGGATTTAGGCCGGTTATCCAGATCAGTGCCCCCATGAGCGCGGTCAAGGCTGCGTAGGTTACCGCCGCCGCTATGGTGATCTGGGAAAGCGCCGCTGGAGAGATTTCCGTTTCCATGAGCGCCACGAAGATGAGGGCAGGGATGCCCAGCGTCATCGCGAGACGGGTTACAAACTCTGTTCGGTATTCGAGACCGAGTTTCACCCAAAGAAAGCCGATGGCAGCCAAGGCAAAAACAGGTGCCACGATTTCGAGCACTGTTAGGGCAAGGTTCACACAGTGTTTCCTTTAATTTTCGGGAGAATCGGCGATAAGCGGGAGCTAGTGGGGATCGGTCGCGAATGAAAGGGGCATTAGATGCTCAAGACACGCGCGAAGTATCATCTGGGACAGGTGGTTAAGCATCGGAAACACCCGTTTCGAGGGGTTATTTTTGATGTTGATCCCGAATTTTCCAATACCGAAGAATGGTACGAGGCGATCCCGGAAGAGGCGCGTCCGGCCAAGGAACAACCGTTTTATCACCTGCTCGCAGAGAACGATCAGAGCTATTATGTGGCATACGTCTCAGAGCAGAACCTAATTGCAGATTATTCCGGGCAGCCTGTTGATCACCCAGACATTCCGGACCTTTTTGGACCCTTTGAAGACGGCGCTTACCCGCTGCATTTCCAGCTTAATTAGACTTCGCGCTGACAAGACAGCGAGCCCGCGCTGGCGCTGAGCGCAATGTCGGCCTTTGGCCGATGCCTCCCGGCGGGGAGTATTTTGGAACAAAGAAGTCGGGTCAGTAGCCTAGCGCGCAGCCATCCTTGCGGGGGTCGGAGGCGCCTTCCAGGGTGCCATTATCGTGGATAAGGATGGCCTGCGCTCCACCGATGGGGCCCTCGGGAACGATGACGTGATGGCCGAGATCCGCGAGGTCGGCGCGGATTTCTTCCGAATAGCCGCGTTCGATTTTCATTGTTCCGGCGTCCGAGAAAGCGCGGGGGGCATCAATGGCGCTCTGCGGGTCCATGGCGAAATCGGTGAGGTTCGAGACGAACCTTGCGTGACCGGTGCACTGGTATGCCCCGCCCATGACGCCGAAGGGCATGATTGTTCTACCGTTCTTGCGGAGCATCCCGGGTATGATCGTGTGCATGGGGCGCTTGCCGCCCTTTGCTTCGTTGGGGTGACCGTCTTCGAGGGTGAAGCCCGCGCCGCGGTTATGAAGCAAGACGCCGAACTTGTTTGACGCGATGCCCGAGCCAAAGCTGTGGTAGATCGAATAGATCAGCGACACGGCCATCCGGTCTTTGTCGACGACGGTGATGTAAATCGTGTCTTTGTGCACCGCCTCAGACAGTGGCGCAGGGTCGGGCAGGGCGCGTTTGGGGTTGATGAGCGCGGCCAGTGCCTCGGCTGTTTCCGGGCTGAGCATGTGATCTAGCCTGGCGGTATGGTCGGGATCTGCCAAGAAGCGGTTGCGGGCGTCATAGGCAAGCTTGGTGGCTTCTGCTTCGATATGGGCGCGCTCGGTTCCGAAGGGTGCCATGCTCGAGAGGTCAAAGTGCTTCAGGATATTGAGCAGCAGAATAGCGGCCGCACCCTGGCCGTTGGGTGGATGCTCGACGAGTTCGAGGTCTTTGTAGGTGCCGCTGATCGGTTGGGTATAGTCCGGCGCATTAGTGGCGAAGTCTTCTAGTGTCTGCGTCCCCCCGAGCTCTTGGAGGGTCGCGACCATGTCTTCGGCGATTTCGCCCTCGTAGAAAGCGGCGCGCCCTCTTTGGCCGATGCGCCGGAGCACTTCGGCCTGGTTCGGTGCACGGAAAAGGAAGCCGGGTTTGGGAACTTTGCCGCCGTCTGAAAACCGGGGCAGTGCGCTGGCGTGAAGGTTTCCGAGAGCTTCATCCCAATCGAAGGCAACGCGCGGCGCGACGGGGACGCCAGTTTCGGCGTAGTGAATCGCGGGCGCCAGGATGTCGGCAAGGCCTAGTTTTCCATGATCCTCTGAGAGCCGGCAAATGGCGTCTACGGCGCCCGGGATCGTGACGGCCTGGGCTTCGTAGGGCGATATGGTGCTTTGCCCGTGGGCGCGGAGGTTAGCGGCATCGAGGCCTGCTGGCGCTCGGCCTGAGCCATTCAGCGCAATGATATCGGCGTCGGGCGTTGGCGCGATAAGGGCGAAGAGGTCACCACCGATTCCGGTCATTTGCGGTTCGCAAAACCCGAGCAAAACGGCGCCCGCTAGGGCTGCATCCACGGCGTTGCCGCCCTTTTCGAGCGTGTCGATTGCCACCTTTGCGGCCAAAGGGTGGGAGGTGGCGCACATGCCGCCGGTGGCCAGGACGGGGGAGCGTCCAGGCAGATGAAAGTCGCGCATATTGTCCTCCCGTCTTGCGAGCGGGGAGCCTAGCGTCTGCGCGCTCTAGGGCAAGTTGTGAGATTAAAAACCCCGGCGCCGCGTACTGGGTGGGGGCTGTTAACGCGGCACCGGGGATGAAGCTTGTTAGCAGCTACATGCAAACGGATGACGTCAGATCGCGACGCGTCGGCGGAATAAGTGCGGCAGGATTGAGGCAATCGCGTCTTAATTGGAAACAATCCGTTACGGTGGATGCGCTAATGATGAACGGTTGCCTTGGGGCTCTCCAAAGGCGTGGCTTGGAGTCGTTTTCTGGTAGACATCGCGCGACCCAAGCCATCGGCTTACTCGGCTCAGCGCGTCATTCGGCGCCCAGCGTCATCCGAAAACTAAGGTGATTGGTGTCGCCGCGCCTTTCATAGGTCAGGTCTTTGGCCAGCTCGCCAATAATGAACCACCCAAAGCCCCCTTCTGGCAGGTCTTCAACATCCACATCGACGTTGGCAGGCATGCCAAGCGGCGTTTTGCCGTTGGGCATTGGCTTACCGAAATCCTGCAGCTTTATGGCGATGCCGTCAGCGATGTAACTCACGTCGAGCTCGATGCGGCCATCGCCTTTCTCTTCGTAGGCGTGCTCGGCCACGTTGTTGAGAACCTCGGCGAGGACGAGCTCCACTGTGCCGCGTTCCTCCGGGAGGTAATCTCGGCCTTCCATGTCTTCCATCAGGGTCTGGAGCGACGAACGTACCTCAAATGTGTCGGATAGGCAGGTGACGCGGATAGCCTGTTCGCAGGTTTCGACTTCGATCATGTGCGGGCCTCAGGAGGCGAGCGACGGGACGGCGGCGGCCACGTCGGCATGAATCGCGAAGACGCGGTCCATGCGTGTGAGTTTGAAGACTTTGGCGACGACGGGAGTGAGCCCTGCAAGCTCTAGGCTATGAGCACCGTTAAGGAGTTTCTTGGCGGCCACGACAGCGCCGAGGCCCGAGCTGTCGATGAAGCTCACCTCGGAAAGGTCGAGCACCACGCGACGGGGACCGCCATCGGTCTGGGCGCGCATGGCGTCTTTGAATTGGATGGCAACGGCGGCGTCGATGCGGCTGTCATTCACATGTACGATGCGCGTGTCACCCACGTCGCTGCTGATCAACTCCATCGGAGACCTCTTCCTGTCCGTGCGCTGAGACGCTACGCACGAATAGTTACGAAAGCGTTTGAATGGGCCGAGAATGGCACTGCAGGAGGCGAAATGACCGAAGTATTTATCTCTGGGGCGGCAAGAACACCCATGGGCGGGCTGCAAGGCGCTCTAGCAGGGGCTAGTGCTGCCGATCTTGGGGGCGTGGCGATCAAGGCCGCGCTCGATGCGGCGGGCAACCCGGCCGTAGAGGAAGCGATCATGGGCTGTGTGCTTCCCGCAGGGCAGGGGCAGGCCCCCGCGCGTCAGGCTGCGTTTCTTGGCGGACTTGGGGAAGATGTGCCCGCTACAACGATCAATAAGATGTGCGGGTCGGGGATGAAAGCCGCGATGCTTGCCCATGACCGGATCGCCCTTGGTCATGCGGATGCGCTCGTCGCTGGCGGCATGGAGAGTATGACGAACGCGCCGTACCTTCTGCCGAAAATGCGTGGTGGAGCGCGCCTTGGCCACGGGGCTGTGGTCGACTCTATGTTCCTCGACGGGCTCGAAGACGCCTATGATAGGGGTCGTCTCATGGGCACATTCGCGGAGGATTGCGCTGAGAAGTACCAGTTCACCCGTGAGGCGCAGGATGAGTATGCGCTGGGCTCGCTCACGCGCGCGTTAGAGGCGCAGGAGAGCGGTGCATTCGAAGGAGAGATCACGGCGGTGGCGATGAAGTCGCGGAAAGCGACTGTGACTATTGAGATCGATGAGCAGCCCGGCAATGCGCGGCCTGAAAAAATCCCGCAGCTTAAGCCAGCCTTTCGGGAGAACGGGACGGTGACGCCTGCCAACGCATCGAGCATTTCAGATGGGGCGGCGGCGCTTGTTTTGACCTCGGACAGGTCGCGGGCGCGGGCCCGTGTCATGGGCCATGCATCGCACGCTCAAGCGCCCGGCTGGTTTACGACCGCCCCCGTGCCCGCCGCGCAGAAGCTGCTCGATCGGATTGGCTGGAAGGTGAGCGATGTGGACCTTTGGGAGGTCAACGAGGCGTTCGCCGTCGTGCCGATGGCGTTTATGGCCGAGATGGGCCTGCCGAGGGACGTCGTGAATGTGAATGGGGGTGCCTGTGCTCTCGGGCATCCCATCGGGGCCTCTGGCGCGCGGATCCTGGTCACACTCCTCCATGCGCTTGAAGCGCGGGGGCTTAAGCGCGGTGTCGCTGCGATCTGTATCGGCGGGGGTGAAGGGACGGCATTTGCGCTGGAGCTCGCATGACGTTGGACGCAGGTCCAGCAGCGGTTGCCTATGCGGACCTCAAGAAACGGATCGTGTCACTGACGGAGGGCGAGACCGACCCGGTTGCGCTCATGGCGACGGTGGCCTGTGAAGTGCATCACTCCGATGCACGTTTTGATTGGACGGGCTTTTACCGTGTTGTGGCGCCGGAGCTTCTCAAGATTGGGCCCTATCAGGGCGGTCATGGCTGTTTGACCATCCCGTTTTCGCGCGGTGTCTGCGGGGCGGCGGCGCGCGAGAGGAAGGTGCAGCTGGTGGACGACGTGGACGCATTTCCCGGTCACATTGCCTGCGCGACCTCCACGCGCTCCGAGCTCGTGCTTCCCGCGTTTGCCGCGGATGGCGGTTTGCTCGCTGTCTTTGACATCGATAGCGATCTGCCTGCGGCGTTTACGGCTGAGGACGCAGACGCCCTGTCTGACATGTTGGCTGAGGTCTTTTTGGCGGTAGAGGCGAGCCCGTACAGTTAAGACTGCCTCAATCACCGGCAGTTCGGCGGTACATTAGTCATGAACTCTGGCGTTCCGTGAAAAAACTCTTGAATTTTTCACGGCTCAAGGCACCCTCTACGCGGAAGGTTTGGAGTCGACTTTGTGAATACGATTACCGCCGCGTGTCCCTCTCTAGGAGCGGACCTAAGAGCCTTGCGCAAGGCGCGAGGCTTTACGCTTCAGGGTCTTGCGGACAGGCTGGGCCGGTCGGTCGGCTGGCTAAGTCAGGTCGAGCGTGACCTTTCAGAGCCCTCAGTGAGCGACCTAAGACAGCTCGCAGCTGCGCTCGATGTTTCTGTTTCATCGCTTTTTCGGGCAGATGCGACTACCGCCGAAGAAACCGGTTATGTCGTGCGCGCTGGCTCACGCCGGCCTATTGGGTCGCGCGCCGCAGGCCTCGTTGAGGAGCTCCTGTCACCGGATCTGACCGACGATTTTGAGATGGTGCATTCCTCTTTTGCGCCTGACTCTGCGCTGGCAATACCTGTGCAGCGACCAACGCAAGAGGTGGGTTACATCCTACAGGGCAGGCTCGATCTCTGGATCGGGGGCGGGCTGCACAAGCTCAAGACAGGCGACAGTTTTCGCATCCGCGGAGAAGCGTTTCGCTGGGCGAATCCTTACGACGAAACCTGCATTGCGATCTGGGTGATCGCGCCGCCGATATATTGAGATGAGTTTAGAAGGCTGGATCATATTCGCGCTGTTCTGGGTCGTCTTTGTCACGACACCGGGACCGAATGCCGCGAACTGCATCCAGAATGGAATGACCTTTGGATTCCGCCGGTCGCTTTGGGGCGTGCTGGCGATCCTGACGCAGGCATTACTCTTTCTCCTGCTCTCAGCGGCGGGTGTCGGGGCGCTTATCTTTGCCGCGCCGGAGGTCTTCTTTTGGGTTCAGCTGGCCGGGGCGGCTTTGCTTGTTTGGCTGGGTGTCCGGGGATGGCTCAAAGCGCGCGAGCCCGTGGCGCTGCCAGACCGGGCGGGCTCCATTTACCTACGTGCCTTTCTGATCGCGACGATCAATGCCAAGAGCCTTGCGGGGTACATCGCCGCCTTTAGCCAGTTCGTGGAGCCGAGCGTCCCGATCTGGGGGCAGATGATTTACATTGTTCCAACGGCGCTCACGATCACGGCTTTGAGCTATAGCGGGTTCACCGCATTGGGCGCGGGGCTTGGAAGCGCGGCGCTGGGTCGGGTGTTTAACGTCTGGATCAGGCGCGTGCTCGCCACTTGCTTTGTGGCTTACGGTGCTGCGCTGGGCAGCACGGCTGTTGCGGGGAGGGCGTGATGGTCGAAGGAAGCTGTCTATGCGGTGCGATCCGATACAGGGCCCACGGAGAGCCTGGGGCGCCAGCGGTCTGTCACTGCACCCAGTGCCGGAAGCAGTCCGGGCATGTCTGGGCGTCTTCTTATGTCGACCACGACAAGCTGAGCATTCAAGGAGAGGTGCGTTGGTACCAATCTTCGGAAAAGGCCGAGCGCGGATTCTGCCCCACCTGTGGGTCAGCGCTGTTCTGGCGTCACGATGACGATCCTTTCACTTGTTTTTCGATGGGCTCCATCGACGGCACCACGGGCCTAAAGCTTCGAGGCCACATACATACCGCCACAAAAGGCGACTATTACAGCATCGCGGCTTCCGAGCCGCAAAGGGAGACTTGAGGAATGGCTGATCTACCAAGCACAGCACGCGTTGTGATCATCGGCGGCGGCGTCGTCGGGGTATCCGGGCTCTACCACCTGGCCAAGATGGGG
>JBCCYG010000028.1:0-15009 GCA_039190145.1 Pseudomonadota bacterium | reverse complement strand
GATGACGCCGTCCATGGCCCCCACATGCACCGAGCCGTCGAGATAGGTGCGACCCGTTTCGACGTATCCGCAAACCCGCGGAGCGTTGCCCGCCAGGTCGAGCATCGTACCGTTCACCGCGATGACCGAGCTGCGCCCGCCCGCCTCCGCGAGTTTGACATGCTCTCGCAAGTGGCGGTGCTCGCCGTGCATCGGCACCACAAAGGCAGGGTCGATGAGGGCGTGCATGCGCTCAAGATCGGGCCGATTAGCGTGACCTGACACGTGGTATAGGCCCGAGCTATCATCGACAACATCGACGCCCATCTCGCTAAATTGGTTAATGATTTTGATAACGCCGCGCTCATTCCCAGGGATCGTCTTGGACGAGAATAGGAAGAGATCGCCCTCCTTCATCGTCAATCCGCGGTATTTTCCATTAGCCAGTTGAGCCGACGCCGCGCGACGCTCTCCTTGGCTCCCCGTCACGAGGAGCATGAGATTGCCTCGGGGGATGTCGAGCGCATCTTCCGCCGTGACCGTTTTGGGAAAGTCAGACAGGACGCCCGTTTCGATCCCTGCCTCGATCATCCGCCGCATGGCGCGGCCTAGGAGGCAGATAGACCGACCTGCCCGCGCGCCCGCCTCAGCGAGCGTTTTCACCCGGGCGATGTTGGAGGCAAACGTCGTTGCCACCACCATCCCTGTGGCCTCGGCAACGAGCTTTTCAATCTCGGGGCCAACGCTCGCCTCGGAGCGTCCTGCATGTGCTGAGAAAACATTAGTGGAATCGCATACAAGCGCTTTGATCCCGCCCTTTGCGATCTCTTCGAACATCGCCGGCTCAAAAGGCTCACCCACGCCTGGCGTTTCATCAAGCTTGAAGTCACCGCTATGAAAAACGCGGCCGGCTGGGGTTTCAATCAAAAGACCCGAGGATTCCGGGATCGAGTGCGAGACCGGGACGAAGCTGACCTTAAAGGGACCCGCTTCAACCATCTCTGGATAGCGCGAAACAGTCGTCACCGCATCAGGCCCAATCCCAAATTCATCGAGCTTGCGTCGCGCGATATTGGCAGTGAAAGCGCGGCAAAAGATACGGGCACCAAGGGCCTCGAACGTGTGGCCCACTGCGCCGACATGGTCCTCGTGCGCATGGGTGATAAAGATGCCGTCGATCCGGTCGCGCCGTTCCTTGAGCCACTCAATATCGGGCAAGATGAGGTCGACCCCCGGGGTGCCGTCCATATCCGGGAAGGTAACCCCGAGATCGACTACGATGAGCCGCTCTTTTTCCTCTGGCCCGTATCCGTAGACATAGCAATTCATGCCAACTTCCCCCGCGCCGCCCAGGGGAAGGTAAATTAGTCGCTCGCTCACTCAGTATTCCTTGTTGTACCGATGGATCACGGTCAGACCGTGCATCGTGAGGTCATCCTCAAACGCGTCAAATAGCTCTTCTGCCTGTTCGAACAACGGCGCAAGGCCCCCGGTCGCGATTACCTTCATCGGGCGGCCGCGCTCCACTTTGATCCGGGCGGTGATTTCCTTGATCAGACCGACATAGCCCCAAAACACGCCAGACTGCATGCACGCGACGGTATTGGTACCAATGACTTTCTGGGGCTTGGTTATGTCCACGTGTGGCAGCGCGGCGGCAGCGCTATGGAGCGCTTCCAGCGAGAGGTTCACGCCCGGTGAGATGACGCCCCCCACATAGGCACCATCACTCGCGACCACGTCAAAGGTCGTGGCGGTGCCAAAATCGACAACGATCAGATCACCACCGTGAAGGTTGAATGCGCCAGCAGCATTCACAAGCCGGTCCGGACCAACAATCGTGCCCTCGTCTACGCGCGGCTCCGCTGGGAGCGCGCAGTCGGATCGCCCGACAACCAGGGGCCTTGTATTGTAGTACCGGTCCGCAAAAACACGCAGGTTAAACACCACGCGCGGGACAGTGGATGAGACAATGACCTCGTTGATGTCGACCTCCAACTTGTGGAGGTTCATCAGCGATTTGAGCCAGACGTAGTATTGGTCCGCCGTACGCTGATGCTCGGTCGCCGTCCGCCACGTGGCAAGAAAGTCGGTGCCGTCCCAGATTGAGAACACGGTGTTCGTGTTACCGCAGTCGATGCACAGGAGCATGGTCGCCCTCTTAGAAATATACATCCGCCGCCGGGATGGTCAGGCGTCCCTCGGCGGTGGATAAAACAAGCTGACCGTCCATGTCGATGGTTTCAAACGTCCCGACATGGGTTTCGCTCGCAGTGCGCGCGCGGATGATCTCCCCCACCTTCGCGGCGCGGGCAAGCCAGGCTTCCCGGATCGGCGCGAAACCCAGCGTTGCCAATTGATGCTCCCACTTCGCGAAGGCTGGGTTCAGTATACCGAGCACCTGCTCCGGCGTTTCTGATGCACCCAAGGCCACAGGCAGCACGGCGCCCTGTTCCACCTCTGATGCGTCAGGCGCGGTGCGTAGGTTGATCCCGATCCCGATGCTTAAATGGCCGGTCGCAAGGGACTCCAACAAAATGCCCGCTACCTTTGCGCCTCCTACGAGCACGTCATTGGGCCATTTAAGTGCAAGCCGATCAACGCCCAGCGCTTCGAGCGTGTCATAGACCGCCAGCGCAGCAACAAAAGAACGTAGTGCCGCTTGCGCCAACTGAGGGCTCTCCATGACGAGCGTGGCGGCAAGATTCCCTGTCGGATGTTGCCACTGCCGCCCACGACGGCCTCGCGCTGCCGTTTGGTGCAGCGCCAGGATCCAGGTAGGTCCGGCAAGCTCCGGCGCGCGGCGCGCAGCCTCGGCCATGGTGCTATCCACCTCTTTGAGGACGATCTCTTGAGCGAGCATTGGTCTAAGGAAGTGCTGCGAACATTTCCGCGAGAGCCGCGACGCTTGGGCCAGTCCGCTCTAGCATCAGACCTGGCCAAAGGCCGAGAATGACGAGGCCCGCCACAAGAAGCACGAGTATCGCGCGCTCTCTGCTTTGCAGGTCCGGCAAGATCTTAAAGCTCTCCTTAATGAGGCCCCCAAGCATCACGCGCCGATGCAGCAATAGCCCAAGCGCGGCGATCAGAACCACGCCCAGCGCAAAGAGTAGCGCCGCTCCAAAGCTGTATTGAACCAGCCCAAAGGCGGAAAGCAAGAGCCCCGCAAACGTTGCTGTACCCGGCAGCCCGAATGCCGCCAGCACAAAGAACAAGAAGAAAGCCGACATAACCGGCATTTTCTGTTTGAGAGCTCCAAAGGCCGCGATTTGCCTCGAGCTGCCGCGTTCTTCGAGCATCCCTGCCATGGCAAAAAGGCCGGCAAGGGCAAAGGCACCCCCGATTGCACCAAGGATCACGCCATCAAAGCTCTGTACGTTCTGGGACATGAGCACGAGCGTGGTCAGCCCGGATTGAGCAACAGCGAGATAGCCTAAGACGCGGCCTAGCCCCTCGCTCGCAAAGGCGGCTAGCGCACCGAGGATAAGCCCCGCTGCGGCGAGCCCCATGATGTAAGGCGCCAACACCTCCGTCCCTGCCGGCAGCATCGATACCGACAAGCGCATCAGCCCATACAGGCCAAGCTTAGTGAGCAGGCAGGCTGCGAGAAGCCCCACTGCCAGAGGCGCCTTTGCCGCGAGACCGGGCAACCATGTGTGCAGCGGCCAAAGCGCAAGTTTCACCGCAACGCTCGCCGCTATCATCAGCCAAAGCGTGATCTGCCCACCATTCTCTACCGAGAAGTTATGGCGCAGAAGTGCCTCGATATCGGTCGTTCCAGCTTCCTGCGCCATGGCGGCCAAAGCTAAAATAAGCAGCACTGTTCCCGGGAGCGTATAGAGCCATCCCTTAAGCGCCACGATGCCAGATCCGTTTGCTCCCCATATCCCTGCCAGCAGCAAGAGCGGGATTACCGAGGCTTCGAAGAACAACGCAAAAAACACGACGTCGAGCGAGGTGAGCGCGCCGAGAAGCAGCGTCTCAAAACAAAGGAGCGAAATAACATAGCCTTTCACCCGATCCGTCAGCATCCAGCCAGCCGCCACGGCAATGGGCATAAGAGCCGTTACTAGCATGACAAAGCCGAGCGAAAGGCCGTCGATACCCACTCTGTAGGAGAGACCAAAAAGTGCTGCGCGTGTTTCCACAAACTGGAAATCGAGATTGTCGGCATCGAAACCAATAAAGAGCGACAGCGCGACCGCGAAGGTCGCGCCGGTTGCTGTGAGCGCGAGCCATTTCGCATTTTGGCGGGCTGCATCGTCGTCCCCGCGCAAAAAGATGGCAAGGATGAGCGCGGCCAGGAGCGGCGTAAAAACGAGGATGGAGACTATATTTTCCACCTTCAGGCCCCGACCATAGCAGCGAGCGTAGAGACAAGAAGCACGGCCACAGCAGTTCCCAGCGCATAGGGCGCTACCCGCTTTGTGCCCGGCCGCGCCATAGCCCGCTGGAGGAGCGGAAGAACGCGTTCAGCAAGAACGCTGAGGACACGATCATGTAAGGCACCGTCGAGCCAGACTGCAGTTTGACCTAGCCAACGACCTGGACCGATTAAGGCACTTTGATAGCCTTTTTCGATGCTTATGCCGTCGGCGAACAAGGCGCCGAGAGGATTATATCGTTTGCCTGCCGCAAGAAGCGCAGCGGTTGCGAGGCCGACGACAAAGGTCAAAACCGGTATCGCCACGATCCAGTCTGGGCTCCCTTCCTCTAGCGATGTGGTGCCAAGAGTGCTTACGGCGACCAAGCCAGCACCGGTGAGCAAAAAGATCGCTTTGGAGGGCCAGCCCGCATCCGTCGCGCCTGAATGGCTCTGCTCGGTTACTTTGCGTACAGGCCCATGAAAGGCGAGTACCACGGTGCGCCATGCGGCTATGCTGCTCAAAAGCGCTGCAACCAAGATCGCCCAGAAAACCCAACCGCCGAAAGCGGCGCCAAAAAGCGTCGCTAGAGCTGAAAACCCACCTATTCCGATGATCGCACCGTTAAGCACGAAAGGCAGCCCTAACGACGAAATACCAGCAGCGCCGAGTACCATCGCCCCATATGCCCAAGGCATCGCGGCCCTCAAACCGCCCATCTCGGCCAATTCTCCATCATGGATGCCATCATGGTCTCGCGCCTGAAATACCGCTGCCGCGCCCCAGGCCAATAATGCCAACGACAACGCTTGACCTATGAACAAGGAGATTGCGAGAGCTGGTCCAACAAGCGTGAAGGCCAAAAGAGCGAAGCCTGCCTGGACGCCAGCCAAGCAAGCCACGGCTTTGCGGATGTCAATCTCCCCCAAAGCCATAGCACCCAGCAAAACTGCGCTCACGCCGCCAAAGGCAGTTAGATAGGTGGTAGTCGGCTCAAAGGCGGAAAGCATCGGCGAAAATAGGGTAAGGAGAAAAAGGGCGAGCCACGGAACGCCAAGTACCAATACCGGCAAGACCGGGCCGGGCGAGGCCCCTGCAAGACGCAGCCAAGCGTGCAACGGCACCTGACCAAGCCACGCGATGGAGAACAAAGCAATGAGGACTGCAGCCACAGCCGAAAGCTCTGCTTGCGTCCCGACAAGCGCCACCGAGAAGCCCTCCAACGGCTCTTTTAAGACCAGCGCAAGCTCCGAGCTGTCGACCGCGACATAGGCAAGACCCGCTGCCAGCAATAGAGCAACTGCACTGCCTAAACAGATAACCAAAAGCCGTTGCGAAGCGCGACCCGCGGCTTGGCGACGGTGGTCAAACCCCGTCAGGCTCGAGGCCAGGATTGCCACAAGCGCAGCGCCCGCAACGATTTGGGCAAGGTCCGTGGCCATCAGGAGAAAAAGGCCGCACGAACTAAAGAGGGCAAGCGACGCAGTCAAAGGAGCCCGGTAGGAGGCACCTTTCGTCCAGGCACCCTTTGGCAAGGTCCAGCCGTGTACGGATAGCTGCGATAGAAACATCAATGACGTAAAGCCAGCGACCCAAGGAGCGATATCGCCCGACACACCAATGGTCATGGCCGTCGAAAGCGTGCCGGACTCAGCCCATGTAACCAGAAAAGCGGGCTCGGTCGCGTCGCTAAGAAGCGAAAACCAGCCAAGGAGTGCGGTGATCGCTGCCAGCGTGGTCGCGAACCAAAGGATCGATGTCTCGCCCATAGACTTCAGGCCAAAACGGGCCACAGCCGCCGCGATAAGCGGTAGGGCGATAAGCATCAAAGCCATTCTTTAGAAGCACCAATAGCTCGACGTTGAACGCGTTGCAGCGACGCCTGTGGACTATGCATTCGGTCTACACAAATGTGACCGGCGGTCACCTTCCCAATTTGGAGACTGATAAGCTGTCGATCGACTGCCTTCATCGACCTTCCTTCTCATGCGTCTGAGTCGCTTGATGCGGCGATCGTGTTTTTCGCAAGTTCCATGGCTTTGGCCATGGCTGGCACACCACCAAAGATCGACATCTGCGCGATGGTCTCAATTATCTCTTGCTTTGTGGCACCTGCTTCCAGCGCATGGCGCACCGTTGCCTTGATCTGGAGCTCAGCCTGGGCGCCGAGCACAGTAAGCGCGCCAAGGGTTAATAGCAGTCGCGTCTTTGCATCGAGCCCTTCTGGGTTGAAGCTCTTGCCAAAGAACGTTTCCAGCATCTCCTTAGGCATGACGGGGCTTGCCGCGTCCAGCCATGCACCTGCTGCTTGTGCCCAGTCTTCAGAAGCCTGTTGCATGGCCCGAAAAAGAGAATTGTCCATTAAGCCCCCGTGCCTGTCTGTCGTTACCTAGACCGGGTAGAACCGCACGTCGAGAGACAGAGGCCACTGTCACGCCCGCTTTGGCTCACTTTTGATGGATCAGTATGTAGGCAGTCCGCGGGCTTGGCAGTCCGCCACGGTGTCAGAAGCGTCTAGCGTGTTGGTCCCTCGCGGCACATCGAGGGAAATAGTGTAAGCCGCGTCCGCCTCCCACACAATGCCCTCAACGTTAAGGGTCGTCCGGATGTGGCGAGCATAACCGTAGCCTCGGATAAGAGCGTACTGCGCTGCTGCGCAGTCGGTTACGTTGCGTAGATCCTCTGGCCCACGCGCACCGCGAACAATTGCTTTGAAACTCACTAGGTCAACATCGAGAAGTTGCGTCTCGATGGGTTCGTAAATCGGCGCAAAGGTCACGCCGGATTGCTGCGCTGGTGCATCTTCTACTGCGGGATCGTCGATGGACGCCACCACGCACCCGGCCAACGAGAGGCACAGGGCAGCAACTGCAAAGAGCCTAGTCCTCACGCAACAGTCTGCCGACAGCCGACCCAACTTCGATCTCCTCAGCGCCTACGGCGCAGTAAGAGGCTGGTTCGGCAGTGTTCAGGCCGCGCTGCATCAAGTACGCTGTCGCTTCGACCTCAAAGTTCTTGCGCGCTACGCGGTCATCCACAAACGTCCGGATTTCTTCGTCGGAAAATCCTGCCGCGCGCGCCGCCGCGATGAGCTGATTGCGCAAGGTGAAAACCCGTATCATTCGCGGCGATATATCTGAGCAGTTTTCTTGAATCATGTTTCCCGCAGCGACGGCCAACAAACCGTTTCTTACCTCTGCGACATCACCGGGACTACGGGCAGCGAGCGGCGCCCCGAGCGGGGCTACTAAGAGGGCAAAAATCGTGGCAACGCGGATCATTTTTCCACATCCTTCAAGTACGCACCGATGGCACTTGCCTCGGCAATCTCGCTACGCGCCACATCACAAACGGCCTCCCCAGTTGGAGATCCGAGCGAGTGACGGGCCACAAAGCCGTCTTGCAGAGTAGCAACGCCAGCTTCCACCCCATTGAGTGTCGAAAGCGCATCTCCTTCGATGCCATCATCCGCCAAACGCTTCAGAAGTGCCGTCGACATCCTTTCGGCATGGTGCAAGTTGAAGGCAATTTCTGGGCAAAAGTTCGCCAATTGCTCGGCGGTGGAGACCGCAAAGAGCGCCTCGATGTAGTAGTCCGGCGCCGCCAACTGGGCAGCCGCCGACTGCCCGGTTGATGCAGCGGCTATCATCGCAAGCATTCCAAAACTTAGTTTCATCGTGCCCTTGGCCTCGTTGGTACAGCGCGGTTAGCTGCACAGATGCGGCGCGAACAAGCAGTTATGCAATATCAACGCTGCGTCCGCGCGTTTTCGCGCAAAAAGTGGGCGCGGATGACGAAGCCGCGACGGCACAGGGCAAAACAAGTCTAAGTTTCACGTGCGACCGTGACGGTCAGCGCTTTCGCCAGAGACCCCACGCAACCACAAGACCCCAAAAGAAAGCGGCCAAAGCGGCGAGGTCGAGGAGGATGGCATACTCGCCAGACAATCCAAGGCGCGGACCAAGCCATTGACCCCCAAGCCAGACGCCCATGGCCACGACGTAGACGATCGCCACGGTGCGGCCCGTACTTGCACGTTTAAGCGCCTGTTCGTCTGGTTCCTTTTGCGCCAATTTGTTCTCCGCTCGTAAAAAAGGCGCGCCAAGCTGGCGCGCCTCCACAGCTTGGTTGCCGCTTAGTAGACGTCGCCGTCCTCCACGCGTTTGGAAAACTCGGTCTCGCCGCCAGTTGCCAAGATCTTTGCCTGCTTGACCCATTCGTCGCGCGTCACGCGGCCCTTGAAGCCTTCTAGGTTCTCGTCGACCCATGCGACCTCATCGGCAGTCCAGCCTGCGATTTGGTCAAAGTGGTAAAACCCTAGGCTGTTGCAGAGCTTTTCGAGTTTCGGCCCGATACCCTTAATTTCCTTGAGGTTGTCGGCTTTCCCACCACGCGCTTGTTTGAGCGCTTCCGGGCGCTTGCCTTCACCGCTCGCTGCCGCCGGTGCGGGCGCTGGCGCGGGCTTAGGCGCTGGAGCTGGTGCAGGTGCTTTTTCCGCCGGCGGCGCGGCCGCCGCTTCGGAAGACTTCGCCGTTGAAGCGCTTGATCCCGGAGCTTTCACTTCATCAAGCGACGGAAGCTCCCGGCAAAATACGATGTTGAAAATCACCCCGAGGACCAGCAACACCAGAATGCCAACGAAGATGCTGCCTTCCCAGGAAAGCTCCGCAAAAAAGCGCATCACAACCGTTGCTAGCACGCCGATCAGCGTCGCCATCAGGAACGAGCTGAACGTACAATTCATGCCGCCATTGTCATTTTTCATGGATCATAAACTCCCAGTCCCGCATCGTTTCCTCGATGCTTTTCGCACGAGCCGCCTATCACGGGAAGGCAATATTGTCTCGTAAAAGAGGATATCTGCGCGACTTCACCTATTGATTGAGGCTACTTCGACACGGCCACCGCGGCCTCTGCGGTGAAGCCCACGAACCCGCAAAGACCTGCAGCAATCGCAGCGGCAATGGCCGCCAAGAGATGAGGCAGATATCTTCCCCCTCGCCGCACATAGATGAACACGTCGGCCAAGGCGGCCGTGAGAAAAGCGATCTGGAGGCCCGCCATGACCCGCAGGTCGCCGTATAAGACCGCCAGCACGGTCAGCACAAAGAAGGTAAAGTACCGGCCCGCCATGACCTCTGGAAGAGCGTTCTCTTCGTGATCGAGCCTGCTTAAGCCACGGCGCGGGTCACGCAGCATAAGAAGGACGATGGCACCGGTCGCCAAAAGCGACACCACCGACACAAAGACGAACGTGGTAGTGGCCAGGGTCACCTTCGGTCGCCAAAACCGATCTTGTCGCCAAAGGCCATAAGCCAAAGAAGCAACACGGCCAAAATGGGAAATGCGGCAACCAAAGCGAGCCAGGATGGCAGGCCAAATTTCGGCAAGAGCTGCCAAAAAGGAATGATCACAAGAGCGCAATAAATCGCGTACCACAAAAGCATCACGGCATCTCCAGTCGCTTTGACCAGGCCTCAGGAAGACGGCCCATATACTCGCGTACGAACTCATACTGAGGTTGGAGCATTTCAAGCGCTTTACTTTGAAAGCCTGGGTTCATTTGAGCTTTAGCGCCCTCATGCACCTTTTTCTTTACTGGCGCTGAGCGCCGCGGCAGCCCAACCCAGTCGCAAAACTCGTCATAGCCTCGCTGCGTGATGAGCTCCTCCATGAACATGATCTTGCGTCGCTCAGGTGGGACAGCAGAATCGAGGCTGCTGATGGCGCGCTTGTAGTCTCCGCGCACCGTCACTTGCTTTTCATGGTCCTTTTGCAAAACGCGCCAGAGCATGCCGTTCGCCTGTTTCTCCATCTCCGGCCCCTCCCCGCCACGGAGGCTGACCTGCATCCGAACAGCAGACCATAATCTAGAAAGCGGGTCTCGCATTAGGTAGATAAACCGAGCCTCGGGGGTCAGCGCGGCCATCTCCGCAAAGGTGCTGGGAGACGACAAGCCGTACGCAGGCGTAATATCAGCCACCAGTCGCGTCTCTGCCGTGACGTGCTTCATGAGGTAGGCTGCGTAAGCCGTATGCGATTGACGGTCTCCCTCGAGAACTTTCAGCACATCAGCAAGGCTCGACGCTCGACGCTCTAAGCTACGCACCTGGCGCGCTCGCCCTTGCGCCCGTGCCACCGAGAGCGACGCTTGTGTTGCGTCAATCTTGCGCTGACAAACACGCAGTTGCCGGCCCAGCTGCGGATCCGCCAACGTGTCCCAGTAATGAAGCTCTTTCACAGCACCAAGTGCGCAGTCGTCACGAGCCGCGAGGGCGCGATAGAGCCAAGTCGTGCCAGCCTTCGTCGCGCCAATGCCATAGAGCAAAATAGGGTCTTTCATGCCCCCTATGCCCTCTCAAAGCACGCCATCGGCAGCGCCTCCCGCTCGTCTTTTCGGGAACTCTGCGCCGGTAGATCGGGGCGGTCAATGAAAAGCGTGCGACGTTACTCAACAAGCCACGGCGGCTTTTCCTTGGCAAAGAATGCGCCCACGCCCTGCGCGGTTTCCTCGCTTTCCCAGCGCGCAGTGAGCGCTAAGATGGTGGTAGCGAGCAGAGAGTCATCAATCGTTGGTCCAAGCCTACGTGCGAGCGCCTTGGCCTCTGCTACAGCACCCGGGGCGCACGACAGGTAAGGCGCAACTTCAGCCTCAACTGCAGTGTCGAGGTCGTCTGCGTCCACAGCCTTACCTAAAATGCCAAGCTCGACAGCCTCCTCGGCGCTAAAGACCCGCGCCGACATGAACACTTGCTTTAATTTCGGACCCATCTTCGCCGCAACATACGGCCCGATCGTTGCCGGAATGAGCCCGAGCCGCGTTTCTGTGAGCCCGAGGCTCCGACCACGTACGCCAACGGCAACATCGCAGATGCTTGCCATCCCAACCCCGCCGCCAAAGGCATTGCCATGGATGCGCCCGATAACCGGGATATCGAGCGCATAAAGCGCATAGAGCATGTCCGCGAGACGCCGCCCTTCTCTGGTGCGCTCATCCGCCGTCGCTTCAAATTGGGACCTCATCCAGCCGAGATCGCCGCCCGCGCAAAAACTCTTTCCGCGCCCTGCGAGCACGAGCACGCGCACATCACCACCGGGCTTTAGACCGCTCACAAGATCGGCGATTGCATCCATCATCTCCGCGTTCATGGCGTTGTGCACTTCCTCGCGGGACAGCCAGAGCGTCATCACACCGCGCGCGTCGCGTTCGACCTCAATCACCATCTCAGCGTCCTACAATCTTGCGTGCCAATTTTGCGGCCTCGTTCAGCTTTCCGGTGTCGATGCCGGTCTCAAACCCGCTCGCGCTAAGGTGGGCGACGAGCGCCTCGGTCGAGAGGTTGCCAGGCGCCCCGGGCGCATAGGGGCAGCCCCCGAGCCCTCCGACGGCCGCATCAAAGCGCCGCACGCCCGCTTCCAGGGCCATGTCCACATTCGCCAGCGCCATTCCCGCCGTGTCATGGA
This sequence comes from Pseudomonadota bacterium, assembly GCA_039190145.1. GTDB lineage: Bacteria > Pseudomonadota > Alphaproteobacteria > Rhodobacterales > Rhodobacteraceae > Shimia_B. Next base: position 3,202 of record JBCCYG010000028.1, on the reverse strand, counting down.
GGTGCGCCGCCACAAATTCCGGTTCCCAGTGCTCAAAGGACGCCTTTAGCGCCGCGCGCAGCGTCTCAGGCACACTCTTACCCACCGTGTCGCCGAGCGCGAGCGTATCGCAGCCCGCCTCTTTAAGCCTCAAAGCCACCTGGCCCACAGCGGCGGGATCAACCGGGCCTTCATAGGGGCAGTCAGTGACGCAGCTAATGTACCCCCGGACGGTGATGTCGTCAGGAAGGGCGGCAAAAACCTCTGCAACGCGGTCAAAGCTCTCGTCGATAGAGCATCCTATATTGGCCTGGCTGAAACCCTCAGTGGCCGACACGAAGATTGCGATTTCAGGCACTTGAAACGCAGCCTCCTCTCGAGCTGAGAGGAAAGCCAGCAGGCGGCGTTTATTGGGAATAAGCACAAGACCGGTGGCCTGTAGCGGGCCGATGTCCCGAAGGACGTCGCCACTGGCTGCCATCTGTGGCACACGCTCCTCGTTAACAAAGGAGCCAACTTCGATCTTCTTGAGACCTGCCTTGGCGCAGGCACGCACCAGTGCAACCTTATCTTGGACTGAGATCACTGCCGTTTCGTTCTGGAGCCCGTCGCGGGGGCCGACTTCGACGATCTCGATGTCCATCACGCCTCCCACGCGGGGTAGAACTCCCGCTCATAGAGCAGCTCGCCGTTGGGAAGCGTCTTTTGGAAGGCCTCCCGCGCCGTAATCCGTTCGAACCAGGCCGCGAGCTTCGGAAAGGGTTCGATGGCCGCAAAGTGCCGCGCCATGTAGACAGCTTGCCCGACAGACACATCCGCCGCCGAAAAGCCGCTCGGCAACATGTACTCACCCAAAGCTGCATCCACTGCGCCAAAACACTTTCCCAAACGCCGCGCTTCAAGCCGCATGACGGTGGGCGAGCGCATGGCGTCCTCATAAAGCACGATGTGCTGCTGCGTGAGCGCAGCGGCATGCTGGCTGATCGTCTCAGAGAAATGCAGCCAGATAAGCCATTGCGCGCGTTCGGGGTTACTTGGCGCGCGCCCGAGCCCGGTCTCCGGAAAGCGCTCGCAGAGCACCTGCGTGATTGCCCCCGTCTCCCAAACAACCTCGCCATCGATTTCAAGCGCTGGCACCCGCCCCGCCGGGTTGAGCGCGAGAAACTCCTCTGAGCGGAGCGACTTGTCGAACAGCCACTCCTTGAGCTCAAAATCAACCCCAAGCTCATAAAGCAGCCAAAGCGACCGCATGGACCGCGTCTGAGGGCAGTGGTGCAGTCTGATCATTCCACCGACTCAAGCCGGATGATCGGAGCTCCCGCCTCGGTCTGGGCCCCCGCCTCTGCCATGACCTCCGCAATCACCCCGTCGCGCGGCGCGCGCAGCGTGTGCTCCATTTTCATGGCCTCAAAGATGGCGAGGGGATCGCCTTCAGAAACTTCCTGCCCCGCGGCAGCCATTAATTCCCTGAGCAGTCCCGGCATCGGCGCCTCGATGACGTCGGCGCCCGGCCCAGCGGCGCCCGCTGCCAGTGGGTCCGGCAGGTCGAACACGTAAGGCGTGCCGTAAAACACAATCACCTGCAGCGGGTCGCGGTGGATGCGGGCGGAAACGGGGCGGCCATCCACCCACCAGCGCCCGCCGCGCCAGGCCACCGATACGCCGTCGACCTCCGCTTCGGTCCCCTGAATGGTCGCCGAAAGCTGATGGATCTCTCCCGAAATACCTAGACGCACCTGGTGCCGAAGCGGTTCCCACAGCGTGAAACCGCCCCCCTCGGGCAGGCCGTCCGCAAAACCCAAAGCTCCCAATGCCGCCAACGCTCGGGTCTTCTTACAGGGCTCCGGGTCAGCGATGAGCGCATCACCCTCCCGTGCGATAAGCCCGGTCTCAACGTCGCCCGCGACAAAGGCAGGCACCCGCCCGAGGCGACGTAGAAAGCCGAGGTTCGTCGTCAATCCTGCGACTTCTGTCCCCGATAGCGCGTCGTCAAGCGCTGTCAGCGCCGTCTCCCGATCGCCCGCATGAACGATCAGCTTAGCAATCATTGGGTCGTAGAACGGGCTGATGACATCGCCTTCGCGCACCCCGCTATCGGCGCGCGCTGTTTTCGGAAACGAAAGCCGCGTGAGCTGACCGGTTGCTGGCAAAAAACCCGCCGCGGGATCCTCAGCGTAGAGCCGCGCCTCAAAAGAGTGGCCCTTGAGCGGGATATCTTCCTGCGCCATCGGCAGCGGCTCCCCCGAAGCGACCCTGAGCTGCCACTCCACCAAATCGACGCCAGTCACCGCTTCTGTGACCGGGTGTTCCACTTGAAGACGCGTGTTCATCTCCATGAAATAAAATCGATCTTCACGCAGGCCTTGAGAGGCATCGACGATGAACTCCACAGTGCCCGCGCCCGCATAACCAATCGCTTCCGCCGCCCGCACGCCGGCGGATCCCATGGCCGCGCGCATCTCTTCGGTCATCCCTGGCGCGGGTGCCTCCTCAATGACCTTCTGATGTCGACGCTGGAGCGAGCAGTCTCGTTCATAAAGATGAACCGCGCGCGTGCCGTCTCCAAAGACCTGCACCTCGATATGCCGGGGCGTGCTGACGTATTTCTCAATGAGAACCGCCTCATTGCCAAAGGCACCGGCGGCCTCAGCCCGCGCGGACGCGAGCGCTTCGTCAAAATCCGCCGCCGCCTCAACAAGGCGCATTCCCTTCCCGCCGCCGCCTGCGACAGCCTTGATAAGCACGGGATACCCAATGTCGTCCGCCGCCGAGCGCAGCATGTCATCACTCTGGTCTTCTCCATGATAGCCAGGGACGACAGGCACCCCGGCCTCCTCCATGAGCTTCTTGGCCGCGTCCTTCAGACCCATCGCCCGGATCGCTGCCGCCGACGGGCCCACAAAGGTCAGACCTGCTGCTTCTACTTTCTCAACAAAATCGGGATTTTCCGACAGGAAACCATATCCAGGATGGATCGCGTCTGCGCCCGTAAGGCGCGCCGCGTCAAGCACCGCATCCTGGCGTAGATAGCTCTCCGCCGGCGTGCGGCCCCCGAGCGAAACCGCATCGTCGCACGCCGCCACATGGGCCGCGCCCGCGTCGACATCGGAATAAATCGCCACCGTTCTGACGCCCATCTCCCGCGCTGTCCGGGCGATGCGCACCGCGATCTCGCCCCTATTCGCGATAAGCAATTTCCGGATCATTTGCCTTGAGCCTCCCG
>JBCCYG010000027.1:0-15563 GCA_039190145.1 Pseudomonadota bacterium | reverse complement strand
TGCAGCGATAGTCGGGCCCGTAGGTGCGCAGCACCTCGTGCGTGGGCGTTTGCGCGTTCCAGCGGCGGCGATTGTCGCGCCAGACGCCTTCGTAGAGGCAGTTGTGGAAGTAGAAATACTCAAGATGTTTGAATTCGGCCCTGGCCGCGGAAAAGAGCTCTTCGACCACCTTGATATGAGGGTCCATGGAGCCGCCTACGTCGAGAAAGAGCAGAACCTTGACGGCATTCCTGCGTTCGGGACGGGTTTGCACGTCGAGATAGCCGTGCTCTGCCGTCTTACGGATGGTGCCATCTAGATCGAGCTCTTCGGCGGCACCGTCGCGCGCCCAGCGGCGCAGGCGTTTGAGCGCGACCTTGATGTTGCGCGTCCCGAGCTCGACGCCATCGTCGAGATTGCGGAACTCTCGTTTGTCCCAGACCTTCACGGCGCGGCGGTGGCGGCTCTCCTTTTGGCCGATCCGCACGCCTTCGGGATTGTAACCATAGGCGCCGAAGGGTGAGGTGCCCGCTGTTCCGATCCATTTATTGCCGCCCTGGTGCCGGCCTTCCTGTTCCTTGAGGCGCTCTTTGAGTGTCTCCATGAGCTTGTCGAAGCCACCGAGCGCCTCGATCTCTGCCTTCTCTTCGTCACTGAGGTGCTTTTCGGCCATTTTGGCGAGCCAGTCGGCGGGGATTTCGACGGCTTCCAAAACTTCCTCAACCGAGATGCTCTCCAGCCCCTCAAAGGTCGCGGCGAAGGCGCGGTCGAAGCGGTCGATGTGGCGTTCGTCTTTCACCATTGTCGTGCGTGCAAGGTAGTAGAACGCCTCCACATCATAGGTGGCGAGCCCGCGCTTCATACCTTCGAGAAAGGACAGAAACTCCCGAAGCGAAACCGGGACGGAGGCCGTGCGCAGGTTGTCGAAGAACGGGAGGAACATGGGTCAGATCATGCGGCTGAGCACTATCGCGATCAAGACACCGACGATGAGGCCAAAGATGCCGTGGCTCGCCGCGTAGTGGAGCACATCGATGGTTTTGCCGCCGCCCTTTTTGGCGCGCCAGGCGCCGTAGCCCGCAAAGCCAAGGATGCAGATGACAGTGGGAACCATGGATATGCGCCTCTTGCCGGGAGGGCGCTTAGAAGGAGGTGCGCCCGTGTTTTTCTGGGTTCAGCAGCGCGATCTCGCGAAGTCGCGCATTGACCGCTTTCGTTGAGCCGAAGCCGTACCGTGCCCAACCGAGGCTGTCCAGACGAACGGTACGTGCCTCTGCGGCGCGGCCTTGAAGCTCAAAGGCTTCGGCGCGGAACATGAGGAGCGACGCAAGCAGGGCAGCGTTTTCGTAGCGTCCTGCCGTGTTGAGATGTTTGGCGGTGATATTGAGTACACTGACCGCGTCGCCATCCAGAAGCGAGAACGCGGCAAGTTGAACTCCGACATAGGCCCGGTGCAGTTCCATGGTTTGGTCGGAGCCATAAACACGATCTGCTTCCAAAAAGGCGGCGAAGGCGCGTTGGGGGTCAGAAGCGATGGTTAAGCGTCCGAGTGCATAATTTGCATAGCCTAGCCGTGTGTCGCGCCAGCCTTGAGCGCGGGACAGTGCGATGGCGTTGCTAGCAGCCGCTTTGCGCCCGTATGGCGCGCGCTCTGCTCCGAGTGCTTTGGCTATTTCAGACTTCCATGTGGCGGAAGTCATCGTTGGGTATTGAACAAGTTTGTCCTCGCCAGCCGGGTTAAGCCTTCTGAGTAGGCCTGGGAGGGCCGCTTTCGCTTGGGCTTCTGTCATCCCATTGCGCAGTTCAGGGCTGTAATACGCTTTGAGTATCAGCATATCGAAGCCGGTCAGAACTGTGTGAATATTGTCGTCATTAAAGACGCTGTCAGGCAACCGATAGAGATCGTTGAGGGGACCCAAGGCTTGCGCGATTTCCTCGTGTAGACAGTCGCGAAGCTCCTGTGGGGCGGCATCTGAGGGAACAAACACGGACACTTGTTCCCGGCGGGTGAGGCGGGCCCAGTCGACGCGCGGGCCTCGGCGCGCTTTGTTGAATTCTTGCAAGTTACGGACGTTCGGCACGACAAAGCAGGCCGCGCCTGGGACGGCACGTTGCATCTGGTCTTTGGGCATCGCCACGATCGTGATGTTCGCGCTTTTGTCGTTAGTGACCGTCAGGTTGAGCCCCGCTTCCATGCGGAGCCGCTGAAGCAGGCGGCCAAGATCCGGGGCGAGCGAGACGGGCGGGTCGCCGATGACGCGAAGGGAGATGGGACCTTCAAAGCGTGTCATAATGTCGAGCGTCCGACCGCTTTCCATGCGGAAGGTCAGATCGATAAAATCGCGGGCGATATCGGCATTCGATCGCATTGCCCGCGGTATTTCACCCGGGGCAAATGTCTTCATCGCTGGCAAGCGCGCGATATTTGCTTCGCTTTGGCGGCTTGCTACTTCCAAGTTTCCTGTGGGCGCACAGCCCGCAAGCGCCAGGAACGTGGCAAAGAGCCACCCACGAGATTTTTGAGCGCGCATCAGAGTGGTCTCTGATAGCGGACGAAGGGAGTGAATTCCCCCACGCGGTCATAGAGTTGTCGCGCGGTGGTGTTGAAATCCTGTGTGAGCCAATAGACCGAGGGCGCTTCGCGATCGTCAGCGGCGCTGTACACCGCCTCTATCAAGCGCCGCCCGAGCCCCGTGCTTCGCTCCTCAGGGCTGACATATAAGTCCTGGAGGTAGCAAGTATCCTCAACGCGCCAAGCGTGGCGGTGAAAAACGAAGTGAACGAGGCCCACAAGCTGCCCGCCTTTTTCTGCGACGAAAGCGTTGAATTCGCGGGGATCCTTAGAAAGCAGACGAGCAAATAGAGTGCGGTGTAGATCAGCACTCCGCTCGGTGCCGTAAAAGGCGAGATAGTCGCGCCAAAGGGCTGACCAGCTTTCAAAATCAGTCCCAACCGGCGCGCGTAGCGCCGCTGCACTTGTTGCATCCATTAGAGGGTATGCCCGTCCCAATTTTTTGTTGGCTAATTTTTAGAAATTGAGTGGGGCGGAATCAGGGGTCAAATGTGGCTGGAATATGGCGCGGACGTGTTAACGCTGTGCGCGGGCCATGAAGGCGAGTTTTTCAAAGAGTTGTACGTCTTGTTCGTTCTTCAAGAGCGCGCCGTGGAGCTTTGGAAGCGCATTTGAACCGTCGCGCTTAATGTCTTCGGCTGTGAGGTCTTCCGCCAGCAGGAGCTTAAGCCAGTCGATGACTTCGGAAGTGGACGGCTTTTTCTTAAGTCCTGCAGTGTCCCTGATGTCGTAGAATTGGGTGAGCGCGGTCGTCAGAAGGCTGTCCTTGATGCCGGGGTGATGGACCTCGACGATCTTCTTGAGCGTCTCAGCGTCTGGGAAGCGGATGTAGTGAAAGAAACAACGGCGCAAGAAAGCGTCGGGCAATTCCTTTTCGTTGTTGGACGTGATGATGACCACTGGGCGGTTCACAGCGCGGACAGTCTCTCCGGTCTCGTATACGTGGAACTCCATCCGATCGAGTTCTTGAAGAAGGTCATTTGGGAATTCGATATCCGCCTTGTCGATCTCATCAATGAGGAGCACAACCTTCTCTGGCGATGTAAATGCCTGCCAAAGTTTGCCTTTTTTGATGTAGTTGGAGACGTCCTTGACGCGCTCATCTCCCAGCTGACTGTCGCGTAAACGGCTTACTGCATCATATTCGTAAAGACCCTGTTGAGCGCGCGTCGTCGATTTTATGTGCCATTCTACCATTTCAAGGCCGAGTGAAGCCGCGACCTGGCGTGCAAGTTCGGTCTTTCCTGTCCCTGGTTCGCCCTTAACGAGAAGCGGGCGCTCGAGCGTGACTGCCGCATTCACCGCGACGGTTAGGTCTTCGGTGGCGATATAGGTCTCAGTGGATTGGAATTGCATGATATCTCACCATCTTTGCGGCGCGCTCTGCGACTTTGCCCTATAAGTGATCACATATCGGGGCTCGAGCGCGTTTCCACTGCTTTTGGCTAGTGACAACCCAACGTCAAGGCGCTAGCAGCGGCGGATAAGAGAGAGGGGCGCGTCATTGGGCCTTCTGGGGGGTCGATGCGCCGTATCGTTCAGCGATAATAAAAAGGTGCCGCAATGAAAGCCGAAAATTTCCTACCTGAAGATTACCGGCCCGCTGAAGACGAGCCGTTTATGAATGACCGCCAGATTGAGTATTTTCGCCGTAAGCTGCTCAGCTGGAAGGCCGATCTTGTATCTGACAGCCGCGATACAATCGAAGGCATGAAGGACAGCACCCGAAACATCCCTGACATAGCGGACCGTGCGAGCGAGGAAACGGACCGCGCGCTCGAGCTGAGGACCCGTGATCGTCAGCGGAAGCTTGTCGCCAAAATCGACAGCGCATTACGCCGCATTGATGAGGGCGAATATGGGTACTGCTCGGTGACGGGCGAACCCATTTCCCTCAAGCGCCTGGATGCACGCCCGATCGCAACGATGTCTCTTGAGGCGCAGGAACGCCACGAGCGCCGTGAGAAAGTTCACCGCGACGACTAGTTTTGCGAAGTCTTGATAGAGAACGCGTCGTCGTTGTCGGCGGCGGTTTGGGCGGCCTCTGTGCCGCCCTTTGCATGTCTGCCCGCGGTGCATCGGTCACGGTCTATGAGGCCGCAGAGACCTTTGGTGAAGTGGGCGCTGGTATCCAGGTGTCGCCAAACGGGCTTCGCGTTCTGCGCACTCTCGGGCTTGACCCATCCGGCGCGGTTCTATCGCGTGGGCTGACGCTCAACGACAATCGAGGGCGCCGCGTCGCAATCCTCCCGAACTCGACGCAGCGCGAAATACGGCTGTTTCATCGGGCTGACATCTTAGCGCTCTTAGAGGCAGCGTGTCGCGAACGGGGTGTTTCTCTCGAGTTAGGGCGCGAAATAAACCCGGGCTCAATGGATGACGCTGACCTGATCATCGCCTCGGACGGCGTAAAGTCAGTCTTTAGGCGCCACATCGCTCCCGAAATTGCCGAACCCATCTATTCAGGGCAGACAGCTTGGCGCGCGCTCGTAGAGGTGCCAGCGCCGGTCGGAGAGGCTGGCGTGAACGTTTACATGGGCGCGGGACAGCACATTGTGGTCTACCCGCTCAGGGGCGGGAGCCTTGTCAATATAGTCGCGGCCGAAGACACAGAGGCGGCCGCGCCCGAGGGGTGGCGCCTCGATGCGACGCGCAGCGAGCTTCAGGAGCGCTTTTCTCAGTTCGGCGGGCCTGTGCCGGCGCTCTTGGCGCGATCTGAGAAGGTTCATCGTTGGGGTTTGTACGGCCATGCTTTGCCACCGCGCTGGTCAGAGGGGAGGACAGTGCTCCTCGGGGACGCTGCCCATGCGATGCTGCCCTACCTGGCGCAGGGGGCCTGTATGGCGTTTGAGGACGCCTATGAGCTTGCTCGGTGCTGGGCAGCTTTTGATGACGCTGATGAGGCACTGGGAGCTTATGAAAAGCGCCGCGCTCCGCGGGTGAACCGGGTCATGAAAGAGGCGCGCGCCAACGCGAGGCGGTTCCACCACTCAAATCCAGTTGCAAGGCTCATCGGGTACTCTGGGCTGCGCGTTGTCAGCACCTTAGCACCAGGAATGATCGCTCGGCGGTTTGACTGGCTTTATAACTTTGATCCAACGGCTTAAGCGGCGAGCTTTACCCAGATTGGCACGTGGTCAGAGGGCTTTTCACCCGCCCGGACGTCGCGGTCGATCTCACATTCTTCCAAGAGATCTGCGCATTGCGGGGTGAGGAGAAAGTGATCAATTCGGATACCATCGTCATTTTCCCAGGCACCGCGTTGGTAGTCCCAAAAAGAGTAGTTCCCGGGCCCTTGTGTGCGAGCTCGGAAGGCTTCCGTGAAGCCAAGGTTTAGGACCTCTCGCCAGGCTTGGCGCGCGTCTGGTCGAAACAGTGCATCATTGCGCCAAGCGTCAGGCCTTTTGGCATCTTCTGGTTGCGGGATAATATTGTAGTCTCCGGCCATTAGGGCAGGTTCTTCATCATTTAGAAGAGCTTGGGCGCGGGCCTTTAGGCGCTTCATCCACGCGAGTTTATAGTCGAACTTTGGTCCCGGTGCTGGGTTACCGTTGGGTAGGTAGAGCCCGCAGACCCGGATTGCTTTCTCCCCAAGAACAGTCGCCTCAATCCAGCGCGCTTGTTCGTCGTCATCATCTCCTGGAAGGCCGCGCTCGACATCTTCCAGCGGAAGTTTCGACAAGATCGCAACTCCGTTGAAGCTCTTTTGCCCGTGGGTTTCGACATTGTACCCTCGGTCTTCAAAGAGCTCGCGTGGGAATGCCTCGTCGACCGACTTTATTTCCTGAAGGAGGACGACATCGGGCTGGGCCGCGTCGAGCCAAGTCGGCAAAGCCTCGGCCCGCGCTTTGATCCCGTTGATGTTGAAGGAAGCGATTTTCATACCCCATGCTTGGCCGATCCAGTGGCCGCCTGCAATCGGCATTCGTTTGACTAATTCTTGGGCAGAGCCCGCGCGTTTCAGTAAGCAATGGTGACCAACGGCGCCATTCTCTTTTCGCGTATGCCATCGAAACCTAGGTGAGAAGGAAAGGAGGTACGCATGCTCAAATTTCTGTTTGGTAAGAAACCTGGTGCAAAGGTCGAAACGCAGCGAGAGACCTTTGAGCGCTTGGTCAAGGAGCTAAACGAGGCGATCGAGCCATTGGCCGTCAAACCGCGTGTTATTGTGGACCCGAATTTGGGAACCATCGCGTTTGCGACCCCAGAGCAGTTTCCGGACGAAGCACTAGCGTTGCCGAAGCCCAACGATGAGGCACCAAGAGAGGATCAGTCTGTCGACGCGGACGCTCAAAAGGCAGCTTAAACTCTATCGCGATTTGAAGACGCGAATTCTGTCTCTGTCTGCGATCTCCCCGTCGATCAGCAGCACTGCAAACACATCGGTGGGTGGAATGCGCTTTGGGCCTATTCGCACGCGGAGGTTGGTTCTCGTCCCGGCTTCAACTTCCCTGCTGCCAAGTACTTCGCCGTCCCAGGTCTGAATTTGTACGACCGCGTTGGTCAGCGTTCGAACGAGCCGCACATCATAGAAAGATGAGCCCTCTCTAACAGCTTTCAGCACGCCAAAGCTATTGTTGGCGTTTGCAGCGGCGGCGGTGAGGGAAAGTGTCAATGAAATCAGAAGCAGTCGCATCAAATCGTCCTCCGCTGTTACGTTATCCTCGCCGGCAAGGGCTTGGAGAATGGCGTTACGTAGGTTTAGTTGCCCGGTTCGACCGGCACGTGCGGCGCGCTTAGATCGAAAACGAGGTTCCGCATCCGCATGACGCGGTCGCGTTGGGATTATTGATGATAAACCGCGCGCCGATGAGCTCTTCTTCGAAATCGATTGTTGCGTCCGCCAAGAAGGGAAGGGAGACGCTGTCAATCACCACGCGCTCGCCCAAGTTTTCCAGGATAAGGTCATCATCCTTTGGGGCGTCGTCCAAACCGATTTCATACTGAAAGCCAGAGCATCCGCCCCCTTCAACCGCCACGCGGAGCACATGCCCGTTATCGGCGGCGCCGATTTCAGCAAGGCGTTCAAAGGCGCGTTCAGTGACTTTCGGAGGAAGGGTGAGCATGACGCTTCCACTGTTGCATCGGTGTGGTGAGCATATAGGCAGTGGGGTGAACGGCACAAGCCACGCTTTAGGGACAAACGTGCAGATGGCGGCGATCTATAGCGATAGCCCCGCGTCATCGCGAGGGCGGCTCTTTCATGAGCCTGAAAGTGTGCATCGCTCCTCCTTTCAGCGGGATCGCGACAGGATAATCCACTCAAGCGCGTTTCGGCGGCTCAAGCACAAGACGCAGGTTTTTGTGGAGGATGAAGGCGACTATTATCGTACGCGCCTCACGCACTCGATTGAGGTGGCTCAGGTCGCCCGGACGATTTCGGGGCATTTGGGTCTCAATGACGAGCTTACCGAAGCGGTGGCGCTGGCCCATGACCTAGGTCACACGCCCTTTGGACACACGGGCGAGGATGCGCTGAGCTTGCTGATGGCGCCCTATGGCGGGTTTGATCACAATGCGCAGGCGATCCGTATCGTGACAGCACTGGAGCGCCACTATGCGGAGTGGGATGGGCTCAACCTCACTTGGGAGAGCCTTGAGGGCATTGCTAAGCATAACGGGCCGGTCACTGGCGAGCTGCCCTATGCGCTGGCGGATTACAACGCGATCCATGACCTTGAGCTCCATACCCATGCCAGCGCTGAGGCGCAGGTCGCGGCGCTTTCGGACGATATTGCCTACAACAACCATGATCTGATGGACGGCCTCCGAGCCGGTCTTTTCGTGGAGGACGAGATTTGTGAGTTGCCCATCATTGGGGACTGCTTCGCTGAGGTGGATGGGCGCTATCCTGGGTTGGAGGCTAAGCGTCGCCGCCATGAGGCGCTCCGCCGGGTCTTTGGGGTGATGGTGGAGGACGTGATCGCTACGTCAGAAGGGCTGCTAAAGGCATCTGATGCGGAGAGCGCTCAGGACATTCGAGAGCTGGGGCGTCCCGTCATCCGCTTCTCTGATGCGCTTTGGCGTGAGCTCACGGACGTCAGAGACTTTCTCTTTGCGCGCATGTACCGTGCGCCCTCGGTTATGGAGAAACGGGCGGAAGTCACCGCTATCGTCGAAGATCTCTTCCCGTTCTTTCTGTCCGCACCTGAAAACCTGCCACGTCAGTGGCAGATGGATATTGAGCGGGCTGCAGATGAGACTGCGCTCGCGCGGCTTGTGTCAGACTACATTGCGGGGATGACCGACCGGTTTGCCAGCCAGTGCCATGCGCAGTTTATCGGCGCGCGTTGACCGCACTGGCCCGCGTGGTAAGGGAAGCGCCCGACAAAGGATGACCCCATGAACCTCTTCGCTGATATCCGTGTGCTCGTTGTGGATGCGCTAGATGCGTTGGCAGCCGAGGGAGCGATCCCTGCCGGGCTCGACTATGGCAATGTGGCCGTGGAGCCGCCGCGTGACGCAGCCCATGGGGACATGGCGACAAATGCGGCCATGGTGCTCGCGAAGGCCGCGCAGCAGAAGCCGCGGGATATCGCGGAGGCGTTGGCGGGAAAACTCGCTGAAGACGCACGGATTGAGCGCGCAGAAGTGGCCGGGCCAGGGTTTCTCAACCTTACGCTAAGCGATGCCCTTTGGGTCGGTGTCGTCAGCACTATCCTGGGGCAGGGGGCAGAGTTCGGACGCTCGACAATGGGCGCTGGGAAGACGGTCAACGTGGAATACGTCTCCGCCAACCCAACAGGGCCGCTCCATGTGGGGCACACCCGGGGGGCGGTGTTTGGGGACGCACTGGCCTCACTCCTCGATTATGCGGGCTTTGACGTGACCCGGGAATACTACATCAACGATGGCGGCGCGCAGGTCGATACACTCGCGCGGTCCGTCTACCTTCGGTATCTTGAGGCGCACGGTCAGGCCGTGGCCTTTGAAGATGGAACGTACCCCGGGGATTACCTCGTGCCCGTGGGGGCGGCGCTCAAAGACAAGGTGGGCGACGCTTTTGTCGACAAAGGCGAGCAGTTTTGGCTGGCGGAGGTTCGCGAGTTTGCCACTGAAGCAATGATGGACCTCATTCGCTCTGATCTCGCGCTCCTCGGCGTGGAAATGGACGCGTTTTTCTCAGAGAAGTCGCTCTACGGCACGGGTCGGATCGAGGCGGCTATTGAAAGCTTGGACGCCAAGGGGCTTATTTACGAGGGCGTGCTCGAGCCGCCGAAGGGCAAGAAGCCCGAGGATTGGGAACCGCGCGAGCAGACCCTCTTTAAGTCCACCGGGCATGGCGATGACGTCGACCGGCCGATCAAGAAATCCGATGGGTCGTGGACCTATTTCGCGCCTGACATTGCCTATCACTTCGACAAGGTCGAGCGGGGCTATGACGCGCTGATCGACGTCTTTGGGGCCGATCACGGGGGCTATGTGCAGCGCATGAAGGCGGCTGTCTCCGCGCTTTCAGATGGCAAGACACCGCTCGACATCAAGCTCACGCAGCTTGTGAAGCTTTTGCAGAACGGTGAGCCACTCAAGATGTCAAAGCGGGCAGGGACGTTTGTCACTGCAGCTGATGTCGTTGAGCTGGTGGGCAAAGACGCGATCCGGTTCGTCATGCTCACGCGGAAGAACGACGCGCCGCTCGATTTTGACGTCGAGGTCGTCAAGCAAACGAACAACGACAACCCGGTCTACTATGTTCAATACGCCCATGCCCGGGTGCAATCCGTGCTGGCAAAGGCTGAGGCGCAGGGGATGGATATGTCAGATGCGGCGCTGGCTTCTGCGGCGCGGCTCGACCACGAGGCGGATCTCGCCGTGGCCAAGAAACTCGCAGAATGGCCGCGCCTTGTGGAGATCGCGGCCCGGGGCAACGAACCCCACCGGATTGCATTTTACCTCCAGGAGCTCACTGCCAAGTTTAATACCCGCTATTCCATGGGGCGGGACAGCGATGAGATGAAGTTCTTGCAGGAAGGCAACACCGGTGAGTCTCAGGCGAAAATCGCCCTCATTCGGGCCGTAGCCGTTGTTATTTCAGCCGGTTTAGGTATCTTGGGCGTATCGGCACCCGACGAAATGCGCTGACAAAACAAGCGCAAGTGGGCCGGTAGAGGCAGAGTTCAAGAGACCACCAGCTTAAGCTGGGGCAGCGAGGCTGACATGGCAGAGGCGGATTATGGGGCCCACGGCGCGGCGGAACCCGCAGGTTATTCGCTGGGCGCAGGTGCTTTAATCAATATTCTTGGCGGGATCGTATCGCTCGGGCTTATCGCGGGCGTGCTCGTCTGGGGTTACCAAATCGTGGCGCGGGACGTCTCTGGCGTTCCGGTCGTTCAGGCACTTGATGGCCCGATGCGGGTGGCGCCCGAAGACCCGGGCGGCCGCCCCGCAGATCATCAGGGTTTGGCCGTCAATGAGGTCGCTGCAGTAGGCGTAGCCAGTGCCCCGCGTGACCGCCTGGTGCTGGCGCCCGCGGCGGTCTCTCTGACAGAAGAAGACGCTCCGCAATCGGTCATGGCATCGCTTAATGTCTCCGAAGAGGCGGAAGTTGACGTGGCGGCTCCGGCAACCGCTGAGGCATCGGTCGACATTGTGACGCTTGAGCCAGCGGAAGAGACGGATGTGCAAGCGTTGCTAGAAGAGCTTGTCGAGCCCAAAGAGCAAGCCGAAGAGGCTGAAGAGGAGCTTGTTGCTTCCCTTGCGCCAGTGGTGCCTGAGAACGGTCTGGCGCGGTCCCTGCGGCCCCAGGCGAGGCCTGCCCTTCTCAACACCACGCCTGAGCCTGTGGCGGGCCCGTCCATTGACCTTAACCCCGCAGACATTCCCGCCGGCACGCGCCTTGTTCAGCTTGGCGCTTTTGACAGTGCTGAGGTGGCGCGAAGTGAGTGGCAGCGCCTAGATGCGCGCTTTGGCGATTACATGGCAGGCAAGCAGCGCGTGGTCATGCAGGCAACGAAGGCCGGGCGCACGTTTTACCGGCTGCGCGCCCATGGCTTTGAGGACGTGGCAGATGCCCGCCGTTTCTGCTCTGCGCTCGTTGCTCAGGACGCCGCCTGCATCCCGGTGGTGCAGTAAGTCGCGATGTCCGGGGCCTTCATCCTAGGATGCGCAGGCCCCGCGCTGATGCCGGACGAGGCGGCGTTTTTTCGTGAGGCTGATCCCTGGGGATTCATCCTTTTTGCCCGCAACATCGAAGACAAGGCCCAGGTCTCTGCGCTGACATCTGCGCTGCGCGAGGCGGTTGGGCGCGATGCGCCCATCTTGATCGACCAGGAAGGGGGCCGTGTGCAGCGAATGGGGCCGCCCATCTGGTCACAGTTTCTACCTGCCCTTGATCAATGCGATGCCGCGACGGACCCAGAACGGGCCATATATCTGCGCAGTCGGCTTATTGCCCATGAGCTCGTGGAAATCGGCATCGATGTGAATTGTGCGCCTCTTGGGGACATGGCCGGGCAGGGGACCCATCCGCGGCTCATGAACCGATGCTATGGGCGGACGCCAGGCGATGTTGTTTCACGCGCCCGCGCCGTGGCGGAAGGGCAGCTCGCGGGCGGTGTACTCTCAGTTCTGAAGCATATTCCAGGTCACGGTTCCGCCACCAAGGATAGCCATGTGGACCTGCCGCGCGTGACCAAGACAGCGGAGGACCTTCACGCCCACGATTTCGCGCCGTTCAAGGCGCTAGGTGACATTCCCATGGGGATGACGGCGCATGTCGTCTTTACTGCCTACGACAGGGATAACCCCGCTACCACGAGCCCTGCGATGCACCGTGTGATCCGTGAGGAAATCGGCTTTGGCGGGCTGCTTATGACCGATGATCTGAGCATGGAAGCCCTGAAAGGCACCGTTCCTGACCGCTGCAAGGCCGCGTTGGCGGCTGGATGTGATCTCATCCTTCACTGCAATGGTGAATTGGCGGAGATGGAGGACGTGGCAGCCTTTGGCCCGATGACTGCCGAGGCCGAGCGCCGCGCCGCTGCTGCTCTGGCCCAACGGCAGGCCCCCGATGACGTTGACATATCCGCCCTCCGCGCCGAACTTCGCGGCCTAATAGAGGAAGCGGCATGAGTGACGCGGAGAGCATCCTAGAGACGAACGTCGCGGACCGCGTAGCGGCTGAAGCGCTCATCGTCGATGTGGACGGCTTTGAAGGCCCGCTCGACCTTTTGTTGACGCTGTCGCGGACGCAAAAGGTGGACTTGAGGAAAATCTCCGTTCTGCAGCTTGCCGAGCAGTACCTTATCTTTGTGGAGAAAGCGAAAGAGCTGAGGATCGAGCTGGCAGCGGATTACCTCGTGATGGCGGCATGGTTGGCATTCCTGAAATCCCGCCTGCTGCTGCCGCCAGACCCAGCCGAGGAAGGCCCCAGCGGCGAGGAATTGGCAGCGCATCTGGCATTCCAGCTTGAGCGTTTAGCGGCCATGCGCGACGCCTCAGCTCGGCTCATGGGGCGAGATCGGCTCGGTCGGGACTTTTTTCAGCGCGGCGTTACAGAGGATGTCACGCGCTCGCGCCGTGTCACGTATACTGCAACGATCCTCGACCTTATGCAGGCCTATGCCCGCATCCGCACGAAGGACGAATTCCGCCCGCTCAGTTTTGATGCGCGCGAGAGCATCCTAACGATGGAGCAGGCGCTTGACCGGCTACGGGGCCTCATCGGATTTGCGGGAGAGTGGACCGATATCATGAGCTATTTGCCGGATGATTGGTCTGGTGACCCAAAGCGCCGGCGTTCAGCGACAGCCTCTACTTTCGCGGCCACCCTTGAGCTAGTGAAGGAAGGCAAACTTGAGCTGCGGCAGCGAGAAACCTTTGCGCCACTCCAGATGCGCGCCAGAGGGCCGGCCAATGGCTGAGGATGAGAGCCTCTTTGAAGCGCCACCCATGGGCGAGCAAGAGCGCATGGTGGAAGCAATCCTTTTTGCCAGCGCAGAACCGGTGAGTGTTCGCGAATTGTTGGGGCGCATGCCTCATGGATCAGAGCCCTCGGAAGCCATTCAGCATTTGCGCAAGAGGTACGAGGGGCGCGGAGTGCGCGTGGTTAAAGTAGGGGAAGCGTGGGCGATCCGTACCGCGCCAGACCTCGGCTTTCTCATGCAAAAGGAAACCGTTGAGACGCGCAAGCTTTCCCGGGCAGCGATCGAAACGTTGGCAATCGTGGCCTATCATCAGCCGGTAACGCGGGCAGAGATCGAAGAAATTCGCGGCGTGAGCGTCTCGCGCGGGACGATTGACCAGCTCTTGGAGCTTGAATGGATCAAGCTTGGTCGACGGAGGATGACGCCGGGCCGACCAGTTACGTTTATCGTTACGGAAAGCTTTTTAGATCATTTTGGCTTGGAATCGGCTCGCGATCTTCCGGGCCTTAAAGAGCTTCGGCAGGCTGGGCTGCTTGAGAACCGGCCGCCACCTGGGTCCGATGAGGCGGCAAACATAGACGAACTTGAAGCGGGCGAGGAAGAACCCGATCTGTTTGAAGAGACGATGGACCCGGAAGACGAAACCGAGGACGAGGCAGAAACATGAACCGTATGATCAACATGGTGATGCGCATCTTTATGCGCAAAGTGATCTCTAAAGGCATGGATAAGGGTTTTGAGATGGCCGCTGGAAGCCGCAAGAAGGGCGGCCATGGCGTCAGCGAAGAAGACCGAGCCGAAATGGCAGCCATGCGGCAGAACAAGAAGCGCGCGAAAAAGGCTATGCGGATCAGTCGCCGCATGGGCAAGTTCTAAGCCCCTTTAAGGCGTGGACGCGCTACTGACTGAAATGCTTTGAAAGTTTCAAGCCCTGGCCCTGGTAATTCGACTTGAGCCCGGCGCCGTAGAGCGTTTCGGGGCGCTCTGACATTCTCTCATAGACGAGCCTGCCGACGATCTGGCCATGTTCAAGCACAAAGGGAGCCTCGTGGCAGCGCACCTCAAGCACGCCGCGAGAACCCTTTCCGCCTGCTTCCGCGTGACCAAAACCGGGATCAAAGAAGCCTGCGTAATGAACCCGGAACTCGCCTACCATGGCAAGGTAGGGGGCCATTTCAGCGGCATAGTCCGGCGGGATTGTCACGGCCTCTCGGCTTACCAGGATGTAGAATGCGCCTGGATCGAGGATGATCCGCGCGTCACTGGTGCGGATTTCCTCCCAGAATTCACCAGGCGGGTAATGCCCGATCTGATCGAGGTCGATGACGCCCGTATGGGGCTTGGCGCGATAACCGACGAGGCCTCCCGAGGTGGGTTTTAGATCCACTGAGAAGCCCAAGCCTTCCGCGATTGTTGGCGCGCCGTTCACCAGCGGGCTTTCGCTATGAAGAGCGGCGAGTTCATCATCTGAGAGCGTTGAATGGCCATCGCGGAAGCGAATCTGGTTGAGTCGCATGCCTGGTCGCACCAACACTGAGAAGGATCGGGGGCAGATTTCAGCGTATAGCGGGCCGCTATAACCCGGCGTGATCCGATCAAATTCGATGCCGCCATCGATAATTGTGCGCGTCAGTAGATCGAGTCTTCCTGTCGAACTCTTAGCGTTGGCAACCGCTTGGACACCCTCCGGCAGGGCGAGGCTTTCCATGAGCGGCACCACGTAGACGCAGCCTTTTTCGAGAACCGCGCCTTGCGATAGGTCAATTTCGTGCATGACGAAATCCGTGAGACGCGTGGCAACGGACCGCCCTTCACCCGCCAGGAAAGATGCGCGGACGCGGTACGCTTTGGTGCCGAGGCGCAGGTCGAGCGAGGCGGGTTGGATCTGTTCCGGTATGATAGCAGGTACAGCGGTGATGGCGCCCGCGTCGATCATGCGTTCTAGCGCTTGGCTCGGCAGAACCCCCATATTCCCTCCCTACGCACGGCCGTTACGTTGCAGCGCGGGCGCGCGCCACGCTCTACTTATTTGCTGTCGGGAGTGCAGTCGTGGTCGGGCTAGCAGGACTTGAACCTGCGACCTTCCGTCCCCCAGACGGACGCGCTACCAGGCTGCGCCATAGCCCGACTGAGCGCCTCGTATAGCG
>JBCCYG010000026.1:0-15598 GCA_039190145.1 Pseudomonadota bacterium | reverse complement strand
CTTTTGGTCGTCTTCGGACATCCCTGCCGATTTAGCTTTTTTGACCTGATCCATGCCGTCCCGGCGCACATTGCGTATCGCCACGCGTGCACTTTCGGCATATTGCGCCGCGACTTTCGTCAGCTCTCTGCGGCGCTCTTCATTAAGTTCGGGTATCGGCAGCATAATAATTGTGCCGTTGAGTTGCGGATTGATCCCAAGCCCGCTCTCACGGATGGCTTTCTCAACCTTTCCGACAAGGCCTTTGTCCCACACATTTACCGTGACCATGCGCGGCTCGGGCACGTTCACCGTCCCCACTTGGTTGATCGGCGTGGCTGCCCCGTAGGCGTCGACCATAACAGGCTCCAGCATGGACGCAGATGCACGGCCTGTGCGCAGCGAGGCAAACTCTGTTCTTAAAGAACCAATGGCGCCGTCCATGCGGCGCTGAAGGTCTTCTGTATCTGGTTCAACAATTTCTTCCGACATGCTCGCCCTAGAATTCTTGCTCTTTTGCCCGCGTATACCTCGCAAATGAGCCGGTTGTATAGTCCGTGGCATGCCTTCAGCGGCATCGCACGCGTGCCGCCGAATGCGCGAGAAAGTGACAGCTTTACTGCAGCGCAGAACGACGGGAGAGCTTTGCTTCAGGGGCGGAGTATGAGACGGTAAGTTCATGAGTGAAGTAACAGACCACCAGCCCGAGCCAGAAGTTGATGATCTTGTAGAGGAGCGGCCGTGGGTGCACCCAGTGATGATCGCAGCATGGGTTGTCTTTGGGGTCTCATGTGTGATCGGCCTCCTTGCCGCCTATGTCGGCGGTGTAAGGATCAAAGAGTTAGTGCGAGACCCCTCGGCACAGTTTGACATTCCTCTCTATGCTGGCGCTTTTTCCACTGTCGGGCTGATCGTCTTAGGTGCGGCGGCAGCGCTTTTTGCCATTGCGATCAAGGGCGCGCCGCGGCAGTACCGCGTGCTGCTTTGGACCGGATCCATTCTGATGATCCTTATGATCCTTGATGATGGCGCCATGCTGCACGAATATATCGGGCCTGATATTTTGGGCATTGGAGAGCTCTTCTTTTACGGGCTCTACGCCGCCCTTGGCTTGCTCATTTATTGGGAGGTGAAGCGGCTCGCGAAGCCTAGGTTCATTGCGGCTGCCCATGTCGCGGGGGGCTTCCTGCTGTTCTCGCTGCTGCTCGACATCTTTAGCGTGCACGGGCCATTTTCTTTTTGGCTCGAGGACTTCACGAAGCTTTCGGGCTACGTCGGCTTCCTTGGCCTTGCCGTGTACTCGGCGAGAGCGGCGATGGGTGTGACTGAAGACTAAGAGAACGTTTTCGGCGCTGCTGGAGTCAAACCGAGCGACTTTAATGTACTTTTGTGAATGTCCCTTCCCCGGCGAGAATGCCGCGGAAGCCGCCTGGCTCGTCGAGCGAGAAAACGATAATGGGCAGCTTGTTGTCCCGCGCCAGGGCGATGGCGGATGCATCCATTACGCCGAGGCGCTTTTGCAGGACATCGTCGTAGGTAACTGTCTCATACCGCTTGGCATCTGCGTGCTTCATCGGGTCTTTGTCATAGACCCCGTCCACCTTAGTGCCTTTAAAGATCGCTTCGCAGCTCATCTCGTTCGCGCGAAGGGTCGCAGCGGTATCAGTGGTGAAGTACGGGTTTCCTGTCCCGGCTGCGAAAATACAGACGCGTTTTTTCTCCAAGTGTCGCACCGCGCGCCTTCGGATATAGGGCTCGGCGACCTCGTTCATCGTGATGGCGGAGATGACCCGCGTGTTGATGCTAAGCCCTTCGAGCGCGCTTTGCATTGCGAGTGCGTTCATGACGGTGGCGAGCATGCCCATGTAATCGGCCGTTGTCCGCTCCATCCCTTGCGCGGAGCCCTGCAGGCCGCGGAAGATGTTGCCGCCCCCGATCACCATGCAAATCTCTACGCCGAGATCATGGACCCCTTTAATCTCGTTTGCGATGCGCTCAACCGTCGGTGGATTAAGGCCAAAGCCCTGGTCGCCCATAAGCGCTTCACCTGATATTTTGAGGAGAACGCGCTTGAAACGCGGCTGTGATCCGTCGGTCGGCATGGTACACCTTTCAAACTGGGGTGCACATAGACTGAAACGCACGGGGGTTTCAACGTGATGGGCGCATATCCTGGACGTCGCGGACCCGCTTAAGTAATCGATCGAAAAATATGCTCAAAATAGATGCCCTCGATCGTAGAAAGCCGGTGTTGATTGCGGGTGCCACAGCATCAGGAAAGTCGGCGCTCGCCCTTAGTATCGCTGCCGCACAAGACCGCACGATCATCAACGCCGACGCGTTGCAAGTCTATGGCTGTTGGCGGGTGTTGACCGCGCGCCCCAGCACACAAGACGAGGCAACGACGAAGCACGCGCTCTACGGTCATGTGGCCTATGACCATGCATATTCGGTTGGCGAATGGCTACGCGACCTACGCCCATTTTTGGGGGCAGACCCCGCACCGATAATTGTAGGAGGCACTGGCCTTTATTTCCGTGCCCTCACAGAAGGCCTTGCAGAGATACCTGGAACTCCAGCGAGTGTCCGAGAAGAAGCCGACCGTCGGCTTCTCCATGAGGGTCATGAGGCGATGCTCGCCGAGCTAGATGCTGAGACGTCCGCTCGCATCGACGGACGGAACCGTATGCGGGTTCAACGCGCATGGGAGGTCTTACGCTCAACTGGGCGCGGCCTCGCATCTTGGCAAGACGACACGCCCCCGCCGCTCGTTCCACTACACGCGTGCCATCCTCTGTGGCTCGATGCGGAAAAGAACTGGCTGAACGCGCGGATCGCTCAACGGTTTGATCTGATGCTCGCCGCCGGAGCATTGAAAGAAGCTCGACAGATGGATGCCGTTTGGTCGCCGTCGCTTCCGGCAGCTAAGGCAATCGGTGCACCCGAGCTTGTGGCACATATACGCGGTGAGGTGAGCTTGAGTGAGGCGCGCGAAGCGGCCATTATCGCCACGCGCCAATATGCCAAGCGACAGCGCACATGGTTCCGGCGCCGCATGGTAAAATGGGTGCGGACGCAGCTCCCCGAATGAAATCTCGCGGTTTCAGCTTGCACAAACCCTACATTTAGCGGCTTCGCGCAGGCGAGATTGGGCCTTAAGGTAGGACAAAATAGCTTTTTGAGGCAAAGCAATGGAAGCACCCCATCCTGGTGTCAGTGTGACAACCTTTGCGCGCTTTGCGACGAAAGGCGTTTGGCGCGCAGAAGGGCTGCATGCTTTTGAACAGCATCTTGTGCTCTGGTTCACTAAAGGACGCGGAAACGTTCTCATCGGGGGCAAGAGGCTGGGCTTTGGTCCCGGTTTAGTCGTCTTTCTCCCTGCGGGAACGCCTCATCTCTTTGACCTTAATTCTGGTACCTACGGGCAAGTAATGGTGATTGAAGACCACCCTGCCCTAGAGCTTCCTGCAGAGCCAATCGCGGTGCGCTTGTCAGAGCTCAACCTTCATGCGGATTGGGTCGCGCATTTTGAAGCCATGCAGCGCGAAGTTTCCGTCACTGATCGACCAGGCCGAGATCGCGCGTGTCGTTACCATGCCGGCATCATAGGCGTTTGGTTGGAGCGCCGGAACAACGTACTGGCGGATAAGAACCGGGGGGCTGAGCGTTTGGCAACACGGTACGTCACGCTCCTGGAAACACGGTATGCCACCGGGGCGAATGTGACCGATATGGCCAAAGAACTCGGCGTCACGCCGACGCATCTTAGCCGGGTATGTCTTGAAGCAACCGGAAGAACCGCGCACGCCCTTTTAAACGATCGAGTGATGTACGACGCCAAGGACCTACTAGCTCGTACGTCCCTGCCAGTGCGGCGCATCGCCGAAGGACTAGGCTATTCGTCGGCGGCGTACTTCACTCGAGCCTTTCAGAAAAGCACCGGTAAAACGCCAACTGCCTTTCGCGCAGGCCAATAAATTATCGGTTGCCTGACTTATGTGCTAGGTGTCGCTAATGGGCGTGCGTGTCGCAAAAGTTATATGAATGGCCGAAAGCAAGCGTTGACGGCAGCCTCGTAATGTTGCCGAATACAGCCGCGCAAGGGGAGATGCGTCGGGATAACTTAGCCGCAGCTGATGCGTGGCGACGACAATACTCCTTTGAAAAATTAAGATGTGTCACAGGGAGAAAAAGATGACGCAGATGAACACCAAGGTGCATCCCGCAGCGGTGATGTACGCTGAGGAACATAAGGCAGGTCGGATGGATCGCCGTGAGTTCCTGGCGCGTACGACTGCTTTGGGTGTGGCCTCCGGCGCGGCGTATGCCATGATCGGGGCAACCCGGGCAAAAGCGGCAGCACACGCTCAGCAAGGCGGCACGCTCCGCATGGAAATGGAAGTGCGCGCGCTCAAAGACCCGCGTACATATGACTGGACCCAAATCGCGACCTACACGGCGGGCTGGCTTGAGTACCTCGTGGAGTACAATTCCGACGGCTCCTTTGAGCCTATGCTGCTGGAGTCCTGGGAAGCAAATGAAGACGCCACGCAGTACACGCTCAACGTCCGCAAGGGCGTTAAGTGGAACAACGGCGAAGATTTCACCGCTGAGGACGTAGCCCGCAACATCGCGCTCTGGTGTGAGGCCGATGTCGAAGGTAACTCGATGGCTGCCCGGTTTGGCACCCTTGTTGACCCGGAGACAAACCGCGCGCTTGAAGGTGCAATTGAAGTAGTCGACAGCCACACTGTCGTTCTGAACCTGCCAAACCCAGACATCACGCTGATCCCGGGCATGGCTGACTACCCGGCGGCTATCGTGCACTCCTCGCACAATCCCGACGACATGATGGGCACCGCCGTGGGCACTGGCCCCTACATGCCAGAGACCTTCGAGGTTGGTGTTAAGGGCGTTGTCGTAAGAAACGAAGGCCATGAGTGGTGGGGCTACGAAGCCGGTAAGGGTGCCTACCTCGACCGCATCGAGTTCATCGATTACGGACAGGATCCATCTTCTTGGCTTGCAGCCTTCGAGTCCGAAGAGATCGACATGAACTGGGAGACTTCCGGGGAATTCGTGGACCTCTTTACCGGTCTTGGCCTCGTGCAGTCTGATGTGGTCTCCGGCTCCACCATCTGCATCCGGCCCAACCAGGTCGCTGAGGTGGACGGCATGACGCCTTATGCCGACAAGCGCGTTCGCCAGGCCATCGCAATGGCTGTCGATAATGCGGTTTGTCTCGAGCTTGGTGTAGCCGGCAACGGTATCCCCGCTGACAATAGCCACGTCGGCCCGGTACACCCGGAATGGGACCCGTCCGTGACGCGCATCCCGTTTGATCCGGCCAAAGCGAAGGCGCTGATGGAAGAAGCCGGCATGGCCGACTTTGAGCATGAGCTCATCTCCATTGACGACGAGTGGCGCAAGTCTACCACGGACGCGGTAGCTGCTCAGCTCCGTGATGCGGGCATCCCGGTGAAGCGTACCGTGCTTCCTGGCTCCACCTTCTGGAACGACTGGGCGAAGTACCCATTCTCGTCCACGAACTGGAACCATCGCCCGCTCGGCACTCAGGTGCTTGGACTAGCCTACCGTTCCGGTGAGGCCTGGAACGAGTCCGGCTTCTCCAACGAGGAGTTCGACACGCTCTTGGCTGAAGCCAACTCCATCGCGGATGCCGATGCGCGCCGCGTAGTAATGGGCAAGCTTCAGGCGATCATGATCGATGAGGGTGTCACCATTCAGCCCTATTGGCGCACGATCACGCGCCACCACGTGGAGGGCCTTGTGGGCGTGGATATGCACATCGCGTATTTGCCCCAGGTCTATAAGTGGGGCTTTGCCGCCTAAGGCAACAAAACAAAGGGCCGCGAGAAATCTCGCGGCCCTTCTTCTATGCGAAGGGCGCGCACTGGGAGCGCCATAGCCAACAGGGGCCATAATGGCGACTTTTATCCTCCGGCGTATCGGCGTGATGCTACTCACCGCGATCTGCCTGACTTACATCGTTTTCTTCCTGACAAACCTTTATCCGAACCTGGAAAAGCTCGCCAAGACGCAGGGCAATTTCCGGATGACGGAAGCCGAGGTGCAGAGTTGGCTTGAGCCACGGGGCTACTTGCAGCCGATGCCGGTGAAGTATCTCGAGTGGGCCGGTGTTTTACCTGGCTATGTGACAGAGATGGAGGATGGCCGCCTCGTCGGTCGCTGCGTGCGCCCGGGGGTGGAGCCCGAGGATACCCCTGAATATTGCGGCGTGCTCCAAGGCAACTGGGGCTTTTCTACGGTCTTTAAAGACGATGTCGGCGGCATAACCTTTGAGCGATTAAGTCTCACCGGGTTTCTGATGCTCTGGGTGATGATCGTCATGGTCCCCGGCTCGCTAATCGTGGGCGTCCTTGCCGGGATGCGAGAAGGCTCGCGCACGGACCGCACGCTCTCGACAACCTCTATCGCGTTCACGGCGACACCGGAATACGTCTCCGGCGTTATCTTTATCGCGCTTTTTGCGAGTTCTGCGGGCTTCGGGCGGATCTTTAAAGGCTCAGCCACGAGCGCCATGGAAAGCGCGAATATCGAGAACTTTCTCCTACCGGTCATCACCATCGCGCTTTATGGCTTGGGCTACATCGCTCGGATGACGCGCGCCTCCATGGCGGAGGTTATGACGGCCCAATACATCCGAACGGCGCGGCTCAAAGGCGTGAGTTTCCGAAACATCGTCATCAAGCATGCGCTTCGGAACGCGCTTATCGCGCCGTTTACTGTGATCATGCTCCAGTTCCCGTGGCTCTTGAATGGCGTCGTCATCGTGGAGACGCTTTTTAACTACAAGGGCTTTGGCTGGCTCTTGGTGCAAGCGGCGGGGAACAACGACATTGACCTTTTGCTCGCCTGTTCGGTCGTGGCGGTGGTCGTCGTGCTGGTAACCCAGCTCATATCCGACATCGGATACGTTTATCTAAATCCGCGCATCCGCGTGGCATAAGGGAGAGGACCCATGGAAGCACTTACCTGGACCGGCTCCCTCGGAGCGTATCTCAACCCCCTCATCTACGCCCTCGCAGTGGTGGCAGCGCTGTCATTCATCCTGCAGGTCGTCTCGCCGATTTTTGTGACGACGAACCGATCAGGACTACTCGCTCTCCAAAAAACGCCTGGCGACTACGCTGCGATGGCGCTTCTCTTCTCCGCACTGGGGATCATCGCGATTGTGGCAGTCTACATGATAGCCGCGATCGTGGGGCCCTATGGCATCGCGGGGATCATCGGCGAGATCGGTGCGCGGTTCTTACCCGTCTGGATCGCGCTCATTGTGACCTTCGTGGTGTCTTCGCGCTACAAGAAGCGCCTCGGCCTTTACGGTAAGCTTTTTGATAGCCCCATTGGCATGGTGGGCCTTGGGCTCGTGCTCTTTTGGGTTTTCACGGCGATCTTTGCGCCGCTGATCATGACCTTTGATCCGCTGATGCAGGAAGTCGCGATGAAGAATGACCCGCCGGGATCACCCTTCTCGGGCGATGAGGGCATGTATACCCATTACCTCCTTGGCGGTGACAACCTTGCGCGCGATGTCTTTAGCCGCATGGTGGCGGGCAGCCAGATCGTAATCACCATCGCGCCGCTGGCCACGCTTTTTGCTTTTATGGTGGGGATCACTTTGGGCCTCCCTGCCGGCTATTTCGGTGGGATTTTCGATACGATCCTGAGCTTTGCGGCGAATCTCATTCTCGCCTTCCCTGTCATCCTGCTTTTCTACCTTCTGGTGACGCCGGAGATCGTGGCGACAGGCTTGCCGAGTTACATGGCGATGGTGCTCTTCCTGTTTCCCATCGTCTTCCTGATCGTTCTGTTTAACTCGAGGTATTTCACGACGCCGCAAAAACGGAACATACTGATCGCGGGGACGCTGATCATTGGCGGCTGGCTCTATCTGTCGCTGATCTCTCAGTTCAATACGCCCATAGATTTCATGGGGGCGCTTGATCTCTTTGACATCCCCGGCGGCATCCTCATCGTTTTCGTCTCGGTCGTTTTTGTGAATTCGCCCACAGTCTTTCGGATCGTGCGGGGGCTAGTGCTTGATATTCAGACGCGGGACTATGTGGCAGCGGCCACGACGCGCGGTGAAGGCCCATGGTACATCATGCTTTGGGAGATCCTGCCCAATGCGCGCGGGCCGCTCATTGTCGATTTCTGCCTGCGGATTGGATACACAACAATCCTTCTTGGAACGCTCGGCTTCTTTGGCCTGGGCCTTCCGCCGGAGAGCCCTGACTGGGGTACGACAATCAATGCCGGCCGCCGTTTGCTATCAGCATTCCCCCACCCAGCCATCGTGCCCGCCGTAGCGCTAGTGACGCTCGTGCTGGGCCTGAACCTGTTGGCTGACGGCTTGAGAGAAGAAAGCCTAAAAGACTAATCCATCAGGTGGATCACACGGAAAGGGCGGGTTCTAAGACCCGCCCTTGTCGCGTTAGATCCTTGCTCAGCTAGCGCCCGAGAATGATGCGGACGTAATTCTGCGTTTCTTTGAAGGGTGGAACGCCGCCATACTGCTCCACCCTATGCGGGCCCGCATTGTAGGCGGCGAGGGCAAGGCGCCAGGACCCGAACTTTCGGTACTGCTCCGCGAGATAGCGTGCTCCGCCTTCAAGATTCTGCTGCGGGTCAGTCGGATCTACGCGCAGGTAACGCGCTGTGGCGGGCATGAGCTGCGCTAGCCCATATGCGCCTTTGTGCGATCGCGCCTTTGGGTTCCAGCCGCTTTCCTGCTGCACAAGTCTCAGGAAAAGGTCTTCGGGAATACCGTTCTGTCGTGCGACGCGGCGAGCGATGTTGAGGTAAGGACCATTATACCTGCCATCGTATCGCGGCACATTCGCAAGCGACGGAACTTGAAAGGGCTGAGGCTGCAAGCGCACTGAACTCGAGTACTGTTGCGCCGCGCGGTTATCGAGGACATCAAGTTGGTTCTTGAACAAGGAAGACCGTGACTTGGTCGATGTTGTTTCTTGCGCAGAAGCGGGCACCGCCAACACCAGAACTAGCGCAGAAATTACGCCTGCCTTCATGCTAAAATCCTTCCCCACGCAACAAATCGCGAGCCAGACAAACCATGCCACTCATAATGGACATTCACCGGCCGTTAACCCCACTATGAACGTGATAGGGCAAATCTAAATAAGATTCGAGGGGGTTCCGATGGCGGGATCGGTAAACAAAGTAATTCTGATTGGAAATCTGGGCCAGGACCCCGAGGTACGCAACTTTCAGAACGGCGGAAAAGTGTGCAATCTGAGCATCGCGACCTCTGAGAACTGGAAGGATCGCAACACGGGTGAGCGGCGTGAAAAGACCGAATGGCACCGGGTTGCGATCTTTAACGAAGGTCTCGTGCGCATCGCAGAGCAGTATCTCCGCAAGGGCTCTAAGGTGTACCTGGAAGGCCAGCTTGAAACGCGAAAATGGCAAGACCAGTCCGGTCAGGACCGCTACACGACGGAGGTCGTGCTCCGAAACTACGCCGGCAACCTAACCATGCTGGACGGTCGCTCTGAAGGCGGAGGAGGGAACTTCGGCGGCGGTGGCGGCGGAGGGGGCTATATGAGCGACCAACGCTCGGGCGGCGGTGGTGGCTACAGCGCCCCTGCCCCGGCGGCAGACCTCGACGACGAGATCCCGTTCTAGCGGGCTGCGTCGAGCACGCCGAGCACCTCTTCAGGCGGGACATCTGAAGTCAGAAAGGCCTCGCCGATGCCGCGCATCAAAATGAAGCGAAGCGTGCCGTCTATCACCTTTTTGTCCTGGCCCATGAGGTTAAGGAGCTCTTTGGAGCTTGGTAGTTGGCCGGGGATATCTCTGAGGCTTTGCTTCATTCCCATGGCGGCCAGATGCGCGCTGATGCGGCTAGGGTCCTCTTGAGGAGCCAGGCCGAGCTTGGCCGACAGATCCGCGGCAAGCCCGCACCCGATGGCAACGCCTTCACCGTGGAGCAAGCGGTACGAATAGCCTGTGGCCGTCTCCAAAGCGTGGCAAAACGTGTGACCAAGATTAAGGAGCGCGCGTTCGCCCTGCTCTGTTTCATCGCGCGCGACGATGTCTGCCTTCATCTCAACGGATCGCTTCACTGCGTATACCCTTGCGTCTGCATCGCCTTCGGCAAGACGCGGGCCGTTTTTCTCCAACCACTCAAAGAACGTGGCATCGCCGAGCAAACCGTATTTAACCACCTCTCCGTAACCAGCTAAGAAATCCCGCTTGGGAAGAGACGCCAATACATCGATATCTGCCAGCACGAGCGAGGGTTGGTGGAACGCACCGACTAAGTTTTTGCCCTGGGGCGCATTGATCCCTGTCTTTCCACCGACAGAGCTATCGACCTGGGCGAGAAGCGATGTTGGGATTTGGACAAAGCGGACGCCCCGCCTCAGGATTGCGGCAGCAAAACCCACCAGATCGCCGATGACCCCGCCGCCCAAGGCAATGACCACATCCCGCCTCTCGATCTTTTCCGCCAGAAGCCACTCGACCGTTTTTGAGAGTGGCCCCCAAGACTTCGTCCCCTCGCCCGGCGTAAGCGTGAGGGAAGAGGCCTCAATCTGCTCTGCAGCTAAAGCGGCTAGCAGGGGCTTGAGGTGCTGCTCTGCTACATGATCATCGGTGACGATCGCAACTTTCGGGCGTGCCAAAAGTGGCGCAAGATGCGCGCCAGCCTCCAGCACCAGGCCCTGACCAACGATGACATCATATGCGCGCGAGCCCAACGAGACATGGACAGTTTCAGACACGGCTCTTCTCCAAAATGTCAGGTCGCTCAGCCTCTAGCGCGGAGAGGACCTTTGAGGCCATTTGGGCGATGCTTAGGTCAGCTTCAGCCTCCACAGTCATGCCAGCATGTGCATATGCGGGCTCTCGATCTTCCATAAGCTTAGCAAGCGTCGCACGAGGTTCAACTGTCCGCAAAAGCGGTCTTGTATCCTTGTGGCGGACACGCTCCCAGAGGAGATCAAGGTCCGCTTTGAGCCACACGGCAACGCCTGCATGTGAGATCGCATCGCGGGTTGCCGGATTAAGGAAGGCTCCGCCTCCTGTGGAGAGGATCCCTGCCGGCCGCGCGTTCATGAGCCTAGCTACGATCTCGGCCTCTCGATCGCGAAAGAAGGCTTCGCCGTCGCGTTCAAAGATTTCCGCTATCGTCATATTCGCTGCCTCTTCGACGGCCGTGTCGGAATCGCGAAAGGGCGCGTCGAGCAGATTTGCAAGGGCCTTGCCAACGGCCGTCTTACCAGCACCCATCATACCGATGAGGACGACGGTTTTTTCCAGCCTTTTCGAATGGGTAACTCGTGATGCCACGCCCTATCTTTCGTCTTGAATGACCCGCGACTTCTCGGCCAAGGCCCGCTTATTGTTACAGCCGTGCGATTGAATGGCCTGTATCTCTCCTGAAGGCCATATATAAACAACCTAAGGCATAGCTTTTGCTAGCCAGGCAGAAAAAGTCGGCAAACCGAACCGGGAACAATGGGGCGAATACTCAAACTCCTGATATATATGATTGTTTTGTCTGGGATTGGACTGATAGCTTATGCTTACCTAGGGCCCATCGTTGGGGCAGACTTTATGCCTCCCAGAGAGACCGTGACAGTACCAGTTGAGTTGGACCTTTAGACATAGTTGCCTTGGTGCCCTGATCTCATGTCTCGCATCTGCGGCTGCCGCAACCGAGGCAGACCCTAAAGCGCCACTATCCGCCATCGACTGGCTAAATGAACAGCCCCGAGAAGAAGCCATCGTTCTTCCAGGTCTGTCGCTTGAAGAGCCAACCGCAGGTAGTGTCGAGGCCCCTTCAATCGATACCGCCCCACTAGACGGTGGGCTTGCGCTTGGTGTGCTTCCAACTGCTCTAAGCGGTTTGCCGCAAACTCTATGGCAAGGCGCCGAGGGAAGAGAGGTCTTGGCTGCTTTCCGGCAGCTGCCGGTCGAGTCCATCGCTCCGGTATCCGCACTTCGGATGCGGCTTCTCTTGGCATCTGCCGCGCCGCCTCGGGCTGACGATCTCGGTTCTTTTTTGCTGGATCGCGTGCTCATCTTAAGAGATTTGGGGGCCGTTGCTGAAGCCATTTCTCTTGTTGAAGAAGCGGCTGGCGAACCAGGCTCCATGAGCCCCGCGCTATTTGCGCAGTACGCTGACCTCACATTGCTCGCGGGCATGGAAGGTCAGGCTTGCAAACGGTTAGCTTCTGAACCGTCATTGTCAGACGATCTTGCTTTGCGCATCTTTTGTTTGGCGCGCGGCGGAGACTGGAACGCTGCGGCTGTAGCGCTGCGGTCGGGGCAAGCGCTGGGCGACCTGGACGCGACTACGTCGATCCTACTGGAGCAGTTTTTGGAGCCAGAGCTCGCGGATGCCGGCGCCCCAACTCTAGATCAATCGCGCGTTACACCGCTGCTCTTCCGTTTAACCGAGGCTGTTGGCGCGCCCATATCGACAAGCAATCTGTCCCGTGACTACGCCTTGACAGGCCTTGAACCCAATAAGGGTTGGAAAGCACAGCTGGATGCAGCCGAGCGACTGGCAAGGTCAGGAGGCGTGAGCCCAAATCAGCTCTTTGGACTATACACCGCGCGCGTCCCGGCTGCCTCGGGCGGCGCATGGGACAGGGCTAAAGCGGTTCAGGATTTAGACGAAGCACTTCTATCTGAAGACCGAGGCGGGATCTCACGAGCGCTTACGGCTGCATCTTCGTCAATGGCTGCAGTTGGGTTGGAAAGCGCGTTGGCTGAGATGTTTGCAGACCGTCTTGCGGGCCTTTCCACCGAGGTGGAAGGCACAGAGCGGCTCCTTCTCCTTTCAAATCGCTACGAAGAGGTGGTTTCAGCAGAACCTCTGGCCCTTGCTCTCGCGCAGGGTGTAGTGTCTATCGGCACGCCGACACGCACGCCCCTCGAAGACGCCCTCAAACGCGGGTTTACCTCGCAAGCACCGCTTGAGGTTGGCTCTCTGGGGACACGAATCTTGACCGCTTTGGTGGATATCGAGAAAGCCCGGTCGGGAGACCTTGTACGGCTACCCGACGCTCTCGCTACCCTTCGCTCTTTGGGCCTCGAAAGCACCGCACGGCAGGCAGCCTTGACGCTCCTGTTAGCTTGATGAGGGATGGCAGTGCCATAGAGGCATTCATCGATGCGCAGGCGGCCGAGTTAGGAGCCTCCCCTAACACGCTGGCTGCCTACGCTCGAGATCTCAAAGACGTCAGCGACTGGTTAGCAAAGCAAGGGCTTTCCTTCTCGATCGCGCAGAAAGGCGATGTCGAGGCATATCTCATCCACTGTGAGGCGCAGGGACTAGCGAAATCCACCCGCGCGCGGAGACTTTCATCGATCAAGCAGCTTTACCGCTTTGCTTTTGAAGAAGGTTGGCGTGATGACAACCCCGCGATCCAGATAGCAGGCCCGGGTCGTGACACGCGACTGCCCAAGACGCTTTTGGTCGAAGAGGTTGAGGCGCTTCTTTTGGCTGCGCGCACGATGGGCAAGACTGAAGAAGCGCGCCTGCGCTCGATCTGCCTTATGGAGCTTCTCTACGCCACAGGGATGCGCGTAAGCGAGCTGGTTTCGCTACCCCTGACTGCAGCACGTGGTGATCCCCGCATGATCCTCATCCGAGGTAAGGGAAACAAAGAGCGCATGGTGCCGCTCTCGCCTCCGGCGCGGGAGGCGCTGGCTGCCTGGATCGACCATCTTGACGCGCAAGACGGCCCCGCGCCCAAACATCTCTTTCCGTCTCGGTCGAAGGCGGGACATCTCACGCGGCATGCGTTCTATGCTCATATAAAGGATTTGGCTGTCGCGGCGGGCGTCAGCCCAGCCAAGGTAACACCTCACACACTGCGCCACGCATTTGCGACCCATCTCCTTGCAAACGGCGCTGATCTTAGGTCGATTCAAACCCTGCTCGGCCATGCGGATATCGGCACGACAGAGATCTATACCCACGTCCTCGAGGAACGCCTGAAAGACCTCGTGCTAGACCACCACCCACTCGCCAAGAGCGGTCGGTGACCGGCAAAGGCCCGCGCGGGCCTTGTAAGAACTCACGGCGCGCTGCATATCCGCGCCATGACTGACCCAACGCCCATGCTGGACAGCGCTTTCTGGATCACTGCCGGGGCCATCCTTCTTTTGCTCGTGATGTCGGGCTTCTTTTCTGGATCGGAGACCGCGCTGACGGCGGCGTCGCGGGGTAAGCTGCGCGCGCAGGCCGATAAAGGCTCCCGCGGGGCGGCAAAGGCGCTCAAGATCACCGAGGATAGTGAGCGCCTGATCGGCTCGGTGCTGCTCGGCAACAACCTCGTCAACATCCTTGCCACGTCTCTGGCGACAGCGCTCTTTACCCGCGCCTTTGGGGAAAGCGGCGTAGCGCTGGCAACGTTGGTGATGACGCTGCTTGTGCTGATTTTTGCCGAAGTGCTGCCCAAGACCTACGCGATCACCAATTCGGAGACGGCCGCGGCCGCCGTGGCGCGGCCCATCAGCGTGGTGGTCACCATCTTTTCGCCCGTGGTGCGTGCGGTGCGCCTCCTCGTCCGGGGTGTCTTGCGCGTCTTTGGCGTCCGTATCGACCCGGGCACAAACGTGCTCGCGGTGCGCGAGGAGATCGCGGGCGCACTGACGCTTGGCCATCAGGAGGGCGTCGTTGAGAAGGAAGACCGCGATCGTATTCTGGGTGCGCTCGACCTCAGCGAACGCACGGTGGAGGAGATCATGCTCCACCGATCAGCCATCGAGATGATCGATGTCTCGCTTCCTGCAGGGGAGATACTGTCCACGGCACTTCAAAGCCGTCATACCCGGCTGCCGCTCTACCGAGATGAGAGCGAAAACATCGTGGGCATCATTCACGCCAAGGACCTCGCACGGGCCATGGATAAGCTCGTGCGCAAGGACATCGCCGAATTCGACGTGCTCGATGTGGCGATGGAGCCGTACTTTGTGCCGGAGACGACGACGCTCGACGACCAGATGCGCGAGTTCCTACGCCGCCGCGCGCATTTCGCGCTGGTGGTTGATGAATACGGCTCATTGCAGGGTCTGATCACGCTTGAAGACATACTCGAAGAAATTGTTGGGGAAATCACCGACGAGTTCGACCAGGAAGAAGACGAAGTCGCGCAGACAGCGGACGGTCAGTACCTAGTGGATGGCTCCATGACCCTTCGCGATCTCAACCGCGCCCATGACTGGGCCTTACCGGATGAAGAAGCGAACACCGTGGCGGGCCTCGTCATCCACGAGGCGCAGATGATCCCGACTGTTGGTCAGGTCTTTTCGTTCCACGGGTTCCGGTTTGAGGTGGTCGAGAAAGAGGCGAACCGGATTACGAAATTGAAGGTGCGA
Organism: Pseudomonadota bacterium; assembly: GCA_039190145.1. Taxonomy (GTDB): domain Bacteria; phylum Pseudomonadota; class Alphaproteobacteria; order Rhodobacterales; family Rhodobacteraceae; genus Shimia_B. The sequence goes on along the minus strand of JBCCYG010000026.1, from coordinate 214 downwards.
GCGCTTTAGGCGCCTTTATCGCCCCTTGAACAGACCCCCCAATATGCCCCGAACGATGCGGCGGCCTGTGGTACCGGTCAGTTCCTTGGCGACCATATTGGTGATGTCCTCGCCGAAGCTGCGCGACTTTCGCGTGGAGCGGCTCGTTGAGCGGCCCACACGCGCGCCGGAGTAGCGGCGGGCGGATTTGTATTCGCGCTCCATAGCTTCGGCT
>JBCCYG010000025.1:0-15609 GCA_039190145.1 Pseudomonadota bacterium | reverse complement strand
CATCATCCTGGTGAATACGACACCGGCGGGGGACGCCGTCGATAACGGGCTCGCAGATTACATGTCCATGGGCCGCACCGCGCGCCTTGCTAACCGGGCCCATATCAACCTCCTCGAACAGGCCATGCCATTTGCCGGCCTCGTCATCCTCGCCCATGTGCTCGGGGTGAGCTCGCCGGCGACGATCCTGGCCGCGGCAGCCTTTTTCTGGCTTCGGGTCGCCCATGCGGGCGTCATGCTCTGGGTAAAGCGACAGCTGCCGCTGCGCCCGATCATCTTCACCGGCGGATGGGTCTGTTGCGTCGTCTTTGCGGTGGAAATTCTGCGCCTGAGCTAGCCGCTCACATAGACACCCTGCTTCGGGCGGTAGAACTGCTTTTGATTGTGCAGCCGCCCGAGGAGCCCCGCGATTTCTCTGATCTCGGCATCCAGCTGCACCGGCACGACATCTTCCCTAAGCGCCTCAAGCCGCTTCGCCGCGAGCTCGGCCTTGCGCCGGTAGAGCGAGGCTTCGATGAGCTCGAGATCCTCAAGACCCAGTTCGAAAGTGCGGTTATAGGCGGTCATGTCGCTGTGCTCCCTCCAGGCGTCGCTTTTTCGATCTTTCCTATCGGAAACATAGGGCGCGAAACGCCCCTGGGAAAACACAAATTTCCTCATGATTTCATGCGTTTGAGACGATGGCTTCGGCATACATTGGCACACAAAGCTTGACGCAGTGGCATCCCGCCCGACGTCAGGCACATGGCAGCGCCAACCGCCCTCTCCCGACCCCTTCTGATCACGCTAGCTTTGGGCAATTTCGTTGTCGGCATGGGCGCCTTCATCGTCATTGGCATCATCGAACCCGTGTCCGATGATTTGGCTGTCTCGCCCGGAACGGCAGGGACGCTCTTGACGATCTACGCCCTGGCCTACGCGCCACTCTCCCCTCTCCTCGTGGCCTTAACGGGCCGGATCGGCCGCCGCCGCGTTTTGATGGGTGGGCTGAGCCTCTTCGCCCTCGCCGCGCTTCTGGGCGCGCTTGCCCCGAACTTTGAAGTGCTGGCCGCGAGCCGCATCCTGGCTGCCGCGGGCGGCGGCATCGTCACGCCGGTCACAGCAGCCATCGTCGCGGGGCTGGCCCCGCCAGAGCATCGCGCCAAAGCGCTCGCTTCGGTTCTCCTTGGCATCACGCTCTCGCAGGCGCTGGGCATCCCCGCGGGATCCTGGATCGCCTATACATTCGGCTGGCGCATGGCGCTCCTCACCGTCGTCGCTCTGGCCGCGTGCGTCATCCTCCTCGCCTGGTCGAAAATCCCGAGGGGGCTCTCCTTTCAGGCCTCGAGCCTGGGAGATCTCGGCGCGGTCCTCCGAGACGGGCGCATGATGCTCGCCATCGCGTTCACAGCGACATTCCTCTCAGCGATCTTCCTGCTCTACACCTATATGGCTCCGCTCCTGAGCCGATCCATGGGCTTCGGGCGCGATGAGATATCGCTCATCCTCTTCACCTTCGGGATCGGCGCGGTGATCGGCAACTTCCTCGGCGGCGCCTTGGCGGACCGGTTTGGTGCGGGCCAAACGCTCGTCGTCCTCACCCTGCTCCAGGTCGGCGCGCTGCCTTTCTATTCCTTCTTGCCAATGCCCGTGGCTCTCATCTTCGGGTGGACGCTCATGCTCTCGGTGATCTGCCATAGCTTCGGCGCGGCCCAGCAACTCAGGCTCGTGGAGCTGTGCGGCTCACAGGCACCGGTAGCCCTCGCGCTTAATGCATCGGCGATTTATTTGGGGTCCGCCCTGGGCTCCGGCCTCGGAGCGGCAACCATTGCAAGCCTCGGCTACCCCGCCCTCGGCCTCGCCGCGGCCGTCGTCATGGTTGCCGCGCTCGCCAACCTGCAAGCCTCGCGCAGGCTCAGCCCTTCTCCGGCCTGAGCCCCCGCACGGCCATCATCGTGGCCGACATGGTCGCAATGAGCTTCCCATCAGCCTCCGCGCGCCCCTCGGTAAACATGAGCGTCCGCCCAGGCTTCACCACACGACCTTCAAACCGAAACCGCTCGCCTGCTGCCGGGGCGAGAAGCGATGTCTTGAATTCTACGGTCAGCACCTCGGCATCCTCCTCCATGAGCGAATAGGCCGCGTAGCCGCAGGCACTATCCATCCCCGTCGTCGTCACGCCCGCATGGTGAAACCCGTGCTGCTGCACAAAAGACGGGTTAAAAGCCATCTCGATAACCACGTGCCCCGGCTCAACAAGGGCAAGCTCCAGCCCCAAACTCTCGGCCATAATCTGCGCCGCAAAGGATTCCCGAACCCGCTCCTCAAACCGCGCCGATCTCGGTTCAAACTCTCCCATGCCCACCCCTTCATCTTTCCAAAAATACCTCCCGCCGGAGGCAATCCCGACCCGGCCCTAAAAGCAAGCGTTGACCTAACGCGCTAAACCCGCCAAACGGCGCAGACACATAACCCGCAACCGGGCGTTCCGTGGGCGCCAGACCGACGAGGGAGCCAATAATGGCCGACATTACCCTTACTCTTCCTGACGGCAATCAACGCAGCTATCCCGAGGGCATTACCCCCGGCGAGGTAGCCGCGAACATTGCCAATTCCCTTGCGAAAAAGGCCATCAGCGCCACCGTCAACGACCAACACTTTGATCTGCAATGGCCGATCATGGGCGATGCCTCAATCGCGATTCACACGCTGAAAGACCGGCCACAGGCCGAAGAACTCGTGCGCCATGACCTCGCCCACGTCATGGCCCGCGCGGTCCAAGAAATCTGGCCCGACGTGAAAGTCACCATCGGCCCGGTGATCGATAACGGCTGGTACTACGACTTTGATCGCGAGGATCCCTTCACCCCCGAAGACCTCGGCCTCATCGAACAAAAGATGAAGGAGATCATCAATCTTCGCGACCCCGTGCGCACCGAGGTCTGGGACCGTGACCGCGCCGTGCAGCACTACAAAGATGCCGGCGAGCCTTTCAAAGTGGAGCTGATCGACGCCATCCCGGGCGATGAGCCGCTGCGCATGTATTGGCACGGCGACTGGCAGGACCTCTGCCGCGGGCCCCACCTCCAGCATACCGGCCAAATCCCCGCCGACGCCTTCAAGCTCATGTCGGTGGCCGGCGCCTATTGGCGCGGCGACAGCAATCGCGAGCAGCTCCAGCGCATCTACGGCGTGGGCTTCCTCAATCGCGATGAGCTGAAAAAGCACCTGACGTTTCTCGAAGAAGCCGAAAAGCGTGATCACCGCAAACTCGGCCGCGACATGAACCTCTTCCACATTCAGGAAGAGGCGCGCGGTCAAATCTTCTGGCACCCGAATGGATGGGCCATTTACACCACCCTCCTCGACTACATGCGCCGGATGCAGTCGCGCGACGGCTATCAGGAGGTCAATACGCCCGAGGTGATCGACCGCGCCCTTTGGGAAGCATCGGGACATTGGGAAAAGTACCAGGAAAACATGTTCCTCGTTGAGGTCGATGAAGGCGACGGCGGGGGCCACAATTCTCGCGGTCAGGATCGACTGCCCGGCGCGCCCGGGCCACGCATCAATGCGCTCAAGCCGATGAACTGCCCCGGCCACGTGCAGGTCTTCAATCACGGGATGAAGTCCTACCGCGAATTGCCCATGCGTTTTTGCGAGTTCGGCTCCTGCCACCGATACGAGCCGTCCGGGGCTCTGCACGGGATCATGCGCGTGCGCGGCTTTACCCAGGATGACGGGCACATCTTCTGCACCATGGATCAGATTGAATCCGAGTCGAAGAAGTTCATTGCCCTCCTTGCCAAGGTTTACGCCGATCTTGGCTTCGATGACTGGACGGTGAAGCTTTCCACGCGGCCCGAAAAGCGGATTGGCAGTGATGCGACTTGGGACATCCTGGAAAAGTCGCTCGGCGATGCGTGTAACGCAGCAGGCTACGACTTCGATCTGCTCCCCGGGGAAGGCGCCTTCTACGGGCCGAAGCTTGAATTCACGCTGACCGACGCCATCGGGCGCAACTGGCAGTGCGGGACGTTGCAAGTTGACACGAACATGCCCGAACGCCTTGGCGCCAGCTACATTGGCGCGGACGGGGAAAGGCATGTCCCCGTCATGCTCCACCGCGCGACCTTGGGCTCCTTCGAACGCTTCATTGGCATCCTGATCGAAGAACATGCCGGCAAGCTGCCCTTCTGGCTGGCCCCGCGCCAGGTCGTCGTTGCGGCCATTGTCTCAGACGCCGATGACTTCGTGCATGAAGTAGTGGCAGAGCTCAGAGCCGCGGGCATCCGCGCGGAAGCCGACGTGCGCAATGAAAAGATCAATTACAAGGTCCGCGAGCACTCCGTCGGCAAGGTCCCGGTGATCCTCGCCATCGGCATGCGCGAGGTCGACGAGCGCACCGTGTCGCTGCGCCGCCTCGGCGAGAAACAGACCCGCACCGTGACGCTCGAGGACGTTGTCACCGAGCTCAAGGCCGAAGCGACACCGCCAGACCTGCGCTGATTCTCAGAGCGGGCCCGCCCGCCTCCCTTCTGCGCCAGCTGACGCTGGCTTGAACCGCTGGTAGCGCGGCTGCGCCGCGCCACCGCATCCGGGGCAATTTGTTACGCTTCCTGTCGGGGAACCCCGCCCGCTCCGTTACAGCGGCCGGAAAGTCCTTTGTTTTCCGTGCCCTGCTCATAACGTGTCTTCACGCACGCGTGCCCCACGCCCCTGTGACTGGCCTGTGAGCGCCTCGCTCCGCCATCTCTTTCTTCGCACACCACGGTGCACAACCATCGTTCAGAGGAAGAGACCCCATGTCCAACACCAAAAAGACCCTTGCCGTTGCAGGCGCCATCGCTGCTGGCCTCGTGAGCTCGCTGAGCGCCCCTGCCCAGGCGCAAGCTCAGGAGAAGTGCTTTGGCATTTCGCTCGCAGGCGAAAATGACTGCGCGGCGGGCCCAGGCACGACCTGCGCCGGCACGTCCACGGTCGACTACCAGGGCAACGCCTGGACCTTTGTGGCCGCTGGCACCTGTGCCGATGTCGAGGTCCCCGCCGCAGCCGACGGCATGGCGCGCATGGGCTCGCTTGAGGCACTCGAGCGCGACCTGCCCGCATAAGGCCTGACCTTCCCGCCGGGGGCACCGCTGGGTTGCCTCCGGCGGGAGTATTTTCGGAACAAAGAAGCGGGGAAGTCGCCATGCTCGATAGCTCATTTTACCAGCTGCCAGACACACCTGGCGTCGGTTATAAGGCCCAGCATTATTCCGACATCCTCGTCGCGCCGGGCCCGGTCGGTTGGCTCGAAATCCATGCGGAAAACTACATGGGGCAAGGCGGCAGGCCGCTTGCCCAGCTTGATTTTCTGGCAAAGCGGTTCCCCCTGTCTGTCCACGGGGTGGGGCTCTCCATCGGCGGCGAGGGACCGCTCGACCGCGAGCATCTGGCGCGGCTTCGCGCGCTCTGCGACCGGGTCAAGCCCGCGAGCTTTTCCGAGCACCTCGCCTGGTCGACCCATGAAAGCGCGTTTCTCAACGATCTTCTCCCGCTCCCGTACACCGAGGCCACGGTGGCGCGGGTGAGCGACCACATCAAAGAGCTCCAGGACCATATCGGCCGCCGGATGCTCCTTGAGAATCCATCGAGCTATTTGTGGTTCGATGAGAGCACCATGGCGGAAACCGAGTTTCTCTATCGCGTGACAGAGGCCTCGGGCTGCGGGCTTCTGCTCGACGTCAATAACGTCTTTGTCTCCGCGACAAACCTCAAGCTCAACCCACGCGCCTATATCGATGCGTTCCCGGTGGAAAAGGTTGGCGAAATCCATCTCGGCGGCCATGACGAGGACGAAGACGAGCACGGCGCGCCGCTTTTGATCGATAGTCACGGGCGCGAAGTCGTGGACCCGGTCTGGGCGCTTTACGACTACACGCTCGCCCGCTCTGGCCCGCGGCCCACGCTCATCGAATGGGACACCGACGTCCCCGATTGGCCCACACTCCGCGCCGAGGCTGAGCGCGCCGATGCGGCCCTTGCGGTGGTGGCGTGACCACGCAGCTCGACCTGACCGAGGCTATCCTCGGCTCAGAGCGGCCCGTGCCCGCGGGCCTTACCGATGGCCAGGGCCGCGCCGCCGGAAAGCGATTTGACGTCTACCGCAACAACGTGGCCGTCAGCCTGACCGAGGCGCTCGTGACCGCCTTCCCCACGATCCATGGCCTCGTGGGTGACGCTTTCTTTCGCGCCATGGCCGGCGTTTTTCTGCGTCAGCACCCCCCGTCATCCCCGCTTATGATGTTCTACGGCGCAGAGATGCCCGAGTTTTTGCGCGGCTTCGATCCGGTCGCTCACCTGCCCTACCTGCCCGATGCGGCCCGCCTCGATCTCGCCATGCGCCACGCCTACCACGCCGAAGACGCTACCGCTCTCCCCCACGAGGCGCTAAACATCCCGCCCGAGGCCCTCATGGGCGCACGGCTCCGGCTGGCGCCGGCCACGCAGATCATCCGCTCGCCCTATCCGCTCTATGACATCTGGCAGCTACAGCGCGGCGGCCCGAAACCGGGCAAAGCGGCGCAGGATGTGCTTATCTCTCGCCCGGCCTATGACCCGGTCGTCGACGCGCTGCCACCCGGCGCGGCGGGCCTTCTGGAAGCCCTGCAAAACGGCCGGACCCTCGGGGCAGCAGTCGACGCGTCCGGCATCGACCCGGAAACCGCGCTGGCAGCCACGATCTCCCTGGCCCTGCAAAGAGGCCTCTTCACGACCCTAAATTGAAAGACCTACCATGGAAGTCCCCGCCATCGCCCAGCGCTGCGTCGCACCGCTCGAAAGCTCTAGCACCGCCATCCTGACCACCGCCGCCCGGCTCGTTTTCGCTGGGGTGCTTCTCGTTTACTTCTGGAATGCGGGAGCCACCAAGCTCGGCGACGGCATCTTCGGCTTCCTTAACCCTGATTTCGGCGCCTATGTGCAGATCTTTCCCAAAGCCGTGGAGGCCGTGGGCTATGACCCCTCCCAGCTCGGAACGTGGCATTACCTCGTGGTCGTGGCCGGGACGATTTCGGAATTCGTGCTTCCCCTGCTCATCGTCATCGGGCTTATGACCCGGCTTGCGGCCTTTGGGATGGTGCTCTTTGTGATCATCCAAACCTGGACCGACGTTGTCGGCCACGGCGCCTGGGCAAACGGCACCTTCGGCACCTGGTTTGACCGCGCCTCAGATGCGGTCATCGCCGACCAGCGCGCCTTTTGGCTCCTCGCGCTTTTCATTCTGATCCTAAAGGGCGCCGGGCCGATCTCCCTCGACCGGCTGCTCTTCAGAAATGCGACTTAGGCTCGTCGGGGCGCCCGGCAGCGATCGCCAATAGGCCCGCAATCCCCGTCATTGCGACGGGGAAGGTTGTAAAAATGCCAAGACCAAACGCCGTATACATGAGCGCGGTGGAGATGAGCATAAGCACCCCGCCCCACAGCGCACGCGCCCGCGACATCGCCGCCCCCACGATGCCAAGGATCGGCCCAAGGATCGACGCCGTGCGGATCAGCGCGACGTTGTCGAAATTACCAAAGAGCTCGGCGACCTCCTCGTGGCGGTCGACGATCTCGGTGTAGCCGAAGGAAAAGAAGCCCACGATCAGGCCCAAAAGCGAGCCTATGAGGCCGAGCGTCAGCGCCGCATTCCTCACGTCCAGACCTCCTGCGCATCCGCTTTCCAGCCCAGCGTCATCTTTTCGCCATCGACGATGAGCGGCCGCTTCATGAGCGTCGGATGCTCAGCCAAAAGCACGCCCGGGTCCTGGCCGCGCTCTTCGTCAGAGAGCCCGCGCCAGGTGGTCGACGCGCGGTTTACGAGCGCCGCGCCAAAGGTCTCGAGAGCCCGCGCCATCACGTCACCCGGCACGCCGTCCCCCCGCACATCCACGAACTCAGCGCCCGGCAAAGCCTTCAGCGCCTTCCGGCAGGTATCACATGTTTTCAATCCAAAGAGTTTCATGCGCTCAAGCCCTCGTTCCTGCCCTTGTCTTTCAGTGAATTCGCCTAGGTCATCTATCAACGGTGCACAACCGCGCCGGCTACCAGAGCCGCCCTGGAATATGGCGGGACGCAAAAGGAGAAGAGCGATGCCAACGGGCACCGTGAAATGGTTCAACACCACAAAGGGCTACGGGTTCATCGAGCCCGAGGGCGGCGGCAAGGACGTGTTCGTGCACATCTCCGCCGTGGAGCGCGCCGGTATGACCGGTCTCGCCGATAATCAGAAGGTGAGCTTCGAGGTGATCGAAGGTCGCGACGGTCGCACCATGGCTGGCGAGCTGAAGGCGAGCTGACAGGCGCACCCTTACCAATGCGGGCTCGGGCGCGCCGCTTGACGCGCCCTGCCTGAAATCACCCGAGGAGCGCCTGAAATTCGCGCCACTCGCCCTTGGACATGCCGGACGATTCCTGCGTGACCTCTTCCCCTGCGAGCATTTTCTTGACGCAATCCAGCGCCCGCGCGCTGAGCGTGGCCCCGCCGAGCCGATAGTCTTCAAAAGCCCGGTAGGCGAGCGGCACCCAATCCGCCACGATCTTACACATCTCTTCAGCGTAAACGCGGATTTCATACTGCGCATGGCTATCCGCCCTGAGCCGTAGGAAATGGAAGAGGTTATGGAGGTCCACCTTCCAATACCACTGGGTATAAATGTTGGTGGGCAGGTTCATGCGCGCCAGCTCTCGCGCGAGCCCCTGCTGTCCTTCTGTCGAGATCATCGCCTCGTAATTGTCATAACACCGCGCGCTGTCAGCTTTCAGCAGCTCGAGCACACGGGCCGCCTCCGCGCCCTCCAACGGCGCCCCGCGCCCCTGATTATTGACGACCGATTGAGCCGCGACATGGTCTGGCCCAGGAATGTAGAATTCCCGATCCAAAATCGAATACCGCGCTGAGTATTCGTTCACATTTGCCGTCCGGTGCCGAATCCACTGCCGCGCCACAAAGACCGGCAGCTTCACATGGAGCTTGATTTCGCACATCTCAAAGGGCGTGGAGTGCCAGTGCCGCATGAGATAGCGGATCAGCCCTTCGTCGTTAGATACGTGCTTTGTCCCCTCGCCGTAAGACACCCGCGCCGCCTGTACGATGGCCGCATCGTCGCCCATGTAGTCGATAACGCGCACAAATCCGTGGTCGAGCACCTCGTGCGCCGTGTAGAGCCGCGCCTCCATGCCCGGGCTCACCGCGCGCAGCGTCTCCGCGCCGGTCGCACGCTGCGCCGAGATTTCGCCCAATTGTTGATCCGACAGCGCCATCATCTTCCCCCAAACATCGAGTCAGAGATGACTATATATGCGCTGACAAAGGGGGCAAACCGCTATATGGTGCCCGCATTAACGAAGGCGCGTATAGACGCTGAGAAGCATAGATGAGGGATAAGAGCATGCTGGCAGGCTATCCGAAATACGCGGCACTCGCTGCGGTTGTGGCGCTTTCGGGCTGCGGTGGCAGCGGATCACCCTTCCTGAACTCAACAGAACCGAGCTCTGACGACCAGACTGTCGACGATACAGCGCCGGTCACGACCTCCAACAATGCGTTCCTCTTTGATACCGGGCGGAACCTGACGGCCAACTCGTTTGTCTACGACCCAATCACCGATACGATCGTGATCAACAACCTGCCCTTCGATAACACCGATGCGACAGGTAACTCCTACTTCAACGCCGGTGTTATCGGCGGCACAACAACGCCCTACTACCAGTCCACAAGCGTCCCGGGCGGCAACTTCACCTATTTTGCGGTCATCCTGCAAAGCGCCTCAGGCTTCTCCTTTGGCGGGTCCGTCGCCACAGGGAACTTCGGCGATTTCGGCTTTGGGGGCGTCTACATCGAACGCACCGCATCGGGACTGCCTGCGGCGCAGCCTGAAAGCTACATCTACACCGGCCAATATGCCGGCACACGCGTCGTCGGTAACGGCGGTATGGGTGATGATGACGTCGGGCTCGTGCTCGGTGATGCAGAGCTCGAGGTCGACCTGTTAGACCTCGATACCGGCGGCAGCGCCATTGGCGGGGTAACTGGGCGCACGCTCTACGACAGTGACGGTAACGTGGTCGGCAACTTGGCGTCGCTCCAACTCAACCTCGCTGACATCCAAACCGGCAACGCAGAGCTCATCGACGGCGACGCCGATGTGCGAAATGCCGATGGCACGAATGCGCAAGGGGGGGAATGGTTCGGTTACTTCTCAGGTCCAAACGGGGAGGAGATCGTCGGTTACGTTGTGGTCGAAGGCATCTGGTCTGACAACGACGTGGGCTTTAGCGATGCTGACGATGTCGAACCCGCTACGATTCGCGAAACAGGTGTGTTCATCGTGGAACGCTAAGGAGCTTTTGCGCTCCGCGCTTCTGTGCGTTTTCCTCTTTGCCGCTCCGTTAATCGCTCAAGCGCAGCAAGAGCGCCTTGATGTCGATACTGCGCGCGACCTGATCTTTTCCCTTCTCCAACAGGGTCAGCCAGCCGCTGCCGCGGATGCGGCGCGCGCGGTTCTAACCGCGCGGCCCGACGATATTCCAGCGCTTCTTGGTCTAACTCAGGCTCTCATCGGCATGGGTCAATCGGCGGAGGCTGCACGGACGGGCCAACGCGCTTGGTCCCTTGCCACCGTCCCGGAGGACCGCTTCGCCAGCGCCATGGTCACGGCCCAAGCCCTTGCCCGATCCAACCGAAAACTTCTCGCGCAATTCTGGCTACGCCGCGCCTTCCAGGCAGCGCCGTCGCCCATTGCAAAGGCCGCCGCAGCCCGCGATCTGCGCCAGCTCCGCAGCATCACCCCGCTCCGCGTCCAACTCGATTTTGACGTCGAGCCGTCGAGCAACATCAATGGCGGCGCGCGCTCTGACCGCTTCTTTGGCGGCACGATCGGCGGAACATCGCTCGCGCTCTCGGGTGTCGCCTATACCGCCTCGGCGGATCTCACCTATTCACTGCCAGCGCGGGGCCGCCGGCTCGACGCGCTCAAGCTCAACGGCATTTGGCGCACCTACACGCTCTCCGATGAGGCCAAACGCATCGCACCGGACGCCCGCGGCTCAGATTTCGAGTATCAGGAAATCGAAGTTGCCTGGGAAGCCACCTACCTCCTCCCGCGCGGCCGTTTTTCGCACGAGATCACCCTAGGCCGCTCTTGGTCGGGCGGCGAAGACCTCGAGCGTTTCATCGGCGCTGACCTCTTCTGGTCCCGCGCGATTTCCGACCGCCAGCGGCTGACCCTCGGCTACGAATTCGAAGACCAGGATCGCCTCGACACCTCGATCCGCTCATCGACCCTCCACGGTGTCTCCATCGGCTGGGTCCAAGGCACGGAGCCCGGCATCTGGGCCCTCTCCGCCCGCATTGCCGATAAAGATTCCGACAGCGCCATCGTCGCCAATGTCGGGCGCAGCGTCTCTGTGAGCTTCATCCCGCGGGAACCTTTTGTCGGAACGGCAAACCGGTTCTCCGCGATCTATGAAGAGCGCGACTTCGACGAGGAGATCATCTTCGGTCTGCGCCGGGACCACACGACCCAGCTCTCGCTCGACATCACCTTTGGCGGGGTCGATTATTACGGCTTCTCTCCCACGCTCGATCTCACCGCGCGACGGACAGAGAGCACGATTGACCTTTATGACGCTGATACGTTTTCTATCGGCTTCGGGTTGACCTCGCTCTTCTGAGGCGCACCATCGACCCGAGCCGAAAAAGGACGCCTCCATGCAAGTCAAATATCTCCACACCATGGTCCGCGTGAAGGATCTCGACGCCTCCATCGCATTCTACAAGCTTTTGGGGCTGGAGGAGACGCGCCGCATCGACAATGAAGGCGGCCGCTTCACGCTCGTCTTTCTGGCCCCGCCGGGCCAGCCGGAATGCCCCGTGGAGCTGACGTATAATTGGGACGGTGACGAGGGGTTGCCCTCCGACAGCCGCCATTTCGGGCATCTCGCCTATGCGGTGGAGAATATCTACGCCGCCTGCGCGCATCTTGAGGCCAATGGCGTCATCATCAACCGCCCGCCGCGTGATGGCCGCATGGCCTTCGTACGCTCGCCTGACAATGTGTCGGTGGAGCTTCTCCAAATGGGCGACGCGCTGCCGCCGCAGGAGCCTTGGGCCTCGATGGAAAGCACGGGGCACTGGTGATCCGCGCTGCCGCCATAGCCCTCGGGCTGGCGGCAAGCAGCGCCGATGCCCAGGCCTGTAGGCAAGCCCTGGCGCTTGGCCTCGACGTATCGGCATCCGTGGATTCCCGCGAATACCGGCTCCAGCTCGAAGGCCTCGGCAACGCGCTTCTTTCTCCTGAAGTCTCCCGCCGCATCCTCGAGTTTCCCGCCGCGCCCGTCGCGCTCTATGTTTTTGAGTGGAGCGGGCCAGGGATGCAAAAGGTCATCCTACCCTGGTCGCCCCTCAGCGACCGGGGCGCACTCGAGCGGGCCGTCAACCGCATCGTCTCGCACCAGCGTAACCCGCTCGGCGACAGCGTGGACCAGTCCACGGCGATCAACCCCGCCATCGCCCATGGCGTGGATGCCATCCTCGAGCAGGCCCATTGCTGGAAGCGCACGATAGATATCTCGGGCGACGGGACCCACAATACGGGCGGCGACCCTCGGGCGAACCGCCCAATGCTGGATCAAAACGCGGTGACGGTGAATGGCCTCGTCATCGGCATAGACAGCCCGCGCGGCGGTGACATCCGGCAGCTCGAAATCGGCGAGCTCAGCTCTTATTACAATGCCTTCGTGATCCACGGCCCCGGCGCCTTCGTGGAAACCGCGCTCGGCTTTGCGGATTTCGAGCGCGCCATGCGCCGCAAACTCCTGCGGGAGCTTGAGGCCCCCGTCTTTGGCGCCATTACCCCGAACGGGGAAACCCTCAATCAGAGGCCTTAAGCCCAAGCGCTTTCTCGGTCGTCCATACGTCCGTCGATCCGCCCCAGGCCCCGCTCGGCACCTCGCGCACCCGTACCGAGGTGTTGCGCTCCATGGCAGGCCCCGCCACGCTCCCAAAAGCGCGGGCGCAAGCGCTGATCATGCGCGCCTTTTCGTCTTCGTCAAAGACACCTTCCAAAACATGAATATCGATGAGTGGCATCTGGCGTACTCCTCCGGCTCCAATGCCGGGGAGTGTACTCGCACCCGCCCCTGCCCGCCATCCAACACCCGTCTAAACGGAAAGCGAGGGCGGAGACCGCCTAGTAAATGTACCTGATCTGATCTGACCAGTACCGCTCCACCCGGCGCAGGGCGCTGTTGATGTCGTCGATCCCGCCGGAGCCCAGCACGCCGGTGCTCTGCAGCCCCTCCGCGTGGCGACTAAAGAGCTCGGCCACCACATCGCGCACGTCGCGCCCCTGATCGGTCAGTCGCACGCGCACCGAGCGGCGATCGATCTCGCAGCGCTGATGATGCATGTACCCCATCTCCACGAGCTTCTTGAGGTTGTAGCTCACATTCGAGCCCTGATAGTACCCGCGCGTCTTAAGCTCGCCCGCTGTCACCTCGTTATCCCCGATATTGAACAGCAACAGCGCCTGCACCGCGTTGATCTCGAGCACGCCCACGCGCTCAAATTCGTCTTTGATCACATCGAGGAGAAGACGGTGAAGCCGCTCCACGAGGGCCAGCGACTCAAGATAGCTTGAGATGAAACCACCAGACTGGCTCCCAGCTGCCCCTTGGCCGACCATTGAATGAATGCTCATGCACGTCTCCACGCTCGTCGTTTGAGCGAGGTGTGACGGATAAACCCCAACAACCCGTTAAGTGGCGCGGGTCTCAGCGATTATTTCATTAAACTTCGACGCAATCTCGTGAACCATGGCCACGTGACGCTCGGGCGGCGGCGTCTGGCCAATGATCCAGGGATAGATGTCGAGATCAGCCTCATCGAGCAGCGCCTCATAGGCGTCGAGCGCGGCATCATCCATCGCGTCCAGCTGAGCCCCCGCAAAAGATGTCAGGATCACATCCATTTCTTTGATCCCGCGCCGGATCGAGCGCATGTAAAGCCGCTTACGGCGGATTTCGATCGTTTCCTCAGCCATCGCCAAGCCGCTCCTCAATCCGCGCCAGCATTTCAAGCGCCTCGCTCAGCTTCGCGCGCAGCGCCGCCACTTCCTCCAAGCTCACCACACCGTCGGACGGCATCAAATCTGCGCCCTGCCCCGTCATCAGCCACCGGAAGGAGACGTTGAGCACCCCCGCAAGCTTCGTCAGCTTGTTTGCCCGCGGCTCAGAAAGGTCATCTTCCCAGTCCTTGAGCGTGCGCAGCTTGATCCCCAGCCGCTCCGCCAGGTCCTCCTGGCTGAGCTCAACGGCCTCTCGCGCCGCAACGATGCGGTCGCCAAGTGTCGCCTTGTCGTCGTGGTACCAATCCGCCGTGACGGCCTCGTCGTTCATCGCTTGCACCTGGGTTTGCGGTTTGTCACTCCCTAGACCACCCACAAACGAAGTTCCACCGGAGCGCGCCCATGTCTTTTCTCTCCAAAGCCCTCGACCGCGTGGCGCCGTCCGCCACGATCGCGATGTCCACCCGCGCAATGGAACTGCGCGCAGAGGGCAAAGACGTCATCTCGCTCTCCGCCGGTGAGCCCGATTTCGGCACCCCCGATAACATCGACGCCGCCGCCAACGCGGCCATCGCCGCCAAGCGCGGCCGCTACACCCCACCCGACGGCCTGCCCGACCTCAAAGACGCCATCACGCGCAAATTGGCCCGCGAAAACGGCCTCAGCTATACCCGCAGCCAGATCTCCGTGGGCTCGGGTGGCAAACACATTCTCTGGAACGCGCTTTTTGCGACGCTCAACCCGGGCGACGAAGTGATCATCCCCGCGCCCTATTGGACGTCCTACCCCGACATGGTCCACATGGCCGGCGGCGAGGCCGTCATCGTGCCCTGCTCGGTCGATACCGGCTACAAACTCACCCCAGAAGCGCTCGAGGCCGCGATCACCCCGCGCTCCAAATGGTTCATCTTCAACTCGCCCTCGAACCCCACCGGCGCGGGCTCCACGCGCGACGAGCTCAAAGCGCTGACCGATGTGCTCCTCAGGCATCCCCATGTCTGGACCATGTCCGATGACATGTACGAGCACCTGACCTTCGACGGGTTCGAGTTCTGCACTCCAGCGCAAATAGAGCCCAAACTCTACGAGCGCACACTCACAACGAATGGGGTTTCCAAAGCCTACTCCATGACCGGCTGGCGCATCGGCTACGCAGGCGGCCCTGAACATCTCATCGCCGCCATGCGCAAGGTCCAAAGCCAAAGCACCGGCAACCCCTCAGCCATCTCTCAATACGCGGCCATCGAAGCCCTCGACGGCGACCAGAGCTTCCTTGAGCCCAACCGCGCCCTTTTCAAAGCCCGCCGCGACCTCGTTGTCGCTGCGCTCAATGACTGCCCCGGCATCTCCTGCCCCACGCCAGAGGGGGCCTTTTATGTCTACCCATCCATCGACGGCCTCCTCGGCAAGACAACGCCCAACGGCACGACCATCTCGACCGACGAAGACTTCGCCAACGCCCTCCTCGATGAGGCACTCGTGGCCATCGTCCACGGCGCGGCCTTCGGTCTTTCCCCAGCCTTCCGAGTGAGCTACGCTG
>JBCCYG010000024.1:0-15876 GCA_039190145.1 Pseudomonadota bacterium | reverse complement strand
TTTCTGCTGTCTGCAACATTATTGAATCCCTTTCATGGCGCGTAGGCCTGGCTGGCGTCCTTGCTGGCTGAAACTCAAATTAGAACAGTTCTAAAAAAGAACAAGTCCCAATTTCTAATTTCTCAGCAGCGACGCCACGGCACGAATGATCGCGCGGAAGGAATGATGGTGCTGGCGCGCGACGCGGCGTCGCAGCAAGAACTCAACGCTCACAAAGTCCCTCTCCCGGGCCCGATCAAGCACGCGCATGAGCCATTCTTCGTCGAATGTCATGTGCGGCGCGCCCGGCGCGAGGAAGATGACGTGCCCTTCTACAGCTTGAGAAACGACTCGGATCATCGACGTGGCGATGGCATCGAGGCTCTTATCCTTGTCAGCATGTATAGCCGAACACGCCGCCGCCAGATCGAGGCGCGCCTGGGCACGACAGCCTTGGGCGAGAAAGCGTAAGCGGTTGAGAAGTGGGAAGAAATCGGCGAGATCGCGAGAGACACCCGAGTGATCCGAGGGCGTCTCGACAAAAGGCGTGGCCAACATGGATGCGGTCATATCGCGCAGGTTCCTTCCGGTCGTCCCGGGCCTGGGGCCCGCTACATCGTGAGGCCACGAGTCGTGGACACTGCGCGATGCCCAAGTAATATAGTCGGGAACTTTGGAAACGGGAAGATGCGAGCGGCGATCCTCCTTTCTTTGAGCGTCTTAGCAGGCCCAGTTCACGCAGTGGACTGGGAGCTTGCGGATGTGCATCTCGATGTGGTGCCGCGCACGGATGCAGAGCGTGAACGCATCGCCGCGGCCATTGCCTGGCCCGAGGATTTCTCGGTGCCGAACCGATTTGAGCATCGCTCTGCCGGAGCGGCGACGGTTCCAATCCACAAGCATGATCCGTTCATGCAGCCCGCCGCCACGGTGACCTTTGAGAAAGAGCTCGATTTTCGCGTGGGCGAGGCGATGTTTCAGAAAATCTGGGTCTCGTCGCCCTCTTCGACACTGGGCTCGGACGGGCTGGGCCCACTCTTTAACGCGCGCGCCTGTTCGGCCTGCCACATCAATGCTGGCCGCGGGCACCCGCCCGAGGGGCCGGACGACACCACGACCTCCATGCTCATGCGCATCTCTGTGCCGGGCGGGACGGCGGCGCTCTCCGACGAGATCGAGGGGTATCTCGCCTATACAAAGGACCCGACCTACGGGAAGCAGATCCAGGATGTGTCGCTCGCCGGCCACCGGGGCGAGGCGAAGCTTGAGATCGCGTATGAAGAGATCGAGGTCAAACTGTCGGGTGGTGAAGTCGTGACGCTGCGCAAGCCCAGCTATTCGCTAGGCAATCTCGCATACGGGCCCATTGATGACGGCGCCGTTCTCTCCCCCCGCATCGCGCCGCAGATGATCGGGCTCGGGCTCCTCGAGGCGATACCGGTGGAGGACATCCTTGCCCTCGCCGACCCGCTCGATGCCGATGGCGATGGTATTTCGGGCCGTCCGCAGATTGTGTGGTCTGTCGAATATGAGCAGCCAATGCTCGGCCGTTTCGGCCACAAGGCTGGCATGCCCACGCTTCGCCACCAGAACGCGGACGCCTTTACCGGCGATATCGGCATCTCCACACCTCTCACGCCCACGGCATGGGGAGAATGCACCGAGGCCCAAGTCCAGTGCCGCAATGCGCCTCATGGTGACGGCGATGTTCGCGTCCATGAGGTGGACATGGTGGGGCTCGACATCACCACCTATTACGCTGCCAATCTCGGCGTGCCCGTGCGTCGGGGCTATGACGATCACCATGTGCTGCGCGGCAAAGAGGTTTTTTACACCACCGGCTGTGTGGCGTGTCACACACCCGCCCATGTCACCCACCGGCTTGAGGACGACCCGGAGCGGTCTTTCCAGCTTATCTGGCCCTACACCGACCTGCTTTTGCACGACATGGGCCCAGGGCTCGCCGATAACCGCCCGGAAGCCCGCGCCAATGGGCGCGAGTGGCGCACGCCGCCGCTTTGGGGGATCGGGCTGACCGAGCGGGTGTCGGGCCATACGCAATTCCTCCATGACGGGCGGGCGCGCTCGCTTTTGGAGGCGATCCTCTGGCATGGCGGCGAAGCCGACGGCCAGAAGGAGGCGGTCCGCACCATGCCGCCCGAAGACCGCGCGGCGCTGATTTCATTCCTGGAGAGCCTATGAGACTTTTGACCGCCGCACTGATCGCGCTGCCCCTCGCCGCCCCTGCTCAGGAGGCTGATTTTGCCGCCATCGTCGCGGAGGCCGTGGATACCCATGTGACGCCGGGCTTTGCGGCACTAAGCGCGGAGGCGGCCGCGCTTGCGGCGGCGGCGGACGCGTCCTGCGAGCCCGGTGATGAGGCGCTGCGGGCAGCGTGGAACGAGGCATTTGATGCCTGGCTTGGGGTGAGCCACCTGCGTTTTGGCCCGACCGAGATCGACGAGCGCGGCTTTGCGCTCACGTTCTGGCCCGACCCGCGGGGCGCCACGCCGCGGTCTTTGGCGACTTTGATCGCGGATCAGGACCCGATTGGCACCTCGGCGGAAGCCTATGCGGATATGTCGGTCGCTGCGCGCGGCTTTCACGCCATGGAGTTTCTTCTCTACGACGCGCAGCTGTCGGTGCCGGATGAGGCGGGCTATCACTGCCAGCTTGTTAAGACCGTCGCCGGCGATATTGCCAATGTGTCAGCGGCGTTGGAGGCGGAATGGGCGGCCTATGGCGAGGAGCTCAAGGCGCCCACTGAGGAGAGCGATTTCCGCACCCCGGAGGAAGCGGCGCGGGCGCTCTTTGGTTCACTATCGACCGGGCTCGAGTTCAACTTTGACGCCCGGCTAGGGCGCCCCATGGGCACGTTTGACCGCCCCCGCCCGCTCCGCGCAGAGAACAGGCGCTCAGAGCGGAGCCTGCGCAATGTGATCGTGACGACCGAGGCGCAAAAGGAGCTAGCGCTGGCCTTTGCGCCGGATGGCTCGGAGCTCGAGGCGGAGCTGATAGAGCTCTTTGATGCCTCGCTCGAGGTGGCATCAAACCTCGACGACCCGGCCTTCGCGGGCGTGGCGGAGCCTATCGGGCGCATCCGGGTTGAATCGGTGCAAACCTCGATCCGCGACATTCAGCAGACCGTCGCCATCGACCTCGGCGGATCGCTCGGTATCGCGGCGGGCTTTAACGCGCTCGACGGCGATTGATGCCCTCCCGGCGACGCTTCCTGGCGGGCGCGGCGGCGTCGCTGGCCGCACCGGCCTGGGCCGATCTGGGGAGCCCTCAGCTTTTGTCTGCGGCCTTAAAGCGCGATGGAAACTACGCGCTTTTTGGGATTGATAAAGCTGGTGAAATTCTCTTTGAGCAAGCCCTACCGTCGCGCGGACATGCGGCAGCAGCGCATCCCTCTAGGGCTATCGCCGTGGCCTTTGCCCGGCGTCCGGGGACGTTCGCGCTCGTGCTCGATTGTGCCACCGGCGCGGTCCTGAAGACGCTTGAGAGCCCGCCCGGGCGGCATTTCTACGGGCACGGGGTGTTCTCTCTCGATGGAGAGCGGCTTTTCACGACGGAGCAGGAATATGACAGCGCCACGGGGCTCGTGGGCGTCTGGGATGCCGCGTTTAACCGCGTGGGCGAGTTTGAGAGCGGCGGCATCGGGCCCCATGAGATGCGGCGGCTCCCGGGCCAGGAGTTGCTCGTTGTTGCCAATGGCGGGATCGAGACGCATCCGGGGTCGGGGCGTACGAAGCTCAATATCCCGACGATGGCGCCGAACCTGACCTATCTGAGCGAGGCGGGCGAGCTCTTAGAACAGATGCACCCGGCGAGCGAGGCGCGGCTCAACTCGATCCGCCATCTTGATGTGGCCGAGGACGGCACGGTCGCCTTTGGCAACCAGTGGCAGGCGATGGGGAGCTTTCAGCCCCTCATCGGGCTCCACCGCCGGGGCGAGGCGCCGGTTTATCCCGCGCCGGGGAGCTATGAGCGCGCGGCGCGGGGTTATATCGGGTCAGTGGCGATCTCGCCTGACGGGCGCGAGGTGACGGCAACGGCCCCCCGCGGCGGGCTGGTTTTGTCGGTCGATATGGCAACCGGCGAGCTGACGAAGACGCCGGAGAATGATGCGAGCGGGGTGGCCTATATCGGGGCTACGCGCTTTTTCACCTCCGGCGCGGGGACTGTCATAGCGGGGGATGCGGCGCGGCGCCATAACGTGGCGTGGGATAACCATCTGGTGCCGATCTAAGCGCCATCGGCAGGCGCGGAATCAAGGCGAAGCCGCCGCGCCATCGACGGGCCGCCCCCCGGCACGTCGATGATGACAGCCCGCGCGTCGTACGATCAGGGTAGCCATGCAGCGACCATAAAGTGCTCCGAACCATAAACAGCTCGACGCACCGCGGCCCGCCGATGGCGCTATCCTCGGAACGCGCTGAGCACGATGCCTGGCAGTTTCAAAAGCTTCGGTTTGGCCACAAAGCCCACCAGCCCTTTCCCCACTTTGTGCGCGCGGCGGTGGGTGATGAACCAAGGCGGTTTCGGCAGGAGGGATTTCTCACCCATCGCCAAAGACCGCGGAAACGGGGCCCAGGGGCCGCGCAGGACCGTGCGCTCGGGTTTTGCAAACATGTAGGAATTGTGGACCACGCCGATGCCGCTCTGCACGTCGTCGAGCGTGTGGCCCGGGAAAGCGCCCCAGGTGGCCTGGGCCGTTAGAAAGCCAACGCCCGTCCAGGCATTCACGGCAATCGTGCCATAGCGCAGCCCGGTGATCAGCTCCTCAAAGCGGCGCTTGCCGATCTCGCGCAGCGTGGCGGGGTGGATCAGAATATTAGCGCCAAGCGTGCCGTAGAGCCGGTCATTGGCGAAGGCGATGGCCGCGCGCAGATAGGCTTCCCCCTCCCCCGCGATCTCTTGCACGGAGAGCGCGGGCGCGAAGACCTCCACCTTGTCATGGGCCTCTGTGTGCCGCGCCACCGGGAAGCCGGAGCCATCGACCCGCGCGACCGTCTCGCTCTCCCCGGACGCCTCGAAGGCATCAACGCGCACGTCGGTTGCGGGGTAGTAAGAGGGACGCGTGTGATCCGCGATGACGCGTTTTGTGGCCTCGAGGAGCTCCGCTCTTCGCGCCCAGTCTGACGGCATCACGAGCACTTGGCAGGCAACGCAGTTGAACCCGCCATTATGGAGCTTTTGAGTGGCAATGTGCTCGGCCTGAAAGGCGATGTCCGCATCGCTCCAGGGGCCCGGGACAACGATTGTGGGGCAGACCGCGCCGAGCTCTGAGCTCATAGCGCGTGTATTGCGGGGCGTGCCCGCTGCCTTGGCCCTTTTGCCTTCCTCTCCCGGTCCCCAGACGATGAGGTCATGGGTCGCCCCTGCCCCGGTGATGTGGATCTCTTCGACAAGCTTGTGCTCGGTCAAATACGCGCCCGCCGTGCCATCGCCTTTGACGATGCGGAGAAACCCGCCATCGATCAGCGGCTTCAGCGCGGCGCGCAGGTAATCCGTCAGGTAGTCATTTACCGGGTTCATCTTGATAAGGACGACCTGGTTCTCCTGAAAGAGCTTTTGGAAGCAATCGAGCGGCGCGATGGAGGCGATGTTGCCCGCGCCGAGGACGAGCGCGACCTTGCCCGGCCCTTTTTTGGCATAGGCGGTGGAGGTGTGCTCGGCGAGGTTCGCCTCGGTCACGCCGGGCTGCATCCAGACCTCCGCCGTGACGCCGGAAATCAGGAGACTATCCCAAAGCGTGCTCGGGAAAGTCTGCACCGCGAGCTGACCTGATTTGAGGTAGCGCTTGGGCAGATCGCGCAGGAACGCGTGGCCCTCGATGCCTTCCAGCGTCCGGATCAGGGCATCGCACGCGCTCATGACGCCGTAGGGGCCTGAAAGCCATTCTTCGCCCGCGAGCGGCGAGTTTTCGGGCAAAAGCTTCCTGCGCGCGGCGGTCTCAACCCAGCCTTCGGCGACGGCGGCAGTGGCGCGTTTGATGGCGCGTAGGAGCTTGATCCGCTCCTTTATGCCAACGTCGACCCACGCGTCCTTATGCGCGGCCAGCGTCTCGAGATCGGCGTCATAGGTGGCGAATTGGTCTATTTCGGCAAGGGCGTTCATTCTGCTCTCCCTCAGGCGGCCTTGATCATGTCAGCGGCCTTTTCGGCGATCATGATCGTGGGCGCGTTCGTGTTTCCGCTCGTTATGGTGGGCATGATGGACGCGTCGACAATGCGGAGGCCGTTGAGGCCGTGCACGCGAAGCGCGGGGTCGACGACGGCCATCTCATCGGTGCCCATCTTGCAGGTGCCCACGGGGTGATAGATCGTGTCGGACTTGCCGCGGATCAGGCGCTCCCAATCTGACTTGCTCATCTCGCCTTTGGGGCCGATCTCCTGCCCGCGCCATTTCGCAAGCGCGGGTGCGTGCATGATCTCGCGGGCCATCTCCGCGCCTTTTGTGAGCGTCTCCAGATCGCGGCTGTCGCTGAGATAGCGCGGGTCGATCCCCGGCGCGGCGAGCGGGTCAGCGCTTTGCAGGAAGACTTCGCCGCGCGACTGCGGGCGGAGCGCGCAGATATGGCAGCTAAATCCATGCCCCACGCGAAGCTTGCGCAGGTGGTCTTCGACCATGGCGATGACAAAGTGGAGCTGGATGTCGGGGGCGTGCACGTCCTGTGCTGTTTTGAGAAAGGCGCAGCCCTCCGCGAAGGGCGAAGAGGCGGGGCCAGAGCCGTCGCGGGCCCATGGCGCGAGTGATTTCAGGATATTCCAGCCGCCTGCGGGGCTGAGCCCGTGAGTGCCCGGCGCTTTGGCACGGTAGGTGAGGATGACGTCGAGGTGGTCTTGCAGGTTCTTACCAACCCCGGGGAGCGCATGGCGCATTGTGATCCCGTGGCGCTCTATGTCTTGCGGGCGGCCGATGCCGGAAAGCTGCAGGAGCTGGGGCGAGCCGAAAGCGCCACCGCTCAGGACGACCTCGCCGCCCTGGACCGAACGCCGCGCGGCGCCTTGGCGGTACTCCACCCCCGTAGCGCGGGCTCCTTCCAAGGTAATCTTTGTGGCCTGCGCGCCGGTGATCACGGTGAGGTTCGGGCGGTCCATGACCGGGTGGAGATAGCCCGCTGCCGCTGAGCACCGCTCACCCCGGCGCGCGGGGTCGTGGAACGTGGTGGTCTGAAAGAGCGACGCGCCCTCGTTATCGCCGCCATTCAAGTCGTCAACGACGCGGTGCTGAAGCTCGCCGCAGGCCTCTAGAAACGCGTGAGAGATGGCGCGCGGAGCGATCTGGTCGGAAACCTGAAGCGGCCCACCCCCGCCGTGGATGTCGCTTCCGCCGCGCGAATTGGCTTCGGATTTTAGGAAGTAGGGCCGCACGTCATCCCACCCCCACCCCGCGCAGCCCGACGCGGCCCAACCGTCGTAATCGGCACGGTGGCCGCGCACATAGAGCATGGCATTGATGGCGCTTGAGCCGCCGAGCGTTTTGCCCCTCGGCTGGTAGCCCCGGCGACCGTTAAGGCCAGGTTGCGGGACGGTGTGGAAGGCCCAGTTATTGATCTTTATCGGCCAGCCCGAAAGCATGGCCAGCGCCCCGAGCGGCAGCCGGATGAGGAGGCTTTTGCCCTCCCCGCCCGCCTCGAGCAGGCAGACTTGGCGCGCGGGATCCTCGCTCAACCGCGCGGCCAGGGTGGCCCCAGCGGAGCCACCACCGACGATAATATGATCGTAAACCGTCATTAATCCTCCCTGGTGTACTGTGCAGTCTAGTTCGCCCGACGTCCAATGGAACGCTGGGGAACGCAATGTTCACAAACCGCATAGTTGACGGGCAAATAGATCACGATACTGTCTAAAATATGAGCAGAATAAAAACTTTGATCGCAGGCCTCTGGCTGGCGAGCGCCGGTGCCCCGGCGGTGAGTCAGGACCTGCACCTTATCTTTGCAGCCTGCGCGGGCAGGCATTCGGCAGAGATGGAACACGCCTATCTGATCGGGAGCGATGCTACGCGCCATGAGATCCACAGGCTCACCTTTGCCTCACTGGTGGAAGCGACGCTGCCCCTGGGACGCGGGCCCGAGACCCTCAACCACCGGATCGCCGCCAAAATGGCGCAGGCGCGGCTTTTGACATTGGGCGCGTTCGCCCATGACCCAGTGCGCGCGCAGGCAGCGCGGGAGGCCTCCGTCACCCATATCCAGAGCTGCGGGCGCCTGCTCCTCGACAGCTAGGCGGGACTGGTTGATGCGCTTGGCGGGCTTTGCTACGGGCAAGGCTCACTAATTTGAGACGTCCCATGGCCGACCACCCGACCTTGCGCTTCCACGACACCATGGCGGGTGCCGTGCGACCCTTCGAGCCCATCGGCACCGAGGCGACGCTCTATTCCTGCGGGCCGACCGTCTATCACCACGCGCATCTCGGCAATATGCGGACCTATGTCTTTGTCGACACGCTCAAGCGCGTGACGGAGGCCGCGGGCCTCCCGGTCAAGCATGTCATGAATATCACCGATGTGGGCCACCTTGTGAGCGACGCGGATGACGGCGAAGACAAGATGGAGGTGGGCGCGGCGCGTGAAGGGCTCGACGCCTGGGCCATCGCGGAGCGCTATGAGCAGAGCTTTGTGGCGCAGTGCGAGACGCTCAATATCTCTGCCCCCACGATCCTGTGCCGCGCGACCGACCATATCGGCCAGCAGATCGCGATGATCGAGGCGCTGGAGGCCAAGGGCTACACCTACCGCATCGCCGACGGCATTTATTTCGACACGGAAAAGCTCGACGATTACGGGACGCTCGGCGGCTATAAGCGGGAGGGGCAAAGGGCTGGCGCGCGCGTGGCCGAGGGCGAAAAGCGTGCTCCGACGGACTTTGCGCTTTGGAAATTCTCCGCCGAGGGGGTGCAGCGACAGATGGAGTGGCCTTCCCCCTGGGGAGTGGGCTTTCCAGGCTGGCATATCGAGTGCTCGGCCATGGCGCAGCACTATCTGGGCGAGACGATCGACATCCATACCGGCGGGATCGATCACATCCCCATCCACCACGCCAACGAGATCGCGCAATCGGAATGCTGCAGCGGTGAGACCTTTGTGAATTACTGGATGCACGGGGCGTTTATGGAAGCGTCCGAGGGCGTGAAGATGGCCAAATCGAGCGGTGATTTCCTGACGATCTTTGATCTCGTCGAAAAAGGGATCGACCCGCTCGCGTTTCGCCTGCTCTGCTTCCGCACGCATTACCGCAAGAACATGAAATTCTCCTGGAAGCTCCTTGATGACAGCGTCACCGCGCTGCGCCGGTTGCGGCTGCGCGTGGCGGGCTTGGCTGAGGAGGGAGGCGAAGAGACTGGCGCGGCAGAGCCGGTGATCGCGGAGGGGATCGCCACCTTGGCCGATGACCTCGCGCTGCCCAAGACGCTCGTTTTTCTACAGACACAGCTCAAATCGAAAGTGCTGTCACCGGCAGATAAGCTCGCCGTGGTGGACGCGCTTGATAGCGTGCTACAGCTCAATCTGCGCGGGCGAGATCGCGATGCAGATGCTGATCAAGCGCGGGCTTCGACGGCGGCCTGGGCCTCTGCGGCGGCGGCGGGCGGGCATGAGCTCGGCAATGTCATCCGGGCGGAGGTGGCCGTCTGATTGTTCTTTTTATAAGAACGTAATGGCGATAAATTAATATTTTATCTCACTCGCGAGCCACGCCATATGCAGGCCCACGACACCAAGGGGCCGCAGTATGGACATCGCCGTAGACATCTTTGCCACGATCATCGGGCAGCTGCAAAAACCGACGCTTGCTTTCCTTCTCGGCGGGATGCTCCTCGCCGCGCTGGGGAGCAAGCTTGAGGTTCCCGCGAGCGTCTACAAATTCATTGTGATGGTCCTTTTGCTCAAGGTCGGGCTGGGCGCCGGGATGTCGATCCGCGAAGCCGATATCGAGGATATCGCGGCGCCGGCCATCGCGGCCATCGCGGTGGGCGTTTTCATAGTGCTGATCGGCGGCGGCGTGCTTGGCCGCGCGCGCGGGGTTTCGCGGATGGATGCCATGGCCACAGCGGGCCTTTTCGGGGCGGTATCCGCCTCCACGCTTGCTGCAGGCATGACCATTTTGGAAGCAGAAGGGATCGCCTATGAGGGCTTTATCGGCGCGCTCTACCCGTTCATGGATCTCGCGGCGCTGATGACGGCGATTGTATTGGCGCGCATGGCTGCGGCTCGCGAAACCACTGTTAATGCGGGCGGAACCGTCACCATGGGCGGGGGCGGCGCGCGGTTTGATTTCTCCGGCTCGAAGGACATCCTCGTCGATACGCTGCGCAGCCCGGCGATCTCTGCCCTGTTGCTCGGCATTGGCATTGGCCTCTATGCGGCGCCGACAGCGCTCTATGAAGGCTTCTATGAGATGCTCTTCCGCGGGTTCCTGTCGATCCTCATGCTGACCATGGGCATCGAAGCCTGGCAGCGGCTCGCCGACCTGCGCAAAGTGGCCCATGTCTACATCCTCTATGGCCTCACAGCACCACTCCTTCACGGCGCCATTGGCTTTGGCGCCGGGCTGGCAGTGCACCACATGACAGGCTTTTCTGCGGGCGGTGTCGTGCTCCTCGCCGTGCTGGCAGCTTCCAGCTCTGACATCTCGGGCCCGCCGACGCTCCGCGCCGCGCTGCCGGAGGCCAATCCGAGCGCCTACATTGGCACTTCGACAGGTCTCGGCACGCCCATCGCCATCCTCTCGATTCCGCTCTGGATCGCCTTGGCAGAGGCATTCATCGGCCTCTGAGAGGCAGCCGATCCATAGATAGGGCGTGCTTTCTCTCACGGAACGTTCTATAAAATAGATATGGATCGGCTGAACTACCACCATTTACGATATTTTCGAGAGGTCGCCCACGAGGGCAACCTCACGCGCGCAGCGGATCGGCTGAATATTTCGCAATCCGCGCTCTCCACGCAGATCAAGAACCTTGAGGCGCGGCTGGAGCACGATCTCTTTCACCGGGAGGGTCGACAGCTCACGCTGACCGAAGCAGGGCAGATCGCGCTCGATCACGCGGACCGGATCTTTCGAGGCGGAGAGGAGCTCATGGCCGCATTGGGGGCGGGCTCCCCTACCCGGCCGCTCCGCGTTGGTGCGGTCTCCACGCTCTCGCGCAACTTCCAGCTCCGTTTCCTGCGGCCCGTTCTGGCCGAAGGCGCGGAGCTGCAGCTCACCTCAGGGAGTCGGGAATTCCTCGTGGAGAACCTGCGCTCGCTCGCGCTCGACATCGTGCTGTCCACTGATGCGCCGGGGCAAAGCCTCGCGGGCGATCTCGTGGCCCATCGCCTCGCGGAACAGCCGGTGGGCCTCTACGGTGTGCCGGCGATCATGGGGCACGGCTCGCTCAAAGCGCTTCTCACCAATGAGGCGGTGATCCTGCCGACGGAGAGCTCAATCCGCACTGGTTTTGACAGCCTGACGGCCCGGCTCGGCGTGACGCCCACCCTGGCCGCAGAGGTCGATGACATGGCCATGGTGCGCTTGCTGGCGCGCGAAGGGCTTGGCGTGGCGGTGACGCCCGCAGTGGTGCTGGCCGATGAATTGCGCGCGGGCCTCCTTCAGGCCGCGCCGTTTGATCTCGATATCGTCGAGACTTTTTACGCGATCACGGCGCGTCGGAGCTTTGAGCACCCTCTTGTGCGCGCGCTGCTCGCAGATTAGCGCGCTTCCGGCTCCACGGCCGAATACCGGTGCCGAGCGCGGCGCGGCCGATCATATGGGCGCCGATGGGCGCGGTGAGCAGCAGGAAAAAGACAATGAGCACGCAGCGGACGACGACGTCTGTGTCGCCAAAGTGGACCGCCGCGCCCGCCATGATGAGCCCTGAGCCCAGCGTGCCGACCTTTGTGGCAGCGTGCATGCGGATATAGACGTCAGGCAGTTTAACGATCCCCACCCCCGCCAGCACGGTCAGTATCGCGCCCAGGATGACGAGGATCGACGTGATGATCTCAATCATGCTTCTTCCTCCCCTCAATGCGCCGCGCCACGTTTCGCTCGGCAAAGCGGGCAAGCGCCACGGTGGCGAGGAAGCCAACAAGGGCGAGCACGAGCGCCACATCCAAGAAAGCCGGGTCCCCAGAGCGGATCGATGCGAGCCCGCAGAACGCCACGATGGCGATGGTCATCATGTCGAGCGCCACAACGCGATCGTGCAACGTGGGGCCTCGAGCGATGCGGTAGAAGGCGAGCGCAACGGCGAGGAAGACGAGCGCAAAGCCCAGAAGCACGACATTCTCAAACCAGCTGTCACTAAACATCATTGCTTGTGTCCTCCATGGGGTCTTCCACCGCATCGATCACCCATTGTTCCATGCCGGATTTGAGCTCATGGCAGACCGCCTCCGGGTCATCAGCAAACATAGCATGGACGCGGAGCGATTTCCGGTCGGCGCTCACATCGATGGAAAGCGTGCCTGGGGTGAGCGAGATCAGGTTGGTGACAAGCAAGATGCCGAGGTCAGATTTGACGTCGAGCGGCATGTGGATGATGGCGGGGTTGGCCTTGAGCTCGGGCGTGATGATGTCCCAGACCACGGTGATGCTGGAATAAAAGAGCTCGTAGAAGAAGAGCACGAATAGCTTGATCCAGTAATAGACCCGCTTGAAGTAGCTCGATTGCGTGCCGGTGAGTGGCTGAAAGAGCCAGAGGATCACATAACCGACGACAAGGCCCGAAAGCATCGTAAGCCAGGTGAAGGCACCAAAGAAGATGGCCCAGACGGCGGCGAGGAGGAGATTTGCGGCAAAGTTGGTCATGGGTTCGGCCTCCCCAAGACTGCGGAGATGTAGGCGGTGGGGTTTAGGAGCTCCTCGGCGCTATCCTCGGCAAAAGTCACGAAGGGCTCCGGGAAGAAACCGATGAAGCAGGTCATCGCCGCGAGGCAGGCGATAGGCACGAGAAGCGCCCGGCGCGGGACGGTTTCAATGCGGTCGAGCTTGGGGATGACCTCTGTGGGGTGCGCTTTCCAAAAGGCCTCGGCCCAGATCTTTGTCATGGAATAGATCGTGAGGAGCCCGGTGAGGAGCGCGACGAAGGCGATGATCCAACCACCGTCCTCCAAAGCGGCGGCGACCACCACGTATTTGGCCCAAAAGCCCGAAAGCGGGGGGAAGCCCGCGAGGGAGAATGCGGGCACAAAGAACAGGATCGCGAGGAGTGGCGCGTGTTTGTAGAGCCCGCCAATCTTGGCGAGATCGGTGGAGCCCGCCGTCCTCTCCGCCACGCCCGCGATCAGGAATAGGTTCGCTTTCACGATGATGTGGTGGACGAGGTAAAACACAGCCCCCGCAATCGCGAGCGGCGTGTAGAGCGCAAGCCCCATGATCATGTAGCCGATCTGGGAGACGATGTGGAATGACAGGATCTTGCGGAAATCGTTCTGAGCTGCCGCGCCGAGGACCCCGCACAGCATGGTAAAGCCCGCGACCCAGAGGAGGATCGTGTGGGTGTAGGCGACATCGCCATCAAAGACCAAGGTGAACATGCGGATGAGCGCGTAGACACCCACCTTGGTCAACAGACCGGCAAAGACCGCCGATACCGAAAAGGCAGGCGTGTGGTAAGAGGCCGGCAACCAGAAAAAGAGCGGGAAAACAGCGGCTTTCACGCCGAAAGCGATCATGAACATCATGGCCACCACGGTGACCAGGCCCTGGTTTTCCAGCGTCGAGACGGTGATCGCGAGGTCGGCCAGGTTGAGCGTTCCGGTCATCCCATAAAGGAGCCCGATCCCGCTTAGGAAGAGGATCGTCGAAACCAGATTGAGCGTGACATATTTCACGCCGCCGTCGATCTGCGCCTTGGAGCCGCCCAGCACCAAGAGCCCGAAGGAGGAGATCAGCATCACCTCAAACCAGACATAGAGGTTAAAGAGGTCGCCCGTGATAAAGGCGCCGGTGACGCCGCCGATGAGGATGTTGAAGAGCGCGTGGTAGCCCAAATACTCCTTGCGCTCGTCGATGTCCGCGAGGGCGTAAACGCTTACTGCGAGCGACGTGATGGCGGTGATGACGACCATCACGGCAGAGAGCCTGTCGGCGACCAGCGTGATGCCGAAGGGCGCGGGCCAATCGCCCATCTGCCCCGCGATCACCCCGTCCTGCAGCACGCGCACCATGAGCGTGCTCGCGGCGATCAAAAGCAGGAGGTTGCCCAGCACGCTGAACCAGCGCCCGGAGGAGGATGTCCGCGTCAGGAAGGCGATGACCGCCGTCAGAAACGGGATCACCAGCGGGGCGGCGAGGAACCAGCTCACTTCTCTTGCTCCTCCACAGGTTCAGCCACCCGCATGGCGTCGCTGTCGAGCGTGCCGAGGGTGGTGTACGCGCGGAACATGAGAATGAGGGCAAAGGCGAAGAGGCCAAAGCCGATGACGATGGCGGTGAGGACGAGGGCCTGCGGGAGCGCGTTGGCGACGACGCCCTCGGGCACAACGGCGCCAGAGTCTATGAGCGGCGGCACGCCTTCGGTCAGGCGCCCGGCGGTGAAAATCGTCAGGTTCGCCGCGTTCGAAATCAGGATCATGCCAAAGATAAAGCGCAGCACGTGCCGCGCGAGCATGAGGTAGACGGACGCCGCCACCATGACCCCGATTGCTATGGCCAGAAGCGCGTCCATCAGATCTCTTCCTCCATGGCGAAAACGAGGGAGAGGATGGAGCCAAAGACCACGAGATAGACACCCACGTCAAAGATGAGCACCGTCGAGAGCGGGATGTATTCGCCGGATTTGAAGTCTCCAATGAAGTACCATTGCCCGGCAAAGAGCGCCTCGCCCGCAAAGGCGGCCCCGAGCCCGCCGAGGAGCGCGATGCCGAGCCCTGCCATGGCGATGTTTTGCGGCAGTATGCGCAGCGCTTTGCGCGCGTCTTCGGTTCCCCAGGCGATGGCGTAGAGCACAAAGCCTGTGGAGCCGATGAGCCCGCCGATGAAGCCGCCACCGGGCTGATTATGGCCGCGCAGGAGCATGTAGATCGAGAAGAGGAGCAGGATGCCAGCCAGATACCGCGTGCCGACGCGTAGGATCAGGGAACTCATTTCTCTTCCCCCGCTTCGTCATCGGGTCGCGTGGTGCGCAAGAGCGCGTAAGCGGAGAGCGCGGCGATCACGACCACCGCGATCTCTCCGAACGTATCGAGGGCCCGGAAATCCACGAGGATCACGTTGACGATGTTGCGCCCAAAGGCCTCGGTGTAGCTCGCCGCCTCGAAGAAGTCCGTCAGGCGGCGGTTGAGCGGTGCCTCGAGCACGGCCAGGAGCGTGAAGGTGACGGCGGCGCCCACGCAGACGGCGAGCGTTGCATCGAGGGGGCGGAAGCCGTCGCCGCCATCAATCTTGAGCGTTGGCAGGCGGAGCAGCGCCACGGCCACGAGAACGACGATGAGTGTCTCCACCAGCAGCTGTGTGATCGCGACGTCGGGCGCGGAGAACACGATGAAGATCACAGCAACGCCGATACCGACAACGCCGAGCGCGGCCATGGCCGTGATCCGCGATGTGGTGATGCAGGTCAAAAGCGTGCCCGCTATCATGAGGAGGATGAGGGCCCAGTTCTTCCACGTTACATCGGAGAGGTCGGGCAGACCGGGAGATGCGTCACGGAGGATCAGCGTGCCGCCGATCCCCACGAGCAGCACGAGGAAGATCGTGAAGACGTAGATGCGCAGCACGCCGGGCTGGATAACCTTGGTCTGCCATGCGGCAAAGCCCTTGAGCCCCGCCAGAAACGCGTCCCACCCACGGTCGAAATTCGGGGCGGCAGCATCTGCGGCGGCGAGCCGTTCGCGGAGCGGCAGATGCGCGAGGTAGAGGAGGAAGCCCACGGCAAACGTGGCCAGCGACAGGAAGAGCGG
>JBCCYG010000023.1:0-16495 GCA_039190145.1 Pseudomonadota bacterium | reverse complement strand
TTGCCACGGAAATGAGCACGCCGAGCATGAGTATCTCTGGCATGGCACGCCGTTTCTCTTCTTCGCGGATGCGTGCCATTAGTTCGGGCTGGTAACTGGGATGCCGTGTTACACCTTCGG
Organism: Pseudomonadota bacterium; assembly: GCA_039190145.1. GTDB lineage: Bacteria > Pseudomonadota > Alphaproteobacteria > Rhodobacterales > Rhodobacteraceae > Shimia_B. Next base: position 16,375 of record JBCCYG010000023.1, on the reverse strand, counting down.
GAGCTTGGCGTTTTCTGAGACATTTTGGGCGTGCAGCCAAACGCTCGCGTGCTTCCTCATCTACTGGGAAGTGAAGCGTGTCTTGGGGGCCTGTTGGGTCTGGAGGCTTACGCGGCATACGGTGAGGCTAGCGGTTGGGGTGGCCCTTCCAACAGACAAATTGCCGCGCCGTTGGCATGCGCTCGAGAAAGAGTGCGCACCACTGAAAAGAGCCGCGAATACAAAACTCTGGCCCTCTTTCATATCAATGACACATGGGCTCGCTTAGTGTCGCGCCATGGTTTTTGCGACGCTGTAGCGACCTCACGCTGCTTGTCAGAGCGGCTAGCACTTCTTAGCGTCAATGCTGCTAGCTGACCTTTGGTTCATTTACTAAGCGCCTCGCAAGCCCTGCCCCACTCCACGGCCATTGCAGCAATCGGCCGCGAAACATAGGAGACAAAGGTGACCCCTCTCATATTCAAAACTACTTTTAAGGCACTTGTCGTCGGCGCGATTTGCGTCTCACAGGCGGCCTATGCCTGCACCGGAATATCGCTCACAGGCGCTGACGGCACAGAAGTGCGCGCTCGCACGATGGAATGGAGCACATTCGATCTGCAGAACTCGATCACTCTCATCCCCGAGGGTTTTGAGATGGCGTCAATCATGGAGGATGGATCGGAGGGTGCCACTTGGACGGCGCAGTACGATGTTGTGGCGGTCACCGGTCTAGGTCGCCTGGTCGCAACCGATGGCATGAACTCTGCGGGGCTTTCAGGAGGGCTATTTTACCTTCCCGGTTTTGCGGAATACCCCGACTATGACCCCGAGGTCACCGATGTTTCGCTCGCTCCCGGCGATGTGCTGACTTACGCGCTGTCGAGGTTTGCGACCGTCGCCGAAGTCAAGGAAGCTATGGCGGATGCACGGATCGTTAACGTTGTTGACGAGTCCCTTGGCTTCGCGGCGCCTGTGCACTTCTACCTCTCCGACCCGACTGGTGCGAGGCTTGTCATTGAAGTGGTGGATCAAGAGATGAAGCTCTACGACGCGGCTCTTGGGGTTATCACAAACTCACCCTCTTACGATTGGCACCTGACTAACCTGCGGAATTACCTGAATCTCTCTGCAACGGCGATGCCTACACGCACGGTTGAAGATACTGACTTCTCGCCGATTGGCGCGGGGAGTGGGATGTTAGGCCTGCCTGGCGATCACACCCCGCCCTCACGGTTTGTGCGAGCCGTCGCGTTCAGCCAGTCCGCCCGAGAGACAACCGGCGGTTACGATACCGTCCGCGAAAGCTTCCGCGTTCTCGATAACTTCAACGTGCCGGTGCATGGCGTCGCCCACGACGCGGATAGCGAAGGGGACCTCGTGCTGAGTGCTACGCAGTACACGGCTGCAGCGGATATGACGAACCTGAAGTTTTACTACCACACCCAGTTTAATCGCCGCGTGCGGATGATTGACCTCAACGAAGTGGATTTCGACGCGCTTAATGGTGAGGCTATGACCGTGCCGATGGATGATACGCGTGATGAGGACATTGAGACGGTCACCTTTGGGTAGCGCTCGCTCAAGACGCGTTAGATAGGCAAAGAAAAAGGGCGGTGCTGTATGCACCGCCCTCTTTTCATCTTTTGATGTCGAGCTTTAGCGCTTGGAGAACTGGAAGCTGCGGCGCGCCTTGCGCTTACCGAACTTCTTGCGTTCCACCACGCGGCTGTCGCGGGTCAGGAAGCCTGCGGCCTTGAGCGCCGGGCGAAGCGCCGGGTCATAGAGCTGCAGCGCTTTGGAGATGCCGTGCTTGACCGCGCCAGCTTGGCCCGTGAGGCCGCCGCCTTTCACAGTCGCCATCACGTCGAACTCGCCCTCGACGCCGGCCACTTGCATGGGCTGGCGCAGGATGAGCTGAAGCACGGGGCGAGCGAAGTAGACGTCTTGATCCTTACCGTTCACGGTTACCTTGCCGGAGCCGGGTTTGATCCAAACGCGGGCGACCGCGTCCTTCCGTTTGCCGGTGGCGTAGGAGCGGCCCAGCTCGTCACGCACTGGTTCGCGGGAGATGGCGACTTCGACCTCGGGGGCGTCGGCCCCTTCGGCGATGGTGTTGAGCTCGTCGAGCGAAGAGATTTGATCAGCCATGTCTTACACCTGGGTGTTTTTCTTGTTCATCGCTTTGACGTCGAGCACTTCGGGGCTTTGCGCCTCGTGCGGATGCTCGGTGCCGGCGTAGATGCGCAGGTTGGTCATCTGCTTGCGGGACAGGCGGTTGCCGGGAAGCATCCGCTTAACCGCGAGCTCGACCACGCGCTCGGGATGCTTGCCTTCGAGCATCTCTTCTTTGGTGCGGCTCTTGATCCCGCCCGGGTAACCGGTGTGCCAGTAGTACTTCTCCTGGCGTTTCTTGCCGGTGAGCTGCACCTTTTCGGCGTTAATGATGATCACGTTGTCGCCCATATCCATGTTGGGTGTGAACGTGGGCTTGTGCTTGCCCCGGAGGCGGGAGGCGACGATCGAAGCGAGACGTCCCAGCACGACGCCTTCTGCGTCGATGAGGATCCATTTCTTGTCGATATCCGCCGGAGTTGCGGTGTAGGTTTTCATTTCTTACCCATCGAACGGTTTGAATTCGGATTGGGGGGTTATACGGATGCTCTGAGCCGTTTCAAGTACACAATCCCCTGAATAATCATTGTAAAACAATGTATTATAAAATAGGTATTATTTTACCCCTAAACAGCAACCCGTTCTGGCGCAGTTTCAAGCAGCCCTCTGAGCTTTTGGATTGCGCCCTCGAAAGTGTCCATCGACACGGCTGCATTGAGTCCAATGCGGACGGCATGGGGTACTCTGGCCTCACGGCTGGCAAAGTCTTCCGCAGAGCGCACCCTTACCTGGACGGCCTCAGCGGCCGCACAAAAGGCCGCAGTGCGCCAACCTGCCGGAAGTGAAAGCCACAGAATTGGGGAGCCTTCGCGCCACTTGATATCGTAACCACCGAGGTAGTTGAGCACGATGCGAAGGCGCTCCTCGTAGACCTCCGTGGTTTTCTGCGCGAAGTCCTCGGCGGTTGGGCCTGTGAGGAGCTTTGCCGTTGCATCAGCAAGCAGCGTCGACAGCCCAAAGAAGCCATGCTCAGCCGCGCGCCGTAGGGAGGCACCTCCACCGCGTGGAGAGATAGCGTAGCCGACACGAAGCGAAGGAGTGATAAGCTTGGAGATGGAGGAGACGTACCAGCCCCGCTCCGGTACCAGCTGGCGATAGGTCGGCGCGTCCACGCCGGGAAGGCGGTACCAATCGTCTTCCAGAATATGGAAGCCGCAGCGTCGCGCGACGGCAGCAATCTTGCGGCGGCGTTCTGCCGGCGTGAAAACTGTCGTCGGGTTATGGAGGGTGGGCGTCGTGCATAGGAGTTGCACTTCGGCGCCAGCGGCGGCTTCTAAAGCCTCAGGGATAATGCCGTGTTCATCCATGGCGACAGGGATCACGTCAGCGCGGAGGAGCTCCGCGGCGCGTCGAAAGCCTGGATAGGCCAGCTCTTCGACCATGACTGCGGGGCGACGCCCCCGCAGCACGGCCTGCATGACCAGTAAGATCGCATTTTGTCCGCCATGGGCGAGGACGATATCGATGGCATCGAGCATTCCAAGGTCGACGTCACGGAGCCAGTGTTTGACAGCTTCGCGCGCGGGCTTAGACGCTTCGCGCGTTGGGTAATGCATGATGCCCGAGGGCGGGTCAGCCGAGACGCTAGCCATGAGCTGTCGCAGATAGGCCGCCTGCCCTACATTGGGCATCCCGGGTGACAGGAGTGACACGGGCATGTCCGCGTGTTCCATGCCGTGGGGTACAGGGTCGTGGACGAGAGGAACGTCTTGCTCAACGATCGCCAGCGGCTCTTTGTTGGCCACGAAGGTGCCGCGCCCCACTTCGCCGCGCAGGACGCCTTGGTCCGTCAAAATCGAGTAGGCCCGTGCGACGGTGCCCGGCGTGATGCCCAAAGAGTACGCCAGATCCCGCACCGGCGGCAGCTTATCATTAGCGGTGAGATGCCCCTGCTCTACCGCTCCTGCGATTGCGTCTCTTAACACCAGATACTTTGGCCCATCGCGAAACGTGAGGCTCTGGGTCCAATTTGTATCCATTACAATTCTTTCCTCGATTGGCACAAAGACTCAATGTATCAACATAAGTGTCAGATTACTGACATTGTATCAATACACTTTGCGAAGGAGGGCCTGAAAATGTCCACGCACACCCTCACCATCAACCGGCTGCGGAAACTGGAGAATGCAACGCGCATTCCAGCCCTGGCGGCGATCTTCGTATATGCGGCGCTCCAGGTGACACGATGGGGTAATCGCCGCCGCACCCGGACACACCTTTCTCAGCTCGATGACCGCATGTTGCGCGACGTGGGCATCACACCCGCTCAAGCGCAGCGGGAGGCGGAGAAAGGTTTCTGGCAGCTGTAAAGGCTGCTTCTTCCTGACTAGCGGGGCCTATGCCCCGCCTTTTTTATGTCGGCGGGATCGAATAGGTCAGTGTTGCCCGGCAGACCGGCTTGTCCAGCCCCTCCGAGTAGAGGAGCGCGTCACCCACGGCGAGCTGCTTCCCCAGCTTTAAGAGCGTGCAATAGGCGATGATGTCGGTCGCCGCCGCCGGTTTGCGCATGAAATCGATCGAGCAATTCGTTGTAACGGCCAGCGCTTTGGGGCCGATGCGGCTCAAAACAGCGAGGTAGACGGCCACATCCGCCAGGCCAAACATCGAAGGGCCGCTCACCGTCCCACCCGGGCGGAGGTGCTCATGGCCAACCTTGAGGCGGATCGTGATGCCATCCTCGGTGATCTCCTCTACCCCAAAAGTGCGGGCCACTTGCGGGAAGACCTCCGCCAGAAAGGCTTCCAGTTCCGGGATGGTCATGATCGGGTCCATTGCGGGCCTCCTTTGCTCTTGGCTAGGGTGGTGAGCAAGGGAGGATGCGATGTCAATTCTAGAGCGGGATGACGCGGGGGCGGTAACAACACTGACCCTGAACGCGCCGGAGCGGCTGAATGCGCTGTCAGATGACATGTTGGCCGCACTTCAGGGTGCGTTTGATGAGCTCAAAGAGACTTCGACATGTCGGGTCATTCTCCTGCGCGGGGCGGGAAAGGCGTTTTGTGCGGGCCACGACCTGCGCGAGATGCAGGCCGCTCGGCAGAGCGAGGATGGCGGGCGCGCGGCGTGGAAAGACCTCTTCGACCGCTGCGCGGCCATGATGCAGACCATCCCCACCCTGCCCCAGCCGGTGATTGCCCAGGTCCACGGGATCGCGACGGCGGCGGGGTGCCAGCTCGTAGCGTCTTGCGACATGGCGGTGGCCGCGTCTGGCACGCGATTTGGCGTCAATGGCGTCAATATCGGGCTCTTTTGCTCGACGCCCATGGTGGCGCTTTCACGCAACATCGCGCGAAAGCACGCCTTTGAGATGCTGACCACGGGGGAGTTCATGGATGCGGAAACCGCGCGCGCGGCGGGGCTTGTAAACCGCGTGGTCGCCGCGAACGCCCTAGGCGAGGAAACGGCGACGCTTGCCGCGCTTGTGGCCTCAAAGCTCGGCGCGGTGGTGAAGATTGGCAAGGAAGCGTTTTACGCGCAGCTCGAGATGCCGCTCGCAGATGCCTACCGGTACACTGGGGATGTCATGGTTGAGAACATGGCGCGCGGCGACACGGCCGAAGGTGTTCAGGCCTTTTTGGAAAAGCGGCCTCCGGAATGGGATCAGTGACCTTTTCTTTCCGCAAGTTGAGCCGTAAATCGCGGCCATGACCGAGACTCTGCATATTGTTGGCGGGGGCATGGCGGGCGCTGAGGCTGCCTGGCAGGCGGCACAGGCGGGCGTCAATGTGGTGATCCACGAGATGCGACCCAAAGTCGGCACCTTTGCGCATCAGACCGGAAACCTGGCCGAGATGGTCTGCTCAAACTCCTTCCGCTCGGACGATGATGAGCAGAACGCGGTGGGGCTTCTCCATTGGGAAATGCGGGAGGCCGGTGGGCTCATCATGGAGATGGCGGATGCGAATAGGCTCCCGGCCGGTGGCGCGTTAGCGGTGGATCGAGAGCCGTTTGCAGAAGCGGTGACAGATCGGTTGAAGTCTCTGCCCAATATATCTGTTTCTTATGAGGAAATTGACGATCTGCCTGATGACGGTCAGTGGATTTTTGCTACCGGGCCGTTGACCTCTGACAAGCTCGCCGAGGCGATCCGGGCGGAGACGGGCACGGAGGCACTGGCGTTTTTCGATGCCATTGCGCCGATCATCTATGCCGAGAGTATCGACATGTCGAAGGCGTGGATGCAGTCGCGATATGACAAAGGCGAAACCGAAGAGGAGCGGCGCGCCTATCTGAACTGCCCCATGGATCAGGGCGACTACGAGGGGTTTATCGACGCGCTGCTCGAGGCGGATAAGACAGAATTTAAGCCGGGCGAGACAGCCGGGTATTTTGACGGGTGTTTGCCCATTGAGGTGATGGCCGAACGCGGACGAGAGACGCTACGCCACGGGCCGATGAAGCCGGTGGGTCTCACGAACCCGCATCAGCCTGGGACCAAACCTCATGCGGTGGTTCAGCTTAGGCGTGATAATGCCCTGGGAACGCTTTATAATATTGTCGGGTTTCAAACTAAGATGAAGTACGGGGCGCAGAAAGATGTGCTGCGCCGTATCCCGGGGCTAGAAGGTGCCGAGTTCGCGCGTCTGGGCGGCATTCACAGGAATACTTTTCTCAACTCACCCACGTTGCTTGATGGTCAGATGCGGCTCAAATCGAAGCCGAACATTCGCTTTGCCGGTCAGATCACGGGCGTTGAGGGCTATGTGGAGAGCGCGGCTATGGGGCTCCTCGCGGGGCGGCTGGCGGCAGCCGAGATGCGCGGTGCGCGGCTCAACACGCCACCCAACACAACAGCCACGGGCGCGCTCATCACGCATATCACCGGTGGAGCGGACGCCAAAACTTTCCAACCCATGAACGTCAATTTCGGGCTCTTCCCGCCCATTGATGTGCGCGGGGGCCGGCGCAACCGCCCTGCCCGCTACAAGGCCTATACCGACCGTGCAAAGGCCGACTGGCGCGCATGGCTCGGACGCGTCGCACTGGACGCGGCCTAAAGGGTCGCGTTAGCGTCCGGCCATGGCAGACCAGACAGAAAAGCCGCAGCTTTGGACGCGTCGCTCTGTAGCGGAGACGCAAAAGCTCTACGCCGATTGGGCGGGGAGCTATGAGAAAGACGTCACGCGGATGCACTATGCGACGCCGGCGCGGATCGCGTCGGCGCTGGTTGAGTTTAGCGCCGACCTGTCAGCGCCCGTGCTCGACTTTGGTTGCGGCACAGGGCTTTCCGGTTTGGCGCTGGCCGAGGCTGGTTTCACGGTGGTAGATGGCATCGACATCTCAATGGAAATGCTCGAGCAGGCGAAGGCGAAACCCGCCTATCGTTCTGTTTGGATCGGCGCGCCGGGCGAAGTGAAGGCCAAACCTGGCGACTATGCGGCCATTACGGCCACGGGCGTGGTGTCACTTGGTGCAGCACCGCCGGAGATGCTGGGCACGCTGCTCGACGCGCTGGCGCCGGGAGGGCTCCTGGCTTTTAGCTACAACGACCCTACGCTTGCTGATCCAGGGTACATGGCGGCCTATGAGGCGCTGCTGAATGACGGGCATGCGGAGCAGCTCTTTCGCCAGCATGGCCCGCATTTGAGCGAGAAAGTGATGGGCTCGGACGTCATTATCCTGAAACGGCTGTGATAACGCGATTTGCGCCCTCTCCCACGGGGCCGCTCCATCTCGGCCATGCGTATTCTGCGATCCTCGCCCATGACATGGCGCGCGAGGTGGGGGGGACGTTCCTTCTTAGGATTGACGATCTCGACCAGTCCCGCGCGCGGCCTGAATGGGAGGATTTGATCTATGAGGATCTCACCTGGCTTGGGCTAAGTTGGAACGGAGCAGTGCGGCGGCAGTCAGAGCATTTTGGGGAGTATGAAGACGCACTTATGGACCTCGCCAAGGGTGGCGCGGTTTACCCGTGCTCGTGTAGCCGGGCGGATATCGCCGCGGCCGCCTCCGCCCCACAAGAGGGTGTGCCGGAATTCGGGCCGGACGGGCGCGTATACCCGGGAACGTGCCGCGGGCGGCCGATGTCGGATCGTAAGCCGGGGGATGCGCTGCGTTATGACTTTTCCATGACCGTGGGCAAGCCAGGAGAGATGCCTGTTTTCAAGGAGATGGGGCCCGAACATGCGGGAGAGCATAAAGTGACTGCGGAGCATTTGCTGACGCGTGTCGGAGACCCTGTGCTCGCACGCTCCGGCATGGCGGCGAGTTATCACTTTGCGGTTGTGCTGGACGATGCGGCGACGGGGGTGACGGATGTGATCAGGGGCGCTGACCTTTTTGAGGCTGCTTTTTTGCAGAGCTTTTTGCAGCAAGAGCTGGGACTGCCCGCGGTCCAGTACTTTCACCACCAGCTCATCCGCGATGAGGCGGGAAAGAGGCTGGCCAAGCGGGACGATGCGCGCGCGATCCGGACTTATCGGGAGGACGGAGCAACGCCAGAGGACATCCGCGCGCTAGTCGGTCTCTAATGGCTTCATGAGTTCGACTTCCTCGCCATCGCGGAGCGCGGTGTAAAAGCAGCTCAGGCGATTGGTGTGGCAGGCAGGCCCCTCCTGCCGGACGATGAGCAGTAGCGTATCGCGGTCACAATCCACACGGAAATCGAGGAGCTCTTGCGTGTGGCCAGAGGTTTCGCCCTTTACCCAGAACGACTGCCTAGAACGGGACCAATAGGTTACGCGGCCCGTCTCAAGCGTCTTTGTCACAGCCTCGGCATTCATCCAGGCCATCATGAGTATCGTGCCGTCTTCGGCCTGGGCGATGGCCGGGATGAGGCCCGCCGCGTCGTATTTTAGGGTCGCCGGGTCGAACATGGCGTTTTCCTTTTCCTGCGCTGCCGCTTATCTAGGGGCAAAGGAGGGCCTGCAAGCCTATGGAGAGCGATCTCATCAAGCTCTATTCGACGCGCATCCTGGCGCTGGCGGCGGACATCCCGCATCTGGGCGAGCTTCAGGCGCCCATGGCGCAGGCGCGCGAGCGGTCGCCGCAATGCGGGTCGGTGGTGACGGTGTCGCTCGATATCGAGGACGGGCGGGTGTCGCGCTTCGCCCAAGATGTGAAGGCTTGTGCCCTAGGGCAGGCCGCTGCCTCGGTGCTCGGCGGTGCAGTGATTGGACGGAGCTTTGCAGAAATCCGACAAGCGAGAGACGAGCTGCAGGCGCTTTTGCAGGATGGGCCCACGCCGTCGGCCCCCTTTGAGGGTTTCGAGACGCTTCGCGCAGCCGTTCCGTTTGAAAATCGCCACGCGTCAATCATGCTTGCAGTAAGCGCGACCCTGCGCGCGATGGAAGAAGCCGACGCGGCCGCCTGCGCTTAAATCCTTGCTAAATCGCGGCTGTTAGCTCATTCGGTATCCAGCGGAGAGCGAAAGGGAATGACGCCAGGCCGGACACACTCTCTTGAGGCTGTGACCAAAGACCTTCGCGCCTCGGTGGATGCGTCGCGGGAGGATGTGCGCGGCGCGGGCGTGGAGCAATCTCGCGAGTGTGCAGAATGGGTTGCGGAGGTGGTCGCTGGGCTCTCGGCATAGGCCGCGGAGGGCGCAAAGAGCGTTGCTGGTAGCGTTGGGACCCTGACAAGCTGGGCCTGGGCGTTTTCGCTTGAGACCAAGGATATCGTACCTCGCGGCGCGGAAGCGACGGAGACGGCTATGGCCTCCATTTCTGCCAATGTGGCGGCCGTAGATCACGCTGCTAGGGAGTTCGCAGAGTAAAAAAAGGCCGCGTATCCTGGCAGGGACACGCGGCGCTAGGTGTGCAATCCAATGGGAACAGACGCGCTGGGCCGAAAGCGAGGTAAAGCTTGGGCCGCATGTCACCCGGGACAGGGTGCCAGCTCGAACGAGGGACAGTGGCTGGAGCGTCAGAATGGACCGCAGGCAGAAACTTTAGAGAAACATCGGCATCCAAAGGCCGACATAGAGCATCGCCAAGAGCGCAAAGGCGCCGAGGGTGTCCTTGAGGAGGGTATGGGCGCTCAGGCGCTTGATCAGATGGGTCATGTTGCAGCTCGTTTCGTCTCTTGGGTGTTAACCATTTGTTCTCACATAGCGCGGCGTGCGTAAAGAACTTTTTGAGAACAAACGCGAACTTTTTGCGTCTGCCCCGCCTAACCGACTGAAATCAAACGAATCGCACGGTCCTGCTCCATGAGCCACAGGAGGACACGTGCCGCCTGCCCTCGTGGGCTTTCCAGTTTGGGGTCATCGGCAAGGAGCTTGCGCGCGTCGGACTGGGCCGTGGCCATGAGCCCGGCCTGGCGCTCGACATCGGCCACGCGAAACCGTGGGAGGCCCGATTGCGCGGTGCCGATCATGTCCCCCGCGCCCCGGATGGCCAGGTCTTCCTCGGCGATGCGAAAGCCGTCATCGGTTTCGCGCATGATACGGAGCCGCCGTTCGCCGCCCTCAGTGAGCGGGGCCTGGTAAATGAGAAGGCAGGTGGAGGCCTGGCTACCCCGCCCCACCCGGCCGCGAAGCTGGTGAAGCTGAGCGAGACCAAAGGACTCCGCGCGCTCGATCACCATGATCGTGGCGTTGGGGACGTTCACGCCCACCTCAATCACGGTGGTTGCCACCAAGACCTGCGTCTCGCTCGCCACGAAACGGGCCATGGCCGCGTCTTTCTCCGCCGGGGGCATTTGGCCGTGGACGAGGCCCACCACGCCCTCGCCCAAGGCCGCGCGCAGGCGTTTGAATCGTTCCTCGGCGGCCGTCATGTCGAGCGTCTCGCTCTCTTCAACCAGGGGGCAAACCCAATAGGCCTGTTTCCCTTCACTTACAGCGGCGCGAAGTTTCTCCACCACGTCGTCGAGCCGGCCCATGGGCACCGTCGCGGTCTGGATGGGGGTTCGGCCGGGCGGCTTTTCATCGAGGATTGAGACCTCCATGTCGCCGTACTGCGCGAGCGACAAGCTGCGCGGGATGGGTGTGGCCGTCATGACGAGCACATCGGCTCGAGCGCCCTTTTCTCCGAGGAGAAGCCGCTGGCGCACGCCGAACCTGTGCTGCTCGTCGACGATGGCGAGGCGGAGATCGGCGAAGGTCACATCCGGCTGGAAGACGGCATGGGTGCCCACGAGGATCGCGATGTCGCCGCTGGCGAGGTCCCTAAGCTTTTGCGCCCGCTCTGCCCCCTTGTCGCGGCCCGTGAGTAGCTCGAGCCGCACGCCCGCTTGCGCCGCCATGGGCGCGAGGCTCTCCAAATGCTGTCGCGCGAGGATCTCTGTCGGGGCCATCATCACGCCCTGCCCGCCCGCTTCCACGGCGATGAGGAGCGCGAGAAAGGCTACCAGCGTTTTTCCCGCGCCGACATCGCCTTGAAGCAAGCGGTTCATGCGCTTGGGCTGCGCCATATCCGCGGCGATCTCCGCGATGGCGTGGGTTTGAGCGCCGGTGGGTTTGAAGGGCAGCGCGTCGAGAATTCTGTGTTGTAGCGACCCGTCGCCCTGGCTGGCGCGCCCCGGTGCCTGTCTATCCCGCGCGCGGGCAAGCGCGAGGGTGAGCTGGTGAGCGAAGAGCTCGTCGTAAGCGAGCCTTTGCCGCGCCTTTGACGTGGGCGAGACATCGGCGAGGCTTTGAGGCGCGTGGGCCGCTTTCAACGCTTCGACGGTGGTGGGCCAGCCTTCCTGAGCGACGAGGCTTCTATCGGCCCATTCCTCAAGTTCCGGGACGCGCGCCATGGCAGCCTCTGACGCCTTTCCGAGCACCTTTTGCGTCACCCCGGCAGCGAGGGGATAGACCGCCTCGAAAACGGGGATTTCATCGGTTTCTGATGGCTTTACGACATGATCCGGATGCACCATGTTAGCTTCTCCATCGAAGAGTTCGACCTTGCCGGAGACGACCCGCGTCTCCCCTCGCGGAAAGAGCTTTTCGATGTATTGCCCGCGGGCATGGAAGTAGACGATCTGGAAAGCGGTGCTTGCATCTTCCACAAAGATGCGGTGCGGGGCCCCTTTCCGGCTCGGTATCTGGTGGCGGAGTACCTTTACTTCGACGGTGAGCGTCGCTGGCAGTTCCTGCCCTTGGACGCTCGTTACCGGGCGGCGGTCGATCACAGCATGCGGCAGGTGAAAGAGTACATCGCGCGGCTTTTCGATGCCGAGGGCACCCAAGTTTTGCGCCATTTTCGGGCCAACGCCTGGGAGTGTGGTTAGATCGCTAAAGAGCGGAAAGAGGATTTCCGGGCGGGTGCTCATCCGCCGATGAGCTCGAGCCAGCCGTCCTCGTCGAGCGTGTCGATACCGAGTTCTTTGGCTTTCTTGGCTTTTGATCCCGCGCCTGGCCCGGCCACGAGGATGTCAGTTTTGGCGCTGACAGAACCTGAGACTTTTGCGCCGAGCGCTTCCGCGCGCGCCTTGGCCTCGGCGCGGGTCATCTTTTCAAGCGTACCGGTGAAGACGACGGTTTTGCCCGCGACGGGGCTTTCCTGTGCGGGAGCGGCTTCATCTTCGATTGTGAGTTCGGCGGCCAAGCGATCGATGGAGGCGCGTTCGCGCTCTTGCGCGAAAGCTGTCACTAGCGATGCAGCCATGACGCCACCGACGCCATCGATGCCGAGGAGATCCTGCCAAGCTGAGCTTACGGCCAGTGTCTCTTTGATCTGGCCGTCCATGGCGGGCTCACGCGCGGCCTGATCCATAGCCTCAGAGAAGGCGGCCCAGCTGCCGTAGTGGCGGGCGATGAGCCGGGCGGCGCTTTCGCCAACGTGACGGATCCCGAGCGCGAATAAGACCCGCGAGAAGGCAAAACGTCGGCGATCTTCGATGCCGGCAAAGAGGTTTTCGGCGGACTTTTCCCCGTAGCCATCGCGGTTGGCGAGCTTGGTGAGGTTTTTCGCGTCGCGCCTGGCCAGGGTGAAGATGTCGGCGGGCTCTTTAATCGGGAGTTGGTCGTCGGCGTAAAACATCTCAATCTGTTTCGCGCCGAGCCCGTCGATATCCATGGCCCCGCGGCTCACGAAATGCTTGAGCTTTTCGACAGCCTGGGCCGGACAGATGAGGCCGCCCGAGCAGCGCCTGACCGCGTCACCTTCCTCGCGGATGGCCTCGGACCCGCATTCCGGGCAGATTGTCGGGAAAACGTAGGGCTCCGCGCTTTGCGGCCGTTTGGCGAGGTCCACATCGGCGACTTTCGGGATCACATCGCCTGCGCGGTAGACCTGCACCCAGTCGCCTTCGCGGATGTCTTTTCCCCCTCGGATTTCGGCGCCTTTGGAGTCGAGGCCTGTGATATAATCCTCATTGTGGAGCGTGGCGTTTGAGACGACGACGCCGCCCACAGTCACTGGCGTAAGCCGCGCCACCGGCGAGAGCGCGCCGGTGCGGCCCACCTGGATTTCGATCTTTTCGAGCGTCGTCCAAGCGAGCTCTGCGGGGAATTTGTGCGCGATGGCCCAGCGGGGCGTGGTGGAGCGGAAGCCCATCCGGTCCTGCAGGGCGAGATCGTCGACTTTGTAGACGACCCCGTCGATGTCGTAGCCGAGTGTTGCGCGCTGCTGCTCGATCTCGCGGTAATGTGCGATGAGCGCCGCGGGGCTTTCGCAGCGTTGTGTCAGCGGGTTCGTGGAGAAACCGAGCACTTTCATCCGCGCGATGGCTTGCGATTGTGTTGTTGCGAGCGGCTCTGAGAGCGCACCCCAGGAATAGGCGAAAAATCGGAGCGGCCGTGACGCAGTGATGGCGCTATCTAACTGCCTGAGCGAGCCTGCAGCCGCGTTGCGCGGGTTGGCAAAGGTCTTTGCCCCGCTTTCAGCCTGGCGGGCATTGAGCGCCTCAAAATCGTCGTGGGCCATGTAGACCTCCCCTCGAATTTCGAGGAGGACGGGGGCGCCGTTTAGTTGTTCGGGGACGTCTCTGATCGTGCGTGCATTGGCGGTGACATCCTCGCCCACGGCCCCGTCGCCACGGGTCGCAGCCTGGACGAGTGTCCCATTTTCATATCTCAGGGCGAGGGAAAGCCCGTCGATTTTGGGCTCCGCCGTGTAGGCCAGGGGCGCGTCGTCGCTTAGACCCAAATACTTCCGCGTCCGCGCATCGAACTCCACCACATCCGTATCGTCGAACGCATTCGCAAGCGACATCATGCGGACCGCATGGGTTACTTTGCCAAATGCCTCGTTGATCGGAGCGCCCACTTGCTCCGAGGGGCTGTCGGTGCGCTTCAGGTCAGGGAAAGCCGCCTCAAGGGCCGCGTTTCGTGCTTTGAGCGCGTCGTAGTCCGCATCTGAGAGATCTGGGGCGTCTTCTCGATGATATGCAAGGTTAGCCTCGGCGAGCTTGGCAGCCAGGGCGGAGAGCTCACTGGCCGCCTCCGCTTCCGTCAACTCGTCTATCGAACGATCGTGTCCTTCGATCTGCCCCAAGGCCGCCTCCCTACTGCCCCGAGACTGATATGGTCGCGTAAAGGCAAGGTCCAGAGCCAGGAGACCGGTTCAGCTTTGTTCGTTTAGAAGTGCCCCATGGGCGTGCCGCACTTTAAAGCGGTAACGCGTAGATTGATCCGGAGCAGAGTGTTTGCGCGTCCAAGGATACGACTTTGAGTATTGGTTAGGAGCTAATTAGGCCCCCATCGCTAACGCGGTCTCGCCAGAGGAAGCCTCCGGATCGCGGAGAACATAACCCCTGCCCCAGACCGTTTCGATATGGTTCTCGCCATCGGTCGCTGCTGAGAGCTTTTTGCGGAGTTTGCAGATGAATACGTCGATGATTTTGAGCTCTGGCTCATCCATCCCGCCATAGAGATGATTGAGGAACATCTCCTTCGTGAGGGTGGTTCCTTTCCGGAGCGAAAGAAGCTCGAGCATTTGGTACTCTTTGCCCGTGAGATGGACGGGCTGTCCGTCTACCTCGACTGTTTTCGCATCTAGATTAACGGCTACTTTGCCCGTCTTGATGATCGATTGCGCGTGCCCTTTGGATCGCCTGATGATCGCGTGTATGCGCGCGACGAGTTCCTCTCGGTGGAAAGGCTTTGTGAGATAGTCGTCGGCGCCGAAGCCAAATCCTTTAATCTTGCTTTCCGTATCGCTATCGCCGGAAAGGATTAGGATCGGCGTGTCGATCTTAGAAATTCTCAAGTGCCGCAGGACCTCGAGCCCGTTCATGTCTGGGAGATTAATATCGAGTAGAATGAGGTCGTAGTCGTAGAGCTTTGCGAGGTCGATGCCCTCTTCTCCGAGGTCTGTCGCATACACGTTTAGGTTGGCATGCGTGAGCATGAGCTCGATGCTCTTTGAGGTGGTGGGGTCGTCTTCTACGAGCAGCACGCGCATGTGGAAATCCTCTGATAGGCTGTCTGCGTCCACATTCTCATCGAAAGGTTAATACGCAGTTACCATAATTCCGAGAGACAATCCACAACTTAAGGTTGTCTATACCTCTTGAGCGCCGTTGCCTTCAAAGCACTCTCTCCATGCTGTCGTACGGCAGACATCCACCCCTCCAGCTCTTCGTCGCTGAGCGAATACATCTGACAGGCCTCCGCACGCGTAATCAGGCCCGAGGCCACTCCCTTGATCACAGAAGCTTTGCGGCTGGCCACCCAGCGTGTTGTGTTCACCGGTGGGAGGTCCGCCCGGCTCATCACCGACCCATCGGGCAGCGTGACCGTTCGCGGCCCATCAAGTTTCTTTAGGTACATCTCTCTCGCCCTTTTTCTCACTTACCGGGTGACATTTGGACCCAAGGCGCTTAACGACCCGTGAAACCGGCCCTTGCGAGTGTTTCGCATTTTCCTATATTTTCAGCCTCTTCGGATAGGAACTCACCTATGTCGCTGGACACAGTCACAGAACTCAACTCGCTGGGCTTTGCGAAAGCCCCGTCTGAGACGCGCGTTGTCGTGGCTATGTCAGGCGGCGTGGACAGCTCTGTTGTGGCCGCCGAGCTTGCTGCAGAAGGCTATGATGTCGTCGGCGTCACGCTCCAGCTCTACGATCATGGGGCGGCGTTGGCCAAGAAAGGTGCCTGCTGCGCTGGGCGCGACATCCATGATGCGCGGCGCGTGGCAGAGCGGATGGGGTTTCCGCATTACGTGCTTGATTACGAAAACACCTTTCGCGCGGCCGTGATCGATGAGTTCGCGGACAGTTATCTGGCCGGGGCGACGCCTGTCCCCTGTATCCGTTGCAATGAACGGGTGAAATTCAAGGACTTGCTCGAGACTGCCCAAGACCTCGACGCCGATTGCATGGCCACGGGGCACTACATCCAGCGT
>JBCCYG010000022.1:0-17025 GCA_039190145.1 Pseudomonadota bacterium | reverse complement strand
GCTGTACTTTAAGCGCACTGGAAAGCGCATTTTCCTCATGGCTCCGATCCATCACCATTATGAAAAGAAGGGCTGGGCCGAGCCTCAGATCGTGATCCGTTTCTGGATCGTTTCGCTCATCCTGGCGATGATCGGGCTCGCCACTCTCAAGGTGCGATGATGGCGCGGGAGAGGCGGGCTCTAGTAACCGGAGGCAACCGTGGCATTGGGGCGGCCATTGCGGATGGGCTTGCAGCTGAAGGTATTGAAGTGACGATAGGCGTCCGCGATCCAGGCAGCGTTGACAGTCGGCATCGCACTATGCCGCTTGATCTTTCCCAACCCGAGGGGCGTCACCTCCCCGATACGACGTTTGATATCTTGATCAACAATGCGGGTGTCCTTTACGACCGCCCCCTTCTGGCGGATCCAGATGGCTACCGAACATCCATGAGCGTCATGGTTGACGGGCCTTATGATCTGATCCGACAGCTCGCTCCGGCCATGGCCGCGCGGGGCTGGGGCCGGATCGTGAATGTGTCGTCCGGCTGGGGCAGCTTTACCGAAGGCCTTAGCGGTGGTGGCGCCTATGGCATGGCGAAGGCGGCTTTGAACGCCCTAACAGTCCTGTCGGCGCGGGAGCTGCCTGCTTCGGTGAAAGTGAACGCTATGTGCCCCGGCTGGGTGCGTACGCGCATGGGCGGGCAGGGTGCCACGCGAAGCCCCGAGGAGGGCGCTGACACTGCTCTTTGGCTTGCGACGCTCCCGGACAGCGGTCCGTCGGGCGGATTTTTCCGCGACCGCGCGCGCATACCATGGTGAATGCATGATTCCTGTTCGCGGATTTAAGGGTCAGAATGTCGCCGTGCTTGGCCTTGGACGGTCGGGGCTCGCAGCGGCCTTGGCACTTAAAGCGGGCGGCGCGGAGGTCATCTGCTGGGACGATAGCGAAGCGGCGCGCAGGCGGGCGGAAGGCGAAGGGCTCAGCATTACCGATCCGCGCAAGGGCAGCGTCATGGACACCCTCGCGTGCCTGGTGACATCCCCAGGCATCCCGCACCTCTACCCTGCGCCTCACCCGGCCATTGCCGCGGCCCTAGAGGCAGGCATTCCGGTCGACAATGATATCGGGCTCTTCTTTCGGTCGTTTGCGAGTGAAGACTGGGCCCGGTTCGACACGATCCCACGCATTGTCGCTGTCACCGGCTCGAACGGGAAGTCGACCACTTCAGCGCTCATCCATCATATTCTAGATAGCACCGGGCGACGGTCCCAGCTCGCGGGGAATATTGGGCGGGGCGTGTTCGATCTCGAGCCAGCTGAGGACGGCGAGGTCGTCGTTTTAGAGCTGAGTAGCTATCAAACGGAGCTCGCCCGCTCGCTAACGCCGGACATCGCCGTTTTCACAAATCTGACACCTGATCACCTCGACCGCCATGGCGGCATGGGGGGCTACTTCGCCGCTAAGCGCAGGCTTTTCGCCGAGGGAGGGCCAGACCGGGCAGTGATCGGAGTAGATGAGGCCGAAGGGCGCTATCTCGCGATGGAGCTGGCCAGCGGTGCCGCCGATGACAGGGTCATTCGCGTGGCAACGCATAAAATTGATGGGCCGGGTTGGTATGTCACGGCGCGCAAGGGTTTCCTTTCCGAGAGCCGCAAGGGCCGTCAGGTATCCTCAATCGATTTGAGAGAGATCGCCTCTCTCCCCGGCGCGCATAACCACCAGAATGCCTGCGCGGCATATGCGGCGTGCCGTGCACTTAATGTACCGCCGCGCGAGATTGAGGCGGCATTCAAGACGTTTGCTGGGCTTCCGCATCGATCGCAGCTCGTGGCAGAGAAAGGCGGGGTGCGTTTCGTCAATGACAGCAAGGCGACGAATGTTGATAGCGCCGCAAAGGCCTTGCAGGCATTCAAGAACATCCGTTGGATCTGTGGCGGGTTGCAGAAGGAAGGTGGTCTCGAGGGCCTTAAGGCTCACCTTGGGACCGTAGCGAAAGCCTATGTCATCGGGCGAGAGGCGGATGCTTTCGCGCTAGGCTTGCCCGGTGTCGAAATCGCTATCTGCACCACGATGGAAGATGCTGTGGCGCGCGCTGCGAGCGAGGCAGTGAGCGGCGACACCGTGCTCCTTGCGCCCGCGGCGGCGAGCTTTGATCAATACGATAGCTTCGAGACGCGGGGCGAAGACTTCATTGCACAGGTGGCGGCGCTTCCTGATTAAACTTAAGCCGCCGCGCGGAGCTTTTCAGAAATCGCAACGCCCGCCGCGTGGCCAGATGCCCAAGCCCATTGGAAATTATAGCCGCCTAGCCAGCCGGTGACGTCGACCGCCTCACCTATGATGTAAAGGCCCGGCACGGCGCGTGCTTCCAGTGTTTTCGAAGAGAGGGCATCGGTCTCAACGCCACCGAGTGTCACCTCGGCAGTGCGGTATCCTTCTGTGGCGCCGGGTTTTAGCCGCCACTGCGAGAGCCACTCTGCAACCTCGTCAACGCGCCTGTCTGACATGTCCCCGAGCCTGTCACCAAGTGGAAGCTCTTTAGCGAGGTGATCCACCAGTCGAGCAGGCAGCACGTCCGCCAACGCCGTGGCGAGCTGCCTTTTTCCGTGATCGGTGCGGGCGGCACGCAGCCTTCCGGCAAGGTCCGTCTCATGAGTGAGGTCGATGATGATCTCCTCCCCCTCGCGCCAATAAGAAGAAATTTGGAGCATGGCGGGACCAGACAGACCGCGATGGGTGAAGAGCATGGCTTCTTCAAAGGTCGCCCTCTCATTCGCCGCGCGGACTTGGGTCGAGACACCTGAAATATCTGCGAAGCGTCCATCGGGAAAAGTGAAAGGAACAAGCGCTGGGCGCGTCTCGGCAATTGGCAGGTCAAACTTCGCAGCGATGTCATAGGCCAGCCCGGTGGCCCCCATTTTGGGGATCGACTTCCCGCCTGTGGCTACGACGAGGCTGGCGCAGGTGACGGTCACTTCTTTGCCCTCGCGCTCAAACCGAAGCTCGTATCCGTCCTCGGTCTTTCGAAGCTCGCGGAGGGAAGTTTGAAGCCACAGCGCCGCAGACCCCATTTCGCTCTTAAGCATCTCCACGATCTGGGTGGATTTCCCATCGCAAAACAGCTGCCCCAAGGTCTTTTCGTGCCAAGCGATCCCATAGCTATCGACAAGCTCGATGAAGTCCCACTGCGTGTAGCGAGCAAGCGCTGATTTTGCGAAATGCGGATTACGAGAGATAAAGCGCTCCGGAACGACGCCCAGATTGGTGAAGTTGCACCGCCCGCCGCCTGAGATGCGGATTTTTTCGCCCGGGTTTTTGGCATGATCGACAACGAGCGCGTCGCGTCCCAGGGCTGCCGCGCACATCATTCCAGCCGCCCCGGCGCCGAGTATGACGCAATGCACGTACATGAGCTTCACCTGCCCGATAGAGCGACGCGGGCCAAGCGTTTTTCCTAGCCCAAAGGCGGGTTTAGGCGTATGCTAGCAGTCAGACCGCGAAAAGCGGCACCAAGAGGCAGGCAGTAGACCCATGACAGAGATGGTCCATGGCGCGATTCCAGTTGCGTCCTCCGATCCGATAATTCCGCGGTGGTGGCGTACGCTCGACAAATGGTCGGTGGCGTTCGTCTTTGCACTGTTCTGTATTGGCATGCTTTTGGGGCTCGCAGCCTCTCCTCCTTTGGCCTCAAGGAACGGGTTTGAGGCTTTCCATTATGTGGAGCGTCAGGCGGTCTTTGGGACGCTGGCTTTGGTCACGATGATCATCGCCTCGATGATGTCGCCAAACCTAATCCGCCGCCTTGCCGTTCTAGGTTTCTTTGTTTCTTTTGTCGCCCTGGCGCTCTTACCTTTCTTTGGGACTGATTTTGGCAAAGGCGCAGTGCGTTGGTACTCGCTAGGGTTCGCGGCCCTGCAACCTTCCGAGTTTCTAAAGCCCGGATTTATAGTGACAGCGGCGTGGCTCCTTGCGGCGAGCCAGGAAATCAACGGACCCTCAGGGCGCACTTATTCTTTTGGTCTCGCTGTGCTGATCGCCTTCCTCTTGGCGCTGCAGCCCGATTTCGGTCAAGCGGCTTTGATCCTCTTCGGCTGGGGCGTGATGTACTTTGTTGCTGGCGCGCCGATGATACTCTTGCTGATTATGGCGGGATTAACCGTCGCCGCAGGGACGTTGGCTTATTCGTCTTCCGAGCATTTCGCGCGCAGGATCGACGGTTTTCTTAGCCCTGACATCGACCCAACTACCCAGCTTGGCTACGCCACAAACGCGATCCGCGAAGGGGGCTTTTTTGGCGTCGGCGTGGGCGAGGGGGAGGTGAAATGGTCGCTTCCCGATGCGCATACAGATTTCATCATCGCTGTGGCCGCCGAGGAGTATGGCATGGTGCTCGTCCTTACGATCATCGCCCTCTACGCCGCCCTCGTTCTGCGTGCCTTCTTGCGGCTGATGAAGGAGCGCGATCCTTTCATTCGGCTCGCGGGGACGGGGCTTGCCGCGATGTTTGGCGTCCAGGCGATGATCAATATGGGCGTGGCCGTACGGCTGCTCCCTGCCAAGGGTATGACCCTACCTTTTGTAAGTTACGGTGGGTCGTCCCTTATCGCGGGTGGCATCGCGCTAGGCATGCTCCTTGCCTTCACGCGAACGCGCCCTCAGGGCGAGATCGGTGACATTCTCAAAGGTCGAGCCCGGTGAGCGCAAATCTCGTCATCGCGGCGGGTGGCACCGGCGGCCACATGTTTCCCGCCCAGGCACTTGCGGAAGCGATGCTTGCAAAGGGCTGGAGGGTCACGCTGATGACCGACGCACGGGGCGCGCGTTACACGGGTGAATTTCCAGAAGCCGTTGCGATCGAATCCGTAAGCTCAGCCACATTTGCACGCGGTGGCTTTTTGGCGAAGTTCGTCGTGCCGGTTCGTGTGGTTGCAGGCGTGGTATCCGCCGCAATGAAATTCATCCGCATGAAACCCGCGGTGGTGATCGGATTTGGCGGCTATCCGAGTATTCCAGCGATGGGAGCTTCTTGGCTATTGCGGTTGCCGCGGCTCATCCATGAGCAAAACGGTGTTCTGGGGCGCGTGAACGGAATTCTCGCCAGACGAGTTGACGCCGTGGCCTGCGGGACTTGGCCCACCGCGCTTCCTGACGGCAGCAAAGCGCACGATGTGGGAAATCCGGTGCGCGGTGCGATCCTTGCGCGAACTGAGTCACCCTACATTCCGCCCGGGGACTATCCGATGCAGCTCCTTGTCATCGGCGGCTCGCAAGGAGCACGCATCCTTTCGGACATTGTACCGCCCGCGGTGGCCGCACTGTCGAACGACATTCTTCGCAATCTCAGGGTTAGCCATCAGGCCCGCGAAGAGGACCTTGAGAGGGTAGAGACTTACTACGCCGATCACGGTGTCACCGCGGATGTGCAGTCGTTCTTTTCGGATATCCCCTCGCGCATGAGCGAGGCGCAGCTTGTGGTGTCACGCTCCGGCGCATCTTCCGTGGCAGACCTATCGGTGATTGGGCGCCCTTCGATACTCATCCCCTTCGCAGCCGCTACCGGGGACCATCAGATGGCCAATGCGCGCGGCCTTGAAGAAGCTGGCGCAGCCACCGTCATTCAGGAAGCGGACCTTGAGATAGCTCCCCTTACGGAAGAATTGACGGCAATTCTCAGCGACCCTAAACGCGCTTCCGCCATGGCGTCGGCCGCCCTGGGCGTCGGCAAGCCGGACGCCACCGAGCGCCTCGTCGCGCTCGTTGAAGAAATCGCAGGGACGAGACCATGAACGCCGCAACGAAGCTCCCAGGAGATGTCGGCCCGATCCATTTCGTCGGCATCGGCGGGATTGGCATGTCGGGCATTGCGGAGGTGTTACTTAACCTCGGCTATGTCGTGCAAGGCTCCGATCTCAAGGCCTCCAAGATCACCGATCGTCTCGCACATGGGGGTGCCACCATCTTTGAGGGCCAGAAGCCGGAAAACCTGGAGTGGGCGGAGGTCGTTGTAGTGTCATCCGCGATTAAGCCTGGCAACCCTGAGCTGGACGAGGCGCGTCGCCTGGGCCTACCGGTCGTTCGGCGCGCTGAAATGCTCGCCGAGCTTATGCGCCTAAAGTCGAACATTGCTGTGGCCGGAACCCATGGCAAAACCACTACAACGACAATGATCGCCACGCTCCTGGACGCGGGAAATTTTGATCCAACGGTCGTCAATGGAGGGATCATTCACGCCTTTGGCTCCAACGCCCGGACGGGGCAGGGCGAATGGATGGTCGTTGAGGCTGACGAAAGCGATGGGACGTTTAACCGTCTGCCGGCCACCATCGCGATTGTGACGAATATCGACCCTGAGCACATGGAGCATTGGGGCGACTTCGATACGCTTCGGCAGGGCTTTCTCGATTTCGTATCCAACATTCCGTTTTATGGCTTAGCCGTTTGCTGCATTGACCACCCGGAAGTGCAGGCCCTTGTCGGTAAGATCAGCGACCGCCGCGTGCTGACCTACGGCTTTAATGCCCAGGCCGATGTGCGGGCGGTGAACCTTCGCTACCAAAATGGCATCGCGCATTTTGATGTGGTGCTTCAGGCAGAGGGGATGACCATCGAGGGTGTGACCCTGCCCATGCCGGGTGATCACAACGTCTCTAACGCGCTCTCGGCGATCGCGGTGGCTCGGCACCTCGGGATGAAAGCCGAAGAGATCCGCATTGCGCTTGAAAACTTCAAAGGCGTCAATCGGCGCTTCACGAAAGTGGGCGAAGTCAACGGCGTGACCATTATCGACGATTACGGTCACCACCCAGTTGAGATCGCAGCCGTTTTGAAGGCTGCCCGCCAAGCCACAAACGGACGTATCATCGCCGTACACCAACCTCATCGTTACTCTAGGTTGTCGTCGCTTTTCGAGGAGTTTTGCTCCTGCTTTAACGATGCCGATGTCGTGGCCATCGCGGAGGTCTTTGCCGCCGGCGAGCCTCCCATCGAAGGTGCCAGCCGAGATGCTCTTGTCGATGCGCTGATCGCGCACGGCCACCGTCACGCACGCGCTGTAGAGGACGAGGCCGATCTCGTGCGTCTTGTCAGAGAGCAAGCCAAAGAAGGCGATATGGTCGTCTGTCTCGGCGCAGGTACCATCAGCGCATGGGCGAATGCGCTTCCTGAAAAGTTGGGCGCGTGATGGTTGAGCTCATCGGCAACTTGATCACTTTCGCGGTGGGCTTCGTTTTTGGCTGGCTGCCTTGGCAGGTCGGCGCGATCTTTGCTGGTCTCTTCGTCATTCTCATCGTCGCCTTCTCGCGGATGATCGATTGGACGGATCCTGGGGCGGGTTTCATCAGCTTTCTTCCGCTCGTCGCCGTGTTCTTTTTGCCTGGTCTAATCGTCGGTCTCTGCGCCGGCATTTTTGTCAAATGGAGAGGCCACGCATGAGCCTTGTCGTCGCCTTGCTCTGGCTAATCAGCGCCAATTTACGCGCAATGCTGCCAAGCAAAGACAGCCACTGGCGCTTTGCCTATGTGATGATCGTCATCGGCATCCCCATTTTAGGTTGGGTGACCTATGAATATGGTCCGATGTTTGGTGTTCTGTTGTTGGCGGCGGCTTGCTCGGTGCTACGATGGCCAATGATATACTTGTGGCGCTGGCTTAAAGCCCGCTTGCAGTAAGTCGGGGAAGAGGAGGCCGTTGGAAATGAACCCCGATGTTTCAGAGCTTCCTGCAGTCCGTGGGAGACTTACGGCAAGCAAGTCTCTAGCCGAGCTGACTTGGCTGCGCGTTGGCGGACCCTGCGACATCCTCTTTCAACCAGCCGATGAAGCTGACTTGGCGCATTTTTTACGAGAGTTGCCCGAGGAAGTTGCTGTTTTTCCGCTAGGCGTGGGCTCAAACATCATCGTGCGCGACGGGGGTATGCGAGGCGTGGTTGTGAAGCTGGGCCGCGGGTTTAATGGCGTGGAGATCGCGGGTAACCTTGTCACGTGCGGGGCCGCCGCGCTTGATGCGATCGTTGCTCGCAAAGCAGCAGATGCCGGTATCGATCTGACGTTTCTCCGAACAATTCCAGGCTCTATCGGCGGTGCTGCTCGGATGAATGCGGGCTGTTATGGTACTTACACGGCCGATGTTTTTGTTTCCGCGAAGGGCGTGACGCGAGGCGGTGACGTGGTCACTCTGAGCAAATCCGATATGGGATTTTCCTATCGGGAGACGCAGCTACCGAATGATTTGATCCTCACCCAGGTTACTTTAGAAGGCCCGCGCGGAGACGCAGATGTCCTCAAGGGGCGCATGAAAACTCAGCTTGCCAAGCGCGATGAAACGCAGCCGACAAAAGAGCTTACCGCGGGTTCCACATTTCGTAACCCTGCCGGGTTTTCCTCCACGGGCAAAGCCGATGATGTGCATGATCTAAAGGCTTGGAAAGTCATAGATGACGCGGGAATGCGCGGCGCCATGCGTGGCGCGGCGCAGATGAGCGAGAAGCACTCGAACTTCCTCATTAACACCGGCGGAGCCACGGCGGCGGATTTAGAGGGCCTCGGGGAAGAAGTGCGAAAAAAGGTTTACGAAAACAGCGGCATAACGCTAGAGTGGGAAATCATGAGGGTTGGTGAACCGGCCCCTGAAGCAGGCGCGTAAATACGCATAAACGATAGCAGAAATCGCCGACTAAACGGCGAGGCAGTGAGGCAGTAGACGGGCATGTCGAGCAGGGCATCCCCACGAGTGGCCGTCCTTATGGGCGGACCTTCAGCAGAGAGAGACGTATCGCTCTCAACCGGCCGCGGCTGTGCAAATGCACTGCGCTCTGAAGGTTTCCACGTTACCGAAATCGACGCAGATGCCGCCGTTTTCGTCCAATTGGCAGAAGCCGAGCCCGACGTAGTTTTCAATGCGCTGCACGGCCCGGGTGGGGAGGACGGTGCCATCCAAGGCATCCTCGAATGGATGCGTTTGCCATATACGCATTCCGGCATTCTTTCCTCCGCTTTAGCGATGGATAAGGAGCGCACGAAAGCAGCCTACCGCGCCGCAGGGCTTCCCGTCGTTGAAAGCCGTTTAGTGCCGCGCGATGACGTTCGCGAGCGGCACGTAATGTCCCCGCCTTATGTCGTGAAGCCCAATAACGAAGGCTCCAGCGTCGGGATCTACATTGTGCACGAAGGCACCAACGGTCCGCCGCAGCTCGCCGATACGATGCCGGAGACGGTTATGGTCGAGGCATACGCGCCGGGGCGGGAGCTTACTGTGACAGTCCTTGGCGACAGAGCGCTCACTGTAACGGATATTTTGACAGACGGGTGGTATGACTACGAGGCCAAATACGTAGACGGCGCATCGCGCCATGTGGTGCCCGCCGACATCCCCGAAGACATCTTTAGCGCCTGCCTCGATTACGCCCTGCGCGCGCATCAGGCACTGAGCTGCCGCGGAATTAGCCGCACCGATTTTCGCTGGGATGAGGCCCGCGGCCTTGATGGCCTGATCCTCCTCGAAACAAATACCCAGCCGGGGATGACGCCCACCTCGCTCACGCCAGAACAGGCGGAGCATTGCGGCATTAGCTTTGGTCAGCTGTGCCGAACACTTGTGGAGGATGCCTCATGCGATCGATGATGCTCGACCCCACGACGCGCCTAGGGTACCGGCTCCAGCGCATTTGGCTGACGCCGGTTTTGCGCGCTTTGCTGCGCACTGGATTGCCCTCTCTCTTCGTTTGCATCGGTATCTATTCGTACGTCTCGCAGCCGGAGGTCAGGCAATTGATTGCCGAGTCTGTGATTGAGGCCAAGTCCTGGGTACACGGGAGGCCAGAGTTCGTCGTGCGTCTGATGGCCATCGAGGGCGCCGCGCCGGAAGTTGCTGAGGCAATTCGCTCTGCGTCGCATCTGGATTTGCCGAAATCGTCCTTTGACATCGACCTTGAGGCCTTGCGCGAGACGATTGAGGGTATCCCGGCGGTTCAAACCTCCACTCTGCGCGTAAGGCCAGGCGGAGTGCTTGAAGTGAGCGTCGTCGAACGTACCCCCGCATTTGTGTGGCGCCACCGCGAAGGGATTTCGCTTCTCGATGTAGACGGTGTTGAGGTGGCATCGCTTATCTCCCGGATGGAGCGCCCAGACCTGCCATTAGTCGTTGGCGCTGGGGCGGATCGTGCGATCCCTGAGGCCCTCGATCTTATCCGCGCGGCCTCGCCGATCCACGAGCGTCTGCGCGGGTTGCGCCGAATGGGTGAGCGGCGATGGGACGTTGTTCTGGATCGCGGGCAGGTTGTGAAGCTCCCGGAAACGGGAGCGCTACCGGCCCTTGAGCGCGTGATCTTGCTGGACAGCGCGCAAGAACTTCTTGGTCGAAACGTAACCGTTGTCGACCTTCGCAACCCGCGCCGTCCGACCTTGCGAGTAGCACAAGGCAGCCTAGAAGAGCTGCGTAAAATCAAAGGTATCGAACTCGGAGTTAATGTCGATGAGTGATCTCTATGCCGCACAGCGCGCCATGCGAAACATGCGCAAAACCGCCATGCAGCGCGGCGTGGTCGCCATTCTTGATGTGGGGACTTCAAAGATCGCCTGCCTTGTACTCCGCTTCGACGGGCCCGACCAGTTCCGCGAGCAGGATGGGCTCGGCTCAATGGCGGGGCAGTCCGCCTTTCGCGTGATCGGTGCCGCCACCACGCGCTCCCGGGGCGTTCGTTTTGGCGAAATTGACGGTATGGCTGAAACGGAACGGGCCATCCGCACTGCAATCCAGGCCGCACAGAAGATGGCCAATGTCCGCGTGGATCATGTCATCGCATGTTTTAGCGGCGCTGAGCCGCGTTCCTATGGTCTCAACGGTGAAATTGAGCTCAATGATGAGACCGTAACCGAGCAGGAAGTTAGCAGGTGCCTCGCGGCCTGCGATGTGCCGGACTACGGGATCGGACGCGATGTCCTCCATGCGCAACCGGTGAACTTTGCCCTTGACCATCGCTCAGGCCTCGGCGACCCGCGGGGACAGTTGGGAAACCGGCTGGCCGCGGATATGCACATGCTCACCGTCGACAGCGCAGCGGTGAGCAACCTCGCGCACAGCGTCAAGCGGTGCGATCTCGAGCTCGCAGGTCTCGCCTCTTCGGCCTATGTCTCCGGCATTTCGGCCTTGGTTGAAGACGAGCATGAGCTCGGCGCCGCTTGTATCGATCTTGGCGGTGGGGCGACCGGCGTCTCGATCTTTATGAAGCGGCACATGATCTACGCCGACAGCGTCCGGATGGGGGGCGAGCACGTCACCAGTGACATCTCCATGGGCTTGCAGGTGCCCACTGCGACTGCGGAGCGGATTAAGACATTCTACGGAGGTGTCGTTGCCACCGGCATGGATGATCGCGAAATGATCGACATAGGCGGCGATACAGGGGATTGGGAGCATGACCGCCGCCAGGTGAGCCGTTCCGAGCTCATTGGCATCATGCGCCCCCGTGTCGAAGAGATACTCGAAGAAGTGCGCGCACGCCTCGATGCGGCGGGCTTTGACCACTTGCCCTCTCAGTCCATCGTGTTGACGGGAGGCGGCAGCCAGATACCGGGTCTCGACGGGCTCGCGTCTCGCATCCTCGGACAGCAAGTGCGTCTCGGTCGCCCGCTTCGCGTCCAGGGCTTGCCACAAGCGGCAACGGGGCCGGCCTTTGCCAGTGCGGTCGGGCTCTCACTCTTTGCTGCGCATCCTCAAGATGAGTGGTGGGATTTTGAGCTTCCTACCGACACATATCCGGCGAGATCGCTCAGGCGCGCGGTTCGTTGGTTTAGAGAAAATTGGTAGCCCATCATGTGGTGCCGGGCGCGACATGAAGTGAAAGGTGGCGAAATGATGCCGACATTATGTGTTCAAAAGCCATATTTGACGTGACGAAATGGCAACATCAGGCTAATCTCGCGAGGCGAGGAAACAAAAGCCCACTAAGCAGACGTGCCCAAGTGGGCCAAGGAACAGGCGGAATGACAAAATGACATTGAACCTTTCGATGCCCGGCCAGGAAGAACTGAAGCCGCGGATCACTGTTTTCGGCGTGGGTGGCGCCGGCGGAAATGCTGTTGATAACATGATAGAAAAAGCGCTCGACGGCGTGGATTTCGTGATTGCCAACACCGACGCACAGGCGCTCTCGGGCGCCAGCGCGCCGTCCAAAATTCAGATGGGCGTTAAGGTTACTGAAGGTCTGGGTGCAGGCGCGCGACCGTCTGTTGGTTCAGCTGCAGCAGAAGAATCAATCGAGCAGATCGTGGATCATCTGGCAGGGGCTCACATGTGCTTTATCACCGCCGGCATGGGCGGGGGCACAGGCACTGGCGCCGCGCCGATTATCGCGCAAGCGGCACGTGAACTAGGCGTTCTTACGGTGGGCGTGGTGACAAAGCCCTTCCAGTTTGAGGGGGCCAAACGAATGCGCCAGGCTGAGGAGGGTGTGGAGTCGCTCCAAAAGGTCGTCGACACGCTCATCATTATTCCAAACCAGAACCTCTTCCGCCTCGCAAACGAGAAGACAACGTTCACCGAAGCGTTCTCCATGGCCGACGACGTGCTTTACCAAGGCGTAAAGGGCGTCACCGATCTCATGGTGAAACCCGGTCTTATCAACCTCGACTTTGCCGATGTCCGCACGGTGATGGATGAGATGGGCAAAGCGATGATGGGCACTGGTGAGGCCGCTGGAGAAGAGCGTGCGATCCAAGCAGCGGAGAAGGCAATCGCTAACCCGCTGCTTGATGAAATCAGCCTTAAAGGTGCTAAGGGCGTGCTGATAAACATTACCGGCGGGTATGACCTTACCCTCTTTGAACTCGATGAGGCAGCCAACCGCATCCGAGAAGAAGTTGACCCAGACGCTAATATCATTGTGGGGTCTACTCTCGACACCGAGATGGAAGGCAACATGCGTGTAAGCGTCGTTGCCACAGGCATCGATGCAGCCGAGTCGCACTCTGACATCCCGCTGCCACGCCGTTCCCTCTCCACTCCGATCCCCGCACCAATCCCGGCGGAGCCTATTGAAACTGATGAGGTGGCGGTTGCGGTCGAGGCGCAATCTGGGCAGGAAGCTGCAGAGCCGGAGGTAGCTGACTTGTTTGGTGAAAAGGAAGCCGTCGCAGACGATCTTCCGTCTCCAGCTTACCAGCCAGAGCCACCCGCATTTGAACCGTCCATCGAAGAGGATGAAGCGCCAGCCGCGGCATTTGTTGCGCCTACAAAGCCTGCGCCGGGAACTCCTTCGCCTGAGGCGCTGACACGTTTACAAAGCGCGGTCGCGAAACAGCCGAAAGCGCCACAGCGCACCACTCATGAAGATAAGGCTATTGGCGAAAAGCCACGGTTTGGGATCAACTCTCTTATCGGTCGAATGACTGGAGCGTCGGACCCCGCAGAGCCGCAGGCCGTACGCAGGCAGCCGCCGGTTCAATCCTATGAGGAAGAGCAGGCAGACAGCAGTGATGATGAGCGTATTGAAATCCCGGCGTTCCTGCGGCGCCAAGCTAACTAAGGCTTAGCTGGAACGATTTGAAGCGCCGCCTCAGGGCGGCGTTTTTCTTTGAATTCAAAGGCTTGTGGAGTTGGCGATAATCCGCCAAGTATTTCCACGTATTTCACACAGTTGCAAAGCGTGAGTTGAGAATGAACAGGTGATTTTTTAACTCCTCCCTAAGGGGTAAACCCACAAAAGGTTGAGGGCAGTGCAAGCTACCGTAAGAACAGCAGTAACATTCCAAGGTATCGGTCTACATACCGGCAAGCCCGTACGCGCGACCGTTCACCCCGCATCTGTCGGGCATGGGATTTGGTTCCGCCGGACTGACGTTGTGGCACAGGATGCGATGGTTCCGGCTATATGGCACGCGGTCGAGCCGTCCAAGCTTTGTACGCGGATCATTAATGACGCTGGTGTATCCGTATCGACGATCGAGCATCTGATGGCGGCTTTTTCGGGATGCGGGGTGCGCAACGCGTTGGTTGATATCGACGGTCCTGAGGTTCCGATCCTTGACGGGAGCGCCGCGCCGTTTGTGCGGGACATCCTCGCGAAAGGCGTGATTGAGCAAGCAGAGCCAATGCGCGCAATCGAGATACTCGAGAACGTAGAGGTCCACGAGGGCGCCTCATTCGCACGTCTTGAGCCGGGCAAAGGCTTTGCGATGGACTTTGATATCGACTTCGCTGAAGAAGGGATCGGGCATCAACACAAAGCACTCGACCTATCCAATGGCGCGGTTGTGCATGAGCTTTCTGACAGTCGGACCTTTTGCCTTCAATCAGACGTGGACTCGATGCGCGAGAGTGGCTTGGCTCTAGGCGGCACTCTAAGCAATGCGGTTGTTTTCGACGGCGCAAAGATCTTGAGCCCGGGTGGACTCCGTTACGGCGACGAGCCGGTTCGTCACAAGATGCTAGACGCTGTTGGCGACCTGGCGCTCGCTGGTTCTCCGATCATTGGTCGCTACATCGGGTATCGTGCTGGCCACGCGCTAACGAATAGACTTTTACGCGAACTCTTCTCGCGTCCTGAAGCTTACCGTTTTGTCGACTGCGATCCCGTCATGGCTGCTGCTTTGCCAGGTGCCGGCGTAACCCGCGAAGACATCGTCGCTCTCCACTGACTTCCCGCAAAGCTAATTTGCCTAGATCGCGTTCTATGGTATTCGAAAGTGCTCTCGCTCAGTGTGCGAACGGGCCTTAGATAACGCGGCTAGGATGCGGGTAATGCGTATACGGTCTCTTGCATTGATTGTGTTCATTGCGGCCCTCGTAGGCTGCGGTCTCGACGATACGCCCAATGTTCCGCTGGAGAATTACTCCGCCAAAGAGATTTACGACCGGGGCGAGTTCGAGATGAGCCGCCAGCGCAATGATCAGGCTGCATTCTACTTCGGCGAGGTAGAGCGTCTTTATCCCTATTCCGAATGGGCTAAGCGGGCGCTGATCATGCAGGCTTTCGCCTTCCATCGTGGTAGCGACTACCCAAATAGCCGTGCCAGCGCCCAACGATACCTGGACTTTTACCCTGCTGACGAGGATGCGGCCTACGCTCAATACCTGCTGGCACTGAGCTACTATGATCAAATTGACGAGGTGGGTCGGGATCAAGGGCTGACATTCCAAGCGCTTCAATCGTTGCGGATCGTCATAGAGCGTTACCCGGAAAGCGAGTATGCGCGCACATCCATGCTCAAGTTTGATCTCGCCTTTGATCACTTGGCAGGCAAAGAGATGGAGATCGGACGCTACTACTTAAAGCAGGGGCATTATGGCGCCGCGATCAATCGTTTCAGGGTAGTTGTTGAAGACTTCCAGACAACGTCTCACACCGCCGAAGCGCTCCATCGGCTCGTGGAAAGCTACTTAGCCCTTGGCCTGGACGCGGAGGCGCAGACCGCCGGCGCGATCCTCGGTTTCAACTACCGTGGCACCGTGTGGTACGAGGATAGCTTCTCACTCTTGAGGGGGCAGGGCCTTGAGGCGCGGTCGATCGGGGATAACTGGCTTTCTGCGATCTATCGCCAGGTCGTCCGAGGCGAATGGCTCTAATCGGCCCGCGGGCCTAGGAAGAAAGCTGATGCTGCGCGGGCTCGACATTCGAGACATGCTGATCATCGACCGGTTGGAGCTTGAGTTTCAGCCGGGACTAAACGTGCTGACTGGTGAAACTGGCGCGGGTAAGTCGATCCTGCTGGACGCTCTTGGGTTTGTCCTAGGCTGGCGGGGTAGGGCCGATCTAGTGCGAAGCGGGGCGGAGCAGGGCGAAGTGGTCGCTTGGTTCGATCTGCCGGAAGATCATCCCGCGAGAAGCGTTCTCTCGGAGGCTGACTACGGCGGTTCTGACGGCGAGCTTGTTTTGCGCCGTGTCAACAATCGGGACGGGCGCAAAACCTCATATGTAAATGACCGCCGCGCATCGGGGGAGCTGCTACGGTCGCTTTCGGACACGCTCGTTGAGCTTCACGGGCAGCACGACGACCGGGGTCTTTTGAATGTGCGTGGACATAGGGCGTTGCTAGATGCGTTTGGAGGCTATGAAGCTAAGCGCGCCGCAGTTCGTTCTGCCTGGCGCGGGCTTGGGGCGGCACGTGAAGCTCTAATGACCGCGAAGGAAAGCGTTGCCGCACTGGCTACAGAAGAGGAGTTCCTTCGCCATGCGGTGTCAGAGCTTGAAGCGCTAAGTCCAGAAGCGGGAGAAGATGAGACGCTCGATGCGAAGCGGCGTCTCATGCAAGGCGCCGAGCGCATTCGGGAAGATATCGTCAAGGCCGCCCAGGCTCTCGGGCTTGATGGCGCCGAAGGCATGTTGGGGGATGCCACGCGCTGGCTAGAAGGCGCGGCAACTGAGGCCGAGGGTGGGCTCGACGCACCGCTCTCATCGCTGAGTCATGCTTTGGTCGAGCTCGGTGAGGCTCAGGCGGGTGTAGATGCGGTCTTGGATCAGCTTTCCTTTGATCCCCATGAGCTCGAGGGCGTTGAGGAGCGGCTTTTTGCCCTGCGGGCCCTTGCGCGCAAGCACCAGGTCGCGCCTGATGAGCTTTCCGCTTTGATGGTTGAACTACGCGGTAAATTAGATGCGTTTGACGCGAGCGGTGCAGACATTGCTGAGCTCGAGGCCGCGCTCAGCAAGGCAGAAACCGAGTATGACAAGGCCGCCAAATCGCTTAGCGGAGCGCGCGCAACAGCCGCGCGTAAGCTGGATAACGCCATGGCTGGCGAACTTGCCCCGCTCAAGATGGAGCGCGCTGTCTTTGAGACGTCTGTGACGCGCGCGGATCCAGGACCGGACGGAGTGGATCAGGTGGCCTTCACGGTCGCCACCAACCCTGGCGCACCAGCCGGGCCGCTCAACAAGATCGCTTCTGGAGGAGAGCTTAGCCGCTTCCTCCTAGCGCTGAAGGTTTGCCTTACGGGCGGGGCCTCTGGCCTCACTATGATTTTCGATGAGATCGATCGCGGGGTTGGTGGGGCGACGGCTGATGCCGTGGGACGCAGGCTCGCGAAACTCTCAGAAGAAGCACAAGTCTTGGTGG
>JBCCYG010000021.1:0-17611 GCA_039190145.1 Pseudomonadota bacterium | reverse complement strand
TGGGAACTTGCCCTCGGGCGCGATGGAAAGTGTCGCCTCATAACCCTCAGACATGGAGAACTCGACAAACTCCATTGCCGCATCCGTGGAGGCATCCGATGTGATGCCAAAGTAACGGATGTCACCCCAGGCCGCCCCGTCTGGGTTGGACGGGCCTGCAAAGTTTGTCACGATCCCGGTCTTAGACGCGAGCTCCGAGGATGTCGGGTCATCGTTGATCGTGGGCGGCGCGCTGTCGCGCAGGCCCGCTAGCTCATCGAGGATGAACGGCGACCAGATGATCATCGCCGCATTGCCCGAGAAATAGAGCGTGCGCGACTGATCCCAGTAGAGCTCGCCTTCCGGTGAGGCATCCGCGATGTCCTTGTAGAAATCGAGCACCTCAAGCGTCGCCGCTTCGTCAAGCTCGGTCACGCCGTCACCGTCCACAATGCTCACGCCATTGGCCAGGAATACATGCTCAAGCACCTGAGACATGAAGTTCTCATCCACTTTAGTAGCGGCCACAAAGCCGTACATCTCTGGCGGGTTATGCAGAGCCTCGAGCGCCGTACGGACGTTGTCATAGGAAGTCGGCGCCTCTAGCCCCGCTGCGTCGAAGAGGTCCTTGCGGTAGACGATCATCTGCGTCCAACCATCCACGGGCACCGAGGCTACACCGCCGTCCAAGGCCGCGAGCGCCAGTGCGCCGGAGCTAAATGTGTCTTCACCCAGGTTCTCGACCACGTCGGTTGCAGCGTCAGTGTCGAGGATCCCGGCCTCAGCCCAAGGTAGGGCGTATTGCAGCGTGTGATAGATCACGTCGGGCAAGTCACCCGCAGCGAACGCCGCCGTCGCCCGTGTGCCAAGATCGCTCTCCGTTACTGGAATGACCTCAACCGTATGGCCACTTGCCTCCGCAAAGGCCGCCGCCATCGCTTCCTGCCGGGCGAGGCGCTCCGGCTGCTCTTCGGTGGTCCAAAAGCGCAGGTTCTCTGCCGAGGCGATGCCGGCAGTGAGCACCAAGGCCGTGGTGGTCATCAGTAGATGTTTCATGAGTCTCCTCCCATATGACTCTGGTTTTCCGCCCCGCTTCCGGCAGGATCAGAACTCTGTTGGAAAGAGGCAGAGCCCCTGTCCAAAAACTGCGCTGGCATGGTGTCGCGCAGGTCTTCCGCTGGGGTGCCAAGCACCCGTTTTATGAGCATCTCGGCAAGCACGGTGCCCGCGCGGCCCCAATCAACCGCCCAGGTCGCAAGGGGCGGCTCGGCATATGCGCCTTCGGGGTCACCGTCATAGGCTACAACCGCCAGATCACGCCCCACAAGTCTTCCGCGAGCCTCCGCTGGGCGCCAGGCCCCAAGAGCCGCGCGATCAACCGC
Organism: Pseudomonadota bacterium; assembly: GCA_039190145.1. Lineage (GTDB taxonomy): Bacteria > Pseudomonadota > Alphaproteobacteria > Rhodobacterales > Rhodobacteraceae > Shimia_B. The sequence continues at coordinate 16,250 of JBCCYG010000021.1, read as the reverse complement.
AAAGACGATGGCCGTGGGCGGGTGAGCGAGGTCGAGAAGCTCGGCCGTGGCCGCCTCACCGGCTGCACGGCTATTGGCACCGTGGCGCACGAGTTTTGGGTCGAGCGCGAGCCCTTTCTCAGCAAGCCCGTGAACAAGACCGGCGTGGCGCTCACCGTTATAGGCGTAGCCAGGGCTGCCACCGACATAGGCAATCCGGCGATGCCCGCGCGCCACCAAAGTATGGGCCGTTTGGCGCATGGCATCTGCGCCATCGACGTCAAACCAGGCGCAGCCTTCGGTCGTCTTGTGGCGGCCAAAGAGCACGAAAGGCACGTCAGAGGCCCGCAACAGCTCCACCCGCGGGTCCTCGAGGCGCGTCCGTGGTAGGACAAAACCGTCCGCCTTCCGCTCCTCAATCAACCGCTGGTAGGTTTCCCGCGCCGCGCCCACCGGCGCCGTAGCCACCGTCAGCGTCCAGCTCTGTGCAGCCGCGCCATCGGAAAGGCCGGCAAGAAAAAGGTCTAGGAAAGGACGGTGCGCGTCATGCTCATCGGTTTCGAGCACAAGCCCAATAGCGCGGCAGCGCCCGGTACGGATCGCCTGCGCTGAACCGAGCGGGCGGTACCCCAACCGATCAGCCACGCGGCGCGCTCGAAGGCGGGTGCCTTCGGCGATATCGGGATAGTCATTCAGCGCGCGACTAACAGTGCCCTTCGTGAGACCAAGCTCGGCCGCCACGTCAGAGATCGTCACCCGCGGCCCTCCTCCCAGGGGCTGCTTTGTAACAGACATGGCGCCAAGGCTTCATCTCCGAAACCGGTTTCGGCAAGGGAAAATTTCACTTCTGCTTCGGAGGTGCCTCCGGAGCTGCAACGACAGAGGAGATAGAAGCGCGCCGAGCAGGTGAGAAAATTGGACCTAAAGCCTGATCAATCTCGCTTCCCGAACCAGTTGGGCGTGAACCGTGCGGCCGTTTGCCAAACCAGTTTGAGATCAAAACAAACTGACGCATTGCGCTGATAAATGAGGTCGAGTTTTGCCTTCCTTGGAACGCAATGCGCCCGGTAAAGCGAATCCGTCTCCTCCCGCGTTTTCGCGCGGGCTAACAGCCTCTCCTCATGTGCGGCGTAAGTTAAAGAAGCGAGGCCCGTGATCCCGGGTTTTGATCGCAGAACGCGCGCATAGAGTTCCGGAAAGGCCTCCACATACTGCCGAAGCGGCGGCCGCGGCCCGACAAAGCTGATATCCCCGCGAACCACGTTCCAAAGCTGTGGAATCTCATCAGCGCGGTATCGTCGCATGATTGCGCCTTGCGAAGTAACTCGACTGGCTTTGTCACCGCCAGAAACGCCGCTGTCTTGCGAGGATTCCGTCATCGTTCGAAATTTCCAGAGTGTGAAACCTTGCTCGGGCGTCTTCATGCGCTCGGCGCCGTACATGACCGGCCGCCCCTGCTTGCAAAGAAGCCAAATCAGCAAACCCAAAGCCGGCAAGAAGAGAATAACGCCGATCAGAACCGCAAGAGAGACATCTATGAGCCGCTTAGCCATTTAGACGCTCGCACGCGTTGTGGCTCTAACGCGCGCCAACAGTGCTGTTTCGATCCTGTTAATCGCAACGGTTATCTGTTGCCCCTCCAAGCCTTGTACTCGGCTCTACATCAGCGCTCTCGACCCCATAGCACGTTTGCGGCTGCAACGCACGACATGGGCGCCGGTCGAGGGAAGGCACTTGCCTTAGTAACCACCTGTGTCGTGCCAACGGTGAGCATCTCGGAGCATTGTTGTCATATCAGAACGCTCGGGTCTCCAGCCAAGTTCGTCACGCGCACGTTCCGAACCGCAAATCAGGCTCGTGGCGTCCCCTTCGCGGCGCGGCCCTTCCGAATATGGTACGGGCGCATTGGTAACTGCCTGTGCTGCATCAATCACTTCCCGCACGGAGTAACTCTTTCCAGTGCCAAGACAGAACGTCCGCGATCCATTACCGTCGCGCAGCCAGGCCAGCCCTTTTACGTGAGCATCCGCGAGGTCGCTCACGTGCACATAATCACGGATGGCCGTGCCGTCAGGGGTATCATAGTCGGTGCCGAAAACGGTCAAAGGGCCACGTCTCCCTGCAATCGCGTCAAGCACAAGGGGCACCAGATGCGTCTCCGGATCATGGTCTTCGCCCACCTCACCGTCCGGATCTGCGCCGGCCACATTGAAATAGCGAAAAATCACGGTCTCAAGCCCCAGCGGCGCAAAATCAGATAGCATATGCTCAATGGCGAGCTTTGAACCGCCATAGGCATTTATCGGAAATTGAGGGGTGTCTTCCGTCAGAGTCACGCCGTCCTGATCGCCATAGGTCGCGCAGGTCGAGGAAAAGACAAAGTGCCGGATGCCCGCGGCGACCGTCGCTTCAATCAGGTTAAGGGCCCCAAGGACATTCTCACGCCAGTAGAGGGCGGGGTCTCTATAGCTCTCTCCCACCTGCGAAAGCGCAGCAAAGTGAAGAACGGCCTCAGGCTTATGCTCCTTGATGGCAGCGCTCACGCTACCGGGATCGGTCAGATCACCCTGAACGAAGGGCCCAAACTTCACCGCCTCACCGTGACCGGTACTGAGATTGTCGAAAGCCACCGGGATGAAGCCAGCACCGCTTAACGCTTTGCAGGCGTGGGAACCGACATAACCGGCACCGCCCGTCACAAGCACTTTTGTTGCTCCGTCCGCCATGGCCCGGCCTCCTTTTGTCCCACGCCCGGCGTGGCATCTGCAACCTCGTCACGCAAGCTGCTTTTCAGCGGGGACCAACCCGGCTAGCTGTTCCACGAAAGGCGGAGCCCATGAAACTTCTCTTCGTACATCAAAATATGCCCGGGCAATATCGAGAGATGATGTCCTGGCTTCTCGCGCAGAACGCAGCAGGCGCCGGGCATGAGTTGGCATTTCTCACGCAGCGAAAGAACTTCCCGGCGCCGCCTGGCCTGACCAAAATCCTCTACGCCCCTCACCATCGGCCAGCTGACGGCGCCTATGGTCTTTCAAGAGTCTGGGAGGGAGCGGCCGGTGCCGGTTTCGGCGCAGTCGAGGCACTCTCTCGGCACGAGAAAGCAACTGGATTTCGGCCAGACCTGGTGATTGGCCACACCGGCTGGGGGGAACTTCTCTTTCTCAAGGAGCTTTGGCCGGACGTGCCCATCCTCGGTTTCTTCGAGTATTTCTACCGCCTAACCGGGGCAGCTGTAGGTTTCGACCCCGAAGAACCAGTGAACGCTCACACACCCTACCTACTCTCGGCACGTAACGCGGTACCCCACGCAAATCTGCATGTCGTTGACCGCTTGACCGTTCCGACAGAGTGGCAGGCTAACCTCTTTCCTGAGATCTATCGAGAAAACATGTATATTTGCCACGATGGCATACGCACAGATCGCCTGCGGGCGGATGAAGGCGTTAGCGTCCCTCTCAAGCGCCTATCCCAGCCGCTGACCCGCAAAGACGAGGTCTTCACCTATGTTGCCCGCAACATGGAACGGATGCGCGGCTTTCATGTATTCATGCGAGCCCTACCGCACATCCTGAAAGCGCGGCCTGAGGCACGAGCGCTCATCGTCGGCGGCAATGAGGCATCTTACGGCCCGGCCGCCAAGGGTAAGGGCGGGTTCCGAGCAGAGCTTGAAGCCGAGGTCGGCAAAGACATCGATTGGGAACGTGTCCATTTCCTGGGCAACGTGCCTTACGAGGACTTCCAAAAGATCGTGCAGATTTCCCGTTGCCACATCTACCTAACAAAACCTTTTGTGCTCTCCTGGTCGCTCCTCGAGGCCATGTCGATGGAAGCCCCCATCGTCGCGAGCGATGTCGCCCCCGTACGCGAGGCTATTACGCATGGAGAAACGGGTTTGCTTGTAGATTTCTTTCAACCAGAAGCTTTAGCTGACCAAGTCGCGGATGTTCTCGCTCAGCCCGATGCCTACGAAGAGATGCGCCGCGCAGCGAGAGCGCATGTGGTCAAAACTTACGATTTCGCGACAGTTTGCCTGCCCGAACACGTGGCTGAAATGAACGCGTTGATCCCTGCCGAAGCGGGGCACATCTCGCTCCGAAATTAGAGGTTACCCGCGGAGTTGACCAAGCCAAAGCCCGTGCCCACTAGGTTTGCGATGGTCTGGGCCCCAGTGACCGGGGCCTCGGTCACATAGATCAGGTCTTCTGAGTTGACGCGGAACTTTCGCGCCGAAAAGAGGCCATCTGCGCTCGTGAGATCAATCGAGAATACAACGCGCTGTTTTTGCGGCCCACTCACCCCTGGAGCGATCGCGGAAACCGGATACTCACGCAGCACGAGGATACCTCCCGGATCTCCACGGGTGTCCTGAACGCCCCCGGCGATGGCCATGGCCTCCGCAGCGGAGATGTCATCTTTAGTAAAAGGATGAACTTCTTCTCTGCCCGACGCACCGAGCGAGATGAAAAAGCGACTGTCTTCTTCCACAAAGACTTGGTCACCCGGGCGGATGGGAACATCCCGGGTAGGGTTCTCATAGAGTGTTGAAGCCGAAATGGAGTAGTACTCCCGCCCGCGATGAAGCTTTACTGTTGGGTTTTCAAACACCGGGCTAACACCGCCCGCTTCGGCAATGAGATCAAGAACTGTAAAGCTACGATCGGGCAACGGATATCTGCCCGGGCGGGCAGCGCCGGACACGACGCTCGCAGTATTTGCCGACCCCTCCACCATGGAAAGTTGGACCTGAGCGGAAGGGACGAGATCCTCGACGGCACGTTCTACGATCAAGCGCGCCGCTTGCGGCGTGTTTCCTGCCACCTGGATATTGCCAGCATAGGGCACAAAGACCGAACCACCGGACGACACACGTAGGTCGCCCAGCGGTGTGGCCGGGCTCCCCGGTGTGGAAAGAAGAGAGCGATCCGATGCGTCCCAAATGGTGATTGAAAGTGTGTCACCCGGTTGAATAACGCGATCCTGCGGTCCCGTGCTATAGCCCAGCCACGTGCTAGAACTTTCCCCTGTAACCGGCCATTCGGACACTTGGGGCAAAAAGGTCCTCGTCACCGGATACACTACGAAATCCGCACTCTCAGTGCCTGAGGTAACCTCGGAAACGATCGCAGCACCGCGGGGAATGCCGCAGGCCGCAAGACCGATAGACAACGTGGATACTGCGAGAATACGCAGCATGGATCGCAGCTTGGCTCCAGCCGGAGCAGCGAAACCCTGACCCATGGCTCCCCCTTCGATCCTAAGTCTCTTTCGTTGGGCGGGCGCGTTGCCAGTAGACTTGTCGCCCGCCAATATAACCCGCGGCACAATAGGGATCGCGCGCTTGAGGTCAATTCCAGGTCATCTTGAGACATGGCTCAAATCGGAGGAATGGAGCGACTTTCCACCGATAGCAGTTTTTGGTGCCACGGGGCGACTAGGAGGCGCCTTGCGCGCGGTTTGGCCTAAGCACTGGCCGGTGACTTGGGTGGGGCGGCGGGCCGTCCCGGGCGCTCCTCTTACCATCTGCGATCCGCTAAGGGATGTGGAGCGTTTGGCTGAGATTGCGGGAAGTGCAGAGGTGATCCTCTCCCTCCTCGGGCCAGCGCCCGGCGGAACACTGAAACAAGATGGCGACCTAGCGGACCACGCCCGTCTTGCGCTCGCATTGTGTGATGCTGCCACGGGGCCCGTGCTGCTAGCTTCATCTGCCGCCGTCTACGGGAGCCTCGGGGAAAGCGGGAAGCTCCTCCATGAAAGCACACCTGTTCCAAAAGACCTGCCTCCGTACGGTGCTGCAAAGTACGCCATGGAAACCGCAACCGACGCACGTGTCCTGCGTATCGGTAACGTCGCTGGCTTCGATGCAATCCTCGGCGCCTGGACACCGGAATTTACCCTCGACACCTTCCCCGACGGAAGCACCCCGCGCCGTTCCTATATCGGGCCGTGTACGCTCGCCCTTACCCTCGCCGCGCTATGCAAAAAGTCATCGCTTTTACCCAAGACACTCAACGTCGCCGAACCGGGCGCCATCGAGATGAGCGCACTGCTAGAAGCCGCCGGTCGCCCCTTCGCAGCCCGCGTCGCCAAAGCGGACGCAATAGCTCATGTTGAGCTGGATACGAGCGCGCTCATCCAGCTTGTACCGCAGCTTGCAGAGCCAGGAGACCCGGCCAGGATGGTGCGGGAAGTCCGATGGATCGATCACACAGGCAGCAAAACAAATCGCTGAAGTAGCCGATCTTTTGCCCTTTTGCGCAATTAGTCCGCGACGAAATGAGTAAAAATCCGCCAATTGCCTCATGAACGTGCGCCTCTGCAGGGCATGAATCCTGGACAAAGGTTGTTTACCCAGGCCGTTGTGCCTAACAAGGCGAGGGGCGGGAAGCAGCTTGCTGTTATGCGACTTCTCAAAAAGGCCCAGGCTGCCAAGGTTTGATGCTTAAACTTATTCAATCACTTTCGCGCGCTCACAAGCGCATGGTTATTGTCGGCACCGACCTCGTGCTCATTCCTGTAACGCTGATCTTCTGCCTTGCATTGCAAGCCTTGCCACAGCCCGTAGGCCCCCTGCTTCTCGGATTCTTTCCGGCGTTGCCTTACCTTTTGCTTGTTGCCGTGGGCGCCTCTTACTGGTTCGAACTCCCGCACATCAGATTGAAGGACTTCGAAGGACGCGCCGCGGTACGATTTGCGGTCTATTCAGCCGTTCTTACAGCTGCCTTCGTGCCGCTCGGAATGTTGTCTGGCTTAAACCTGCCACCCTCAAGCTACCTTTTGTTCGGGCTTAGCTACTTTGCCTTTGGTGTTATCGTGCGCCTCATTATGCGTGCGGTTCTCGTCGAACTGTACAGTCGCGCCCAACCAAGGCAGCGCGTGTTGATCTATGGGGCCGGGACAACGGGGACAGAACTGTCTTCCGCTCTGCGTGCACATCGCTCAATTGATCCAGTTGCCTTTGTCGACGACAACCCGTCTTTGCACGGGCTAATCGTGGCCGGGCTTCCTGTCTATGCCCCACCGCAAATAAGCCGAATCGTCCAAGAACGCAGCATCGGGCGCGTGCTCGTGGCGGTGCCGTCACTTTCACAGCCAAAACAGATGCAGATAGCAAGGCGCCTCCAAGATATCGGCCTCGACGTTCAGGTCTTGCCGTCGTTCAGCCAACTTATCGGTGCGGAGCCACTCATCGACAAGTTCGTCTCACTACCGAGCAAAGAGCTTCTCGGACGAGCTGAAGAAGCTACTCCTCTTGGTAGCGCCGGCGATTGCTATCGAGGCAGGTCAGTTCTTATTTCCGGTGCTGGAGGGTCAATCGGCTCCGAACTAAGCCGGCAAATATTAGAATGCTCGCCGAAGAGAATAGTGCTGTTCGAGCTCAATGAGTTCGCACTCTACACAATCGACATGGAAATTCGGCAACTTGCCGAAGGAACGGACGTGGAGATTGTTCCCATACTGGGTTCCGTGACGGACTCAAGGCTCGTGCGAAAATGCCTCGCTGACTATGAAATAAACATCGTTCTTCATGCGGCGGCCTATAAGCATGTTCCACTTGTTGAAGTGAACCAACTCGCTGGGCTCGCAAACAACATCCTGGGCACCCAAACGCTTGCGCGAGAGAGTTTCGAAGCAGGCATCGAGCGCTTCATCTTGGTGTCTTCCGACAAAGCTGTCCGCCCAACAAATATCATGGGAGCCTCAAAACGTTTTGCTGAACTCGTCGTCCAAGATCTTGCAAGCCGCGTTCCACCTGGTGTTGGCCCGCGATACTCAATGGTGCGGTTCGGCAACGTGCTCGGGTCATCAGGGTCCGTCATCCCCCTCTTCCAAGATCAAATACGACGCGGTGGCCCGGTAACGGTCACGCATCGGAACGTCACCCGTTACTTCATGACCGTGCATGAGGCGACAAAGCTCGTCCTAAGAGCGGGAGCGATGGCCCAGGGTGGCGAGGTCTATGTGCTTGAAATGGGCAAACCGGTGCAAATTCTTAAGCTCGCCCAGCAGACTATAGAGGCGTCTGGTTACACCGTACGAGACGATGACAATCCAGAGGGTGACATCGAGATCAAGATAACGGGCCTTCGGTCAGGTGAGAAAATGCACGAAGAGCTTACGATCACCGAAGACCACCAGCGGACAGCCCACGCTAAGATCTTCTCGGCACGTGAAGAGAAGCTGTCAGAGATCGAAATCGCTAGAGCTCTCCGCGCTCTTCGCGGTGCTTTGGCATCCCAAGACGTAGACGCAGCGCGTGCTGTAATTGGCAACGCCGTGCAAGAGTACCAGCCCAACGTTGACGAAAGCACGCTCTAAGCTTTCGCGAAATGTCGCCAATTTGTTGCGGCTACAGCGAATTCTCACGCGGCGTCTTGCGAACACTATCCGCCCGGGTTTACGCATCGCCATTACGGATAACGGGCGACACAAATGAAACGCACCAGGCAGGCGATGTTGGCAAGCGCACTCAGCGCGCTGGCTGCTTTGACATCTCCGGCCATAGCGCAGGAAAATCTGGCGAGAGGTGCTCTGGGACTTCCAGATCGCGACAAACGCCCGCCGCAAAGCGCTTTCGTTCTACCAAATACGCACCCAACCGTCGGATCGGAGGTCGGGCCCACCGGCCGCAGCACTTCAACCTTTTACGGTGTGCCTGGGCTTATTGACATGCCGAGCGCCGACGTTCTGCCCGACGGCGAACTGCAGGGCACGGTGTCCAACTTCGCCGGAGTGACACGCTACGCGCTAACGTTTCAGATCTCACCGCGCTTAACCGGGGCCTTCAGATACATTCGGCTCGCCAATGCCAATTTCGCTGGTTTCAACGACTATTATGACCGAGCCTTCGACCTGCACTACCAGGTCGTGAAGGAGACTGGCAACTTCCCCGCCTTGGCGATCGGTTTGAGAGACTTTGTGGGGACTGGCATCGAAGCCGGCGAATACATTGTCGCGACCAAGACTTTCGCGCTCCCAAGGCAAGGCGGCCAGCTTAGGGTGAGCGGCGGACTCGGTTGGGGCAGGCTCGGCTCCTTTAACGACATTGGCTCGCCTTTCGGGGAAAACCGCCCGGAGTTTTCCGCAGGCGACACCGGCGGCGAAGTGGACGCAGATCAATGGTTCCGTGGGCCTGCAGCACCCTTCGCTGGGCTAGAGTGGCAGCCAGGCGGCTATTGGGACCGGCTTCGCTTAAAGCTCGAGTACTCATCGGACAATTACGACCTAATCGCCGATGACCTTGGACTGTTCGAACGAAACTCACCGCTCAATTTCGGCGTCGAGTACGAAGCTCGAAGCAACGTAAGGATTGGCCTTTACTCACTCTATGGCGGTGAGATTGGCGCTCTTGTGACCATCGCAAACAATCCCCGTCGGTCAGAGGTCGAGGTGCCCCTGCAACTTGCCGGGCCAGGCCCAATCGCAAGACGACCAGATCCCGCCGTATCTCCCGAGCTTTGGACGAGTAGTTGGCGCGCCTCTCCTGCCGCAGCCAATGCCGTTTTCGAGCGCCTTGTTCCACTCCTCGAAGCGCAAGGTCTTACTGTAACCGGTCTTTCTCTTCCAGGAACTCCTGACGCCGCAAACACAGCAGTTGTTAGGTTTGAGAATGACGGCTTCTACACAACCGCCATTGCCATTGGCCGCACGGCCCGGGCAATGGCGGCAAGCTTGCCGGCTTCTATCGAGACCTTTGAGATCATCCTGGAGGATGATGGTCTTCCTGTGTCACAGGTGACGATCCGGCGCTCTGACCTCGAACGCCTTGATGGCACGCCTAATCGAACGCCTGCGCTTGCAGCACTCACGACGGTTACACAAGCGCCACGTTCGACTGAAGGCGTCATCGCACCCGAGGGATTTTACCCGCGGTCCTCCCTGTCACTGCGCCCTGCCGTAGCGACTTCATTCTTCGATCCCCAATCGCCCCTGCGCTTTGATCTAAACTTGGTTCTCAGAGGTCGCCTTGAGCCCTTACGCGGCTTGGCATTCGAAGGGGCAATCGTTCAAAAGCTCGCTGGTAGCATTGGCGACAGTCCGCTCTCAGACACAGAGCTCGAACCCGTTCGGACGCTTACGCCGATCTACGCGGACCAAAATCAACCGACGATTAGGACACTCACGTTCTCTTATGTCGGCAAGCTTCCCGGCGACTTTTATGGTCGCGTCACAGCTGGCTACCTGGAGCGAATTTTCGGCGGGGTCTCGACAGAAGTGCTCTGGAAACCTGTCAACAGCAGGCTCGCACTTGGGACCGAACTTAACTATGTCGGACAGCGCGATTTTGACCAACGTTTCGGCTTTCAGGATTACCGCGTCTTCACTGGCCACGTTTCCGCTTACTACGAATTTGGCGAAGGATATCTGGGGCAGCTTGATGTCGGTCGCTATCTGGCTGGCGACACTGGCGCGACAGTTACCCTCACCCGAGAGTTTGCCAATGGTTGGCGGGTCGGGGCTTTTGCAACCTTTACGGATGTCTCCGCAGAAGACTTCGGGGAGGGCTCATTCGACAAAGGAATTATTTTCAGGATTCCGAACCAAGTCATCACGGGCCAACCAAGCACCGGGTCGCAATCGCGAGTTATCCGACCCGTGCTCAGAGACGGCGGCGCTCGCGTCGATGTTCCCGGGCGCATTTATGAACGCGTGCGCCGCGGGCACTCTGAGGCCGTCTTCGCAGATTGGAGCCGGGTATGGCGCTGAATCGAATGAAATCCCTAGCCATCTCCCTCTTTAAAGCCGCTGCGCTATTGGCAATGACGCCTGTGCTTTTGGCCGCTTGCAGCCCAAGCAACTCCACGCCTCCTGAAGCCCTGCAACCAGTGCTCCAACGCATTGGATTGTACAGCCCGCCGAGCAGGTTTGAACCAACCCGCGCCCAAATCGCTGCCACCGGTCTGACCGGCCCATTACTCCGCGTGGTCGTCCGAGAACCGATCGAACAATCGGCCGGTTACCTGTCCCAAGGTTCAGCAAATGGCGTCGATTTCTTTACCGCAACCGATGGCAGCAACGTCCTGCTTGCGGACGGCATTCTTCGCGGCACAGTCCGATTTCTCGGAGATTTAGAGACCGCGGAAACAGCGCAAACCGCACAGGCCATCGCCTCGGGCGGCGCAAAATACTTCCGCGTGGTGCGTCACCGACGCGGCGAGGGCAAACTCTTTGAAACCCGCCTTAACTGCGAGTTGGTATTTGCCGGGCGTGAACAGATCATCATCCTTGAGCGAACACACCTCACTTCGCGGTACGAAGAGGCCTGCCAGGCGGAAAGTGTCGACCCTGCGGGAAGATTCGTTAACTTTACAAATGTCTACTGGGTTGAGAACACTCTAGTTCGAGCGTCAGAGCAGTGGGTGAGTCCGAGTACGGGTCAGCTCCGGTTAGAGCTTGTCCTTCCCTAGAACTGGCACACTACACCTCTGCTTTCGCTGTTGTGCAAGATTATTAGGCTGTTTCACACTACACGGGAATCCAAGGTTCGGCAAAAATCCCCACATTTCATCCAGAGTATTGAAGTGGCGTTGGTGTCGGGGTAACTGTAACGAAATAAACGCAGTTCTCGGAGCTCAAAAATGAACATCAAAGCATTTATTGTGGCATTGGCGGCCACTCTCATGGCTACAGCAAGCGTCGCTCAGGTGGTGACCGACAACGAAGACGACGAAATTGCCGGCGTTCTCACCGACAGCGGGACGGGCAGCGGCCTTGAGGAGTTCTTGGGCTCGGGTGCAGGTACTGCTCTCGGCGTCGGTGTTGGTGTTGTGGTGCTTGCTATCGCGGTGTCAGACGATAGCGGAGGTGGATCATCCAGTACGACGACAGGCGCCACCGACTAACTGCAGAAGTTATATCAAATTTTGCGCAGTAGAATTCGAAAGCACCGCCAGTCAGGCGGTGTTTTCCTTTTTGGTCGCGCCCAGTCTTAGCGACCAACAGCACAGTAAGCTTCAAATCCGGCGCGATGTGCATCTGACGCAGAATATACATTGCGGAGGTCGGCCATTCGAGGCGATGCCATCACCTTGGCGAGTTCTTTGAGGTCAAGCGCTCTAAACTCGTTCCACTCAGTCAGGATGACAATCAAGTCCGCGCCGCGAGCTGCCTCATAGGGGTCTTCTATCCAGCTAACGACCGGGAGAAGCGCCTCGCCTTCACGGCGCCCCTGCGGATCCACCAAGCGAACGTTGGCCCCACCACCAACGAGTGCTGGCACAATCGTAAGCGAGGGTGCCTCGCGCATGTCGTCGGTATTGGGCTTGAAGGTGACCCCGAGCACCGCGATCGTCTTTCCGTTGAAAGTGCCGCCGCATATATCGCGGATCTTCTCCACCATCCGCGCCTTTACCGCCTCGTTAACCGCTATCACGGTTTCGGTAATCCGCATGGGCACGGCTAAGTCTTGTCCGATCCGCGCCAAAGCCGCGGTGTCTTTAGGAAAGCACGACCCACCGTAGCCGGGTCCCGCATGCAGAAACTTGTTCCCGATACGCCCGTCTAGTCCGACCCCTTTGGAAACCTCCTTGATGTCAGCACCGGCGCGTTCGCAAAGCGCAGCTATTTCATTCATGAAGGTGATCTTAGTGGCGAGGAAAGCGTTTGCGGCGTACTTGATCATCTCTGCGCTTTCGAGATCTGTCGTGACGATCGGAAAGTCGCGCAAGAAAAGCGGCCTATAAATGTCGGCCATCACCTCGCCCGCCCGCTCGGATTGCACACCGACGACGACCCGGTCGGGTCGCATGAAATCATCGATCGCCGCACCTTCCCGTAGGAATTCAGGGTTGGACGCTACATCGAACTTGGCGTCTGGATTTGCGCGCGCGATGACTTCAGCCACTTTGCGATTGGTCCCAACAGGCACAGTGCTTTTAGTTACAACGACGACGTAGTTCTTGATCGCAAGAGCGATTTCTTCAGCGGCGGCCATAACGAATGTCAGGTCAGCATGCCCATCGCCGCGCCGCGTTGGCGTGCCAACAGCTATAAAAACTGCTTCGGCACCATCAACAGCTGCGGCAAGATCTGTGGTGAATTTCAGACGCCCGGCATCGACATTTTTCTGCATCAGCTGATCAAGGCCTGGCTCGTAGATCGGGACCTCACCGCGCTCAAGCATCGCGATCTTCTCTTCGGCTTTGTCCACGCAGATAACCTCGTGACCGAAATCCGAAAAGCACACGCCGGAAACAAGCCCAACATATCCTGTGCCGATCATAGCAATGCGCATACTGCTTCCCTCTCTGGAATTACGTCTTTTGCTCGCTGTACAGGCATAACGGGCAAGGGAAAAGCAGCGGCGGCCCCGTGGCCCTGCACTGCCGCTACTTTCGCAAAACTATCGGCATGATTGGTCGGAGTGGCGAGATTCGAACTCACGACCCCTGCCTCCCGAAGACAGTGCTCTACCAGGCTGAGCTACACTCCGACCGTGGCGGGCTGACTAGCGGGGCGGTCATTCCTTGGCAAGCCTCTTCAGCGGACAATCCAGTCCGCCGCCGCGCGCCCGGCCCAGCGGCCGGTAGCCATAGATGCGGTGATGAGATAGCCGCCCGTCGGGGCCTCCCAGTCGAGCATTTCTCCGGCACAGAACATGCCTGGCCGCGACCGCAGCATCAGGCTTTCATCTAGCGCTTCCCAGCGCAGCCCACCGGCAACCGAGATCGCCTCATCGAGAGGCCTCGGTCCGCAATGGCGCAGCTCAAGGTGCTTTATCTTCGTGGGGAGTTGATCTCCCAAAGGGCGCCCGAACTCCTGCAAAAGCGCGAGCCCAGGCCCCGCGATCCCAGCAGCCTTCCTGAGCTTGTTGGGCAGGCTCTCCTTGGTGGGACGTGCCGCCACGCGCACCTTAAGCTCGGCTTCGCTAAGTCCATGTTTCAAATCGAGAAAAAGCGGCGCGCCAGAGCGTAGCTCGGGCGACAACGCGTAGATGAGGCTTCCTTCGAGCCCAGACCGCGCGATCACGAATTCGCCCGTCACAGTCCGGCCGCCACATGTGAGAGCCACGTTCTTCAGCGGTGCACCAAAGTACTTTTCCATATGCGATGACCAGTCGACTTTGAGCCCCATGTTGGCGGGCTCAAAAGGGGCAAGCGGCTGACCTTCTTCGGCAAAGGCGCGCGCCCAGGTGCCGTCGGAGCCAAGCCGCGCCCAGCTCGCGCCGCCGAACGCGAATATCGTCGCCTTAGCCTCCACGCGCATCGGCCCCTTCGGCGTGGTGAATAGATGTGCGTCCCCGTCAAATCCTTCCCACCGCCAGTTCTTGCGGAGCTCCACCGCCTCAAGTCGCGCCAACCAGGCCCGCAAAAGCGGCGAGGCCTTCATCGCTACCGGAAAGACCTGCCCAGAACTCCCAGTGAAAATCTCCTGCCCCAGCCCCCGCGCCCAGGCTTTAACGGCCCTCGCATCAAATTCCGCCAGAATAGGGTCGAGCTCCGGGGAACCGATGGCACGCTGCATCGCTGCAAGCGGTTCGTCTTTTGTGATGTTGAGCCCGCTCTTCCCCGCCATGGTGAATTTGCGCGCGAGTGAAGGTTTTTGATCCGCGAGGACGGTCGAAACCCCGCGTTCTACGAGCACCTCGGCGGCGGCAAGCCCCGCCGGGCCGCCGCCGATGACGAGGGCTTCAATCATTTCGCCAGTGCGCGCGCTTCGCCCTTAATCTCGACGACGCGCTGGGGATAGGGGATCTCGATGTCATGCGCCTTAAGCGCCTTCCAGACGATCATGAACACATCCGCAGTGAACCTGTTCGGACCATCATCGAGCCCGTTGCACCAGAATTCGACGGCCATATCGATGCCGTTATCGCCGAACCCGCGGATCTCCGTGTCAGGCTTTTCAGGCTCGAGCAGCACATGCTCATAGTTTGACACGGCCTCATTAATGACCTCGCAGACCTGCTCGAGATCGCTGTCATAGCTCACGGAAAATTCGACCTCGTAGCGCTTAGCCGAGCCGGAATCCGAGTAATTCACCACTCGCGAGATGATGAAGTCCTCGTTCGGGACGACGATCCACTTCCCGTCAAAAGTCTGCAGGATCGCGGCTCGCGCCATCATTTTGACGATCGTACCGGCCTCCCCGCCGTCGAGCTCCACATAGTCGCCCACAGTGGCCTGCCCCTCGATGAGCAGGATCACGCCTGAGATGAAGTTTGAGGCGATCTTTTGCAGCCCAAATCCAAGGCCCACGCCAATGGCACCGCCGAGGACCGCCAGAGCGCTCAAGTTGATGCCCATGATATTCATCAAGAGGAGGAAGGCCACGCCGAATATGAAGAACTCCACCGCTTTGGTGGTGAGTTCTCGGATCGAGGGCCGCATCTCTTCCTGGCGCTTGATGTAATCGGCTGACTGCTGGTTTGACCACGACCCGAGCCAGAAGAGGATCGAGCCTGCGATGACCCCGCGAATGAGGTCCATCAGCGTGAAGGAGATGTTGCCGAGCGTCACCCGCGCCTCGGTCAGCGAGGCCTCCGCCACGCCGAGGAGACCCACCGCATAGAGCGCCATGATCGGCAGGAGAACGTATTTGCCAAGGAGCTTGAGGAAGCCGTCGGTGACGATCTCGCGCACAAGGATGCGCGCGGCGAGGAAGAGGAAGACGCGCTTGCCAAAGGCAATGACCGCGCCGGAATCAAACAGCGTGCGCGTCACCTGCTCGCCCAGCGCCGTGAAGGCATAGGCGAAAAGCGGCAAGAGTAACGGCATGAACCGCAACAAGAACCGCAGCGACGGCGCGAGGAAGCTCTCAGAGTCCTCCGCTGGCGTGAGCACACGCTTGACGGGCTTGGTCATCCGGCGCGTCACCAGCAGTGCCAAGAGGTAGGCCGCGAGCAGCAACCCAAACTGCGACCAGGCGGCCGGGCTCAAAAGCCAACTCAATGCGATTTCCCAGGCCTGCACCGCGTAAAGGATGCCTTGCTGGGCTATCGGCGGGAGGGTTTCTGCCCAGTCTGGCAGGGGCGGCGGCGGGGGCAGATCGAGCCCGAGTTCTGGTTCTTCTTCCATAGCTCCCCTCGCAGGCCCTTGCCGCAATCACAACACGCCCCATGCTTTGGCCGAGTGAGACGCGCGGAACAAGAGAGCAATGACCCGATCTGCCCGCTTTGCGGCAGGCCAATTCCCTCAAGCGTGCCGCAAAGCCTGCATCATCTCATCCCCAAGCTCAAAGGGGGTAAAGGCGGGCCGACGGTGCTCTTGCACCATATCTGCCACAAAGAAGTGCACGCGACGCTGAGCGAGGCCGAGCTTGCGCGCGATTTC
>JBCCYG010000020.1:0-18212 GCA_039190145.1 Pseudomonadota bacterium | reverse complement strand
CCATCATAGGCGCCACGCTCAAAAGCGCCGCGCGCGGGTTTGCGTCAGGCTTCACCATCGCGTCGCTCTATACATCAAATGGCAGGTTCACCAATTGAGCCTCAACGCGCGTGCCGCCGCGCAAGACCTGCACAGCGTCTCCCACTCCGACATCCACCGAGACCAGAGCATACCCAATCATCCGCTCGAGCCGGTAAGACCAGGCCTTGTGGGTCATGTTACCGATCGCCCGGCCATCCCGTTCAATGGGAAAGCGGATCGATTGATCCTCGTCTTCCGGCCCACCCTCTAGGATGATCCCAAGCTGATGGCGCTTCACGCCGTCTGCTTTGATCTGTCGTAGGGCTTTTATCCCAATGACATCGTCGGGGAGGTCGAGGTCGACAAACCGGCCCAACCGAAGCTCAAATGGATTGGTTTCTGCATCCGAATCCACGTCAAAGTTGATCAGCCCGCTTTCCGTTCGCTCTGAGGGGTTCGGGTAACCCGGCCCTATGCCAAAGGGCTGGCCGGCTTCCTTGACGATAGACCAAAGCGCGTCTCCCTTGCTGGCATCGAGCAGGTAGAGCTCAAAGCCGCCCTGCTTTGACCAGCCCGAGCGCGCGACCTTAAGTGGGATGCTCTCGATCTTCGCATCGGCGAACCAAAAATACTTCAGGTCCCGCACCCAATCCCCGAAGATGCTGCTCACCACGTCTTCGGCCTTGGGCCCCTGCACCGCGAGGGGCGATGCATCAGGTTCACTCACCTCGACATCAAAGCCGCGCTCGCCGGCCACGCAGCGCGCCCAAAACCAGATGTCTGAATGCGCAACCGAAAGCCAAAAGCAGTCATCGCTGAGCTTCTGGACGATGGGATCATTGATCAAAATGCCCTTGTGGTCGCAAAAAGCAGCATACTTCCCTTGGCCGATCTTTTGGCCCGACAGATCACGCGTCGACAATACCTGGGCGAGCTTTGCCGCATCGCGGCCTTTTAGCTGCACCTGACGTTGCACCGCGACGTCCCACATCGAGACACCATTGATCAGCCGCCAATACTCAGCCTCCCGGTCGCCATAGCCCCGCGGGACAAGCATTCGATTATACGTCAGAAACTGCTCGGCGCCTTCCTTAACCGTCGAAGCATAGAATGGTGACTGCCTAAACCTGCCGGCAGAAACAATCTGTGTCATGTGGCTTCCCCTGAACACGCGCCGCGTGGCTCGCTTTGCCGTGCCTTAGCCCAAACGGGCAAGGCGCGAAAGACAATCGACAAAGGCACCCGCCGCGGTCTAACTCGCGCCATGAAGCCAAATATCCTCGTCATCATGGCAGACCAGTTGGCCCCGCATTTCTGCGGCGCCTACGGAAACACTGTCGTCAAAACGCCCCATCTCGATGCGCTCGCTGCCCGCGGCACGCGCTTTGACGCGGCCTACTGCAACTCCCCGCTCTGCGCGCCCTCGCGGTTTTCATTCATGTCCGGCCAGTTCATCAGCCGGATCGCGGCGTATGATAACGCCTCAGAATTTGCCGCGAGCACGCCGACATTCGCGCATTACCTACGCACGCTGGGCTATCAAACATGCCTCTCAGGTAAGATGCATTTCGTGGGTCCGGACCAAAAGCACGGCTTCGAAGACCGTGTCACGACCGACATTTACCCTGCCGATTTCGACTGGACGCCGAACTGGGAGGAACCTGACGAACGGATCGACAAGTTCTATCACAACATGTCCGCCGTGGTCGAAGCAGGGCCCGCCATTGCGACGTTCCAGACGGATTACGACGATGAGGTAGGTTACGCCACTCGACGCTGGCTCGTGGACTGGGCGCGCGACCGCGCAAGCGATGGCGCTCGCCCGTTCTGCCTGGTGGCGAGCTTTATGCACCCGCACGATCCCTATGTGGCAAAGCCCCAGTGGTGGGACCTCTACGAAGACGCCGACATTCCCTTGCCAGAGGTCTCCATACCCTACGCAGAGCTCGACCCCGGCTCGCAGCGCTACATGGATGGCATCGAGGCCTCAAAGACCGACTTGACCGAGGATCAGATCCGCGCGGCCCGGCGCGGCTACTTCGCGAATACGAGCTATTTTGACAGCAAGATCGGAGAGATCGTCGCCACTCTCGAGGAAATCGGCGAACTTGATCGTACAATCATCGTGGTGACCTCCGATCACGGCGACATGCTCGGCGAGCGCGGGCTTTGGTACAAGATGTCGATGTTTGAGCATTCAGCCCGCGTGCCGCTTGTCATCGCCGGGCCAGGCGTCGCGGCGGGGAGCGTTCCTAATGCCTGCTCCCTCGTCGACCTCCTCCCGACATTTCTAGACATCGCCGGGGGTGACACAGCCATGCTAGGTGCGCCGGTGGATGGGCGGTCGCTATGGCCCCTGGCATGCGGCAGTGGCGACAGCGAGGACATCGCCGTCTGCGAATATTGTGCCGAGATGACACCAGCGCCGGTGATCATGCTTCGCCGCGGCTCGCTGAAATACATCCATTGCGATCCGGACCCGCCGATGCTCTTCGATCTGGCCCGTGACCCGCTAGAGCTGAACAATCTGGCCGATCATCCGGAATACGCAGAACGCGCCAAGGCGCTCGCCGCTGAAATCGCATCGGGCTGGGAGTGCGAAGCGCTCCGACAGGACGTCATCCGCACCCAAAACGCGCGCCGCGTCACCCACAAAGCCCATGCGCAAGGGGCGTCAGAACACTGGGATTACAACCCGCCCTCCGATGCCAGCGAGCAATATGTCCGCAACCACATGGATTGGGCAGCCGCGGCGCGGCGCTATCGGCTTGATCGGGTCTGAGGTCTTCACCTTCGCACCAGGAAAAAGAGATTTGGCCTAAAGGCCCAAAGCCTGTTCCGCGGCCCTTGCCACCATGGTGCCAAAGGTTGTTGTCCCCATACTCACTTGAACCAGCGTTTGCGTGCCCGCCCCGCCAAAAGCCACTGCCCGACGGCCGGAGCCAAGCCATTCGCGCGCAGCGCCGTCCAAGTTAACCATGAGCGTATCAGCCGCCTGAGCGCCCGTGGCCGGGCGGTCCTTATCGATCGCCCCGCCGAGCATCGGTGCTTCAGGATGTCCGACCAGCGTCACGTCGACCCGCGCACCGTCGCGCAGCTTTGCGATTTCATCGGGCGGCACAGCCATGGCTAATACAAAGCGTTGCTGCCCGCTGCGCGCCAAATCAAAGAGCCGCTCGGCGCCTCTGGCACGGTAGGCCGGGCCAGGGTCCCGCGCCCGAGTGATAAGCCCAGAAGCGGGAGACGTGATCCGCGGCTTTGCAATCAGACCATCGAGCGCCCGCAGTTCGCCCATGAGCGCATTGATCTCCAGCGTCAAATCCTCAGCTTCCTCAAGGCGACGCCCATCCCGTTCGATCTCCAAAGCGGCGACGTCGCTTGAAAGCTCGGCGATGTCCTCGAGCGTAGCGTTGCGTTCCAGGAGAAGGTTTAAGGCCTCAAAAGCCTGGCTCGAGGACGGCATTTCGCTCCCAACTTCAACGACCACGGAGAGTTTCGAGGTGAGCAGCGCCTCCTTCTCCTTGAGCTGCGCAAGTTCTGCCTGCCCTCGAGCGGAGGCTGCTTGCCATACGGCGCGACGCAAGCCGCAATCCTGCTCAGCAAGATCAAGCCGTGTTGACAGCTCAACGGAGCTTGCCGCGCCTATCCCAGTGGCGCTAGCCCCGCCCTGGCGCGGCCTAGAAGAGCTTTGCGCCGGTTCGAGGCTCAGCCACGCGGCAAGCGTTTCCAGCGAGATATCAGCGCCTTGAGAGACAAAGCAGTGCCGTTTCAGCCGGGCGACAGCAAGGTCATGGAGGACCTCAACACGGCGATGCTCCATCGCTTGGACATCGAGCAAGGCCAGCGTTTGGTTGTCACGCACCACCTCACCCTGCTCCACGACGACCTGCCGGAGGATCGCGAATTGCGGCACGTCAATGCCAAGCGGTGCGGTGGCAGGGCGCAGAACGCCGCGGAACTGTCGCGCTTCCTGCACGGGTTGCACCCAGAAGCCAAAGCTGATCGCGACGAGGATAGCAAAGCAGACGAGCGGCCCCACCAACGCCCAACCCCAGGCGCGGATCTGGCCAGGCGCAGGCGCTCTACCTGTCAGGCGGTGCGGCCCAGGGCTCTTTGGCAAAGGCCTAGCCATGGTCACCCTCACTTTGGCTCGCATCTTTGGCTGAGCCATCTGGTTTTGGGCGCCCTTTCCGTGGATCATAGGTCGCTATTTTGACCCTGATCACCCGGCGATTATCGACGAGCTCCTGCTCAATCTCCTCGGCGAGGTGCACAACTTTTCCAAGCGGCGAGAGCCGCCCAGCGTCTTTACCGATTTCCGCTGCTTCACGATGGGCAAGCTGCATTTGGCCTGAGCTAACAAGGGGGCTTTCATCGATGAGCTTAAGCAGAGCGAAGCCCTCAAAGTGCTTGAAGTCAAAACAAACGCGCTCGAGCGACATCGGGCGAACATCCTGACAGGAGAAAGCCAAGAGCTCCGCGGCCACGGTGCACAGCTTCACTCGGTTTGCCTCGTCGCCGCCGCGCTTAAAGTGAGACTTGATCCAAGTCGCGAGCGTATCCTCGCTTTCCAGGCGACGCGGAGTGACGAATCTGAGCCAACCCGATGACATCCGCCCTCTAATCTCGGCTGCCGGGGCGAAATCGACGACCCGGCCATCACGAAGCATCAAGAGCTTTGAGCAACATTCCAAAATCGCGCGGTTATCGGTGATAATTAGGAAGGACCGCCCGGCATGAGCCTCCATCTTGATCCGATCGACGAGCGCCGCGAGGAGTTTCTCGGAAGCGAAATCCTCGGGTCGATCCATAAGATAGACGGACGGGGACAACAGAAATGCCCGGGCAAAAGCCAGCGCCTTTTGATCTGAGCTCGAAAGACATGTCGCGTCGGGCGCGGCAGAGATCCTGTCCACTGCATCCGTGCTGAAGATCAGACTTTCCAGGCAGCGGAGCCCGCGATCGGCGAGGCTGTCTCCTATGAAGCAGGTCAGATTATCGATCCCGCTTGCGGGCAGGATGCGGGGCGTGGGCGGCAGATGCACCATCTGCGCCCGTCTGTCCTTGTTTTGCCGGTCCCACATGTCGGTTTCGTTGATCGACACCCGCCCGCGGACGTGTAGCCCTGGCAGGTCGAATGGGTTTGTCAGCGCTTGAAGCAGCAGGGACTTTCCCGATGCCGCGTCGCCAACGATACCAATGACCTCTCCCGGGGCCACGCTCACAGACACTTCGCTCAGGAGCCGTTCGCCGGCGGCGGTTTCGACGCTGATATTGTCCGCGCTCAAACCAGCAAGCGCCGCAGCCGCCTGTTCACCATCCTCGGTCAGCGCAAGCTGCTCTACCTGTGCCGAGGCATTTCCCGCTGCGACATCTGGCTGAAGCAGCATGCGAATGTGACGGCCGAACGCATCCGTCGCCCAGTACGATATCAGCCCAATACCCGCGACTGCAGGCAACGCCACAACGTCGCGTGCAGCGAGCCAGGAGGCGATGGCAAAGCCCAGAATGAGCGCCAGCCAAGAAAACGCGCGATGAAAGTGCGGTGCCAGCGCATGTTCGCGTACATCCGCAGCGGCCAAGGACAATCCAAGCTCGTCGCGCCCTGCAAGCATGGCGGCGGCCTCCGCGGGGCGGAATTCCCAGAGCTTCTCAGGCGTGCCAAACCTACGCAGCAGCCACAGAGTGCCCGCGAAAGCAGCCGCGCAAAGCGGGATCGCGAGGCCAAGAAACGGATGCAGGATGCTCAAAACAACCACGATGAGCGCGGCAACAGCCGCCTGAGCCAACGCTTCTGTCCGCTCCCGCGCCGCGCGATACCCCGCCAGCGCGCGGGCGTGACAGTAGTCGAGAATGAGCGAGCCAAGAATCGGCACCGCAGAGATGCCGAGGAGGAGCGGAACCACGAACCGATTCCCCTCGATCGCCACGAGCGACTGAAAAAAGATCGCCAAGACCGCCACAGCGATCAGGCAAGCCCCCGTCCCTATTGCAAAGAGAAACGACACGTAGCGCGCCCAATTAGGGGTGCCCCTATCAGCCATCATGCCCGTTTCGTCAGCCCGTCGAGGCTCGTGCGGCACAGCCAGTGCGGACCCATCATAGATGTCCGTCT
Source organism: Pseudomonadota bacterium (assembly GCA_039190145.1). GTDB lineage: Bacteria > Pseudomonadota > Alphaproteobacteria > Rhodobacterales > Rhodobacteraceae > Shimia_B. The sequence goes on along the minus strand of JBCCYG010000020.1, from coordinate 12,076 downwards.
TCAGCTCAGATTGAGGTTTCATAAAAGCCCTCCACGCTCGGCGTCGGGGCCCTGCATACGCGCAACCGGTTAACGATCCCTTTTCCAGAAAGCATTGAGGCGCTTGTCTATTTTTTAACTACTGCGGCGGTAACCAAGGTGGTGAACGCGGTAAATCGAGGGCCCCATGGCGTCGGATACTGACACAAAGCGCGCTTCCTTTCGGGTAGCATTCGGTCTCCTCGCGGGGGCAGCCATTGCCATTGCAGGCGCAGCTTGGGCTATCGGCTCCGCCGCGCGGGATGTCTTCCTTGCGCAAGAGGAAGAGATCATCCCCGTGATCGCGGGGAGCGATCTGGATCGCCTGCCTGCGATCATGCGCGGCAATCGCCTGGCAGAGACTACCTCGATGGTCAGGGGCCTGCCGCAACGCGCCGCGCCCCCTCGCATGTGCGAGATGCCCGACGACTACTTTGACGAGCTCGAAGAGCTACAGCCGCGCGAACCGGGCTACACCAAGCGCAACGAATATGTGCGCCGGTATCAGCCCCGCCGCGGCTTTCTAAATGAGCGCGAGCTGCGCGCGGCAAAGGTGGCTTGGCACTACTTTGAAAAGTTCACGATGGAGGAGACAGGCCTTGCCAATTCGGTGGGCAACTATCCCTCCACAACCCTGTGGGACACGGCTTCCTATATGGCAGCAACGGTGGCGGCCTATGAGCTCTGCATCATTGAAAAGCCAGAGTTTGACGGCCGCATGACCCGCTTGCTGACGACCATTAAGGGGCTCGATCTCTTCCGCAAAGAACTTCCCAATAAGGTGTATCACACCAAAACTGGGGAGAAGGTAGACTATACCAATAAGCCAGGTGAAATTGGCTTCTCAGCGCTCGATATCGGCCGGTTCCTTGTCTGGATGCGGATCATCAAGAACCGCTATTCCTATCTCGGCAACACGATCGACTCGGTCCTGCTCAAGTGGGACTACACCAACGTCATCGACAGCGAAGGCGTGATGTTCGGCGCCTATGTCGACACCGAAACCAATGAGACTGTGTACGCGCAAGAAGGTCGCCTGGGCTATGAGGAATACGCCGCCAAAGGGTTTGCCCTGTGGGGCTTTCGCCCGATCCTCGCACACAGAGCAGAGCCGTTCCTGACGGCCTCCATCTTCGGCGTGCAGATCCCCTATGATGGTCGGGACCCGCGGATTTTCCACTCGCAGAATTACGTGGTGACCGAATCCTACCTGCAAGACGGGCTCGAGTTGGGCTTTGACATGCCCCATGATGACAGCTCGCCTGACTGGCTGCATTCCGATGGCTGGCGCGCCGAATTCGCCGATCGCATCTATCAAGTGCAGGAAAACCGCTGGCGCCGCACAGGCTTCATGACCGCCCGCTCCGAGCACAACGTCAAAGGCCCGCCCTACTTCACGTACGACACCATCTTTTCGGACGGCTACCCGTGGAACACGGTGACGCCCCGCGGTGATTACGTGCCGGACCATGCCGCCGTGGCATCGAAAGCCGCGCTCGGGCTCTGGGCTCTCTGGGATACCGAGTATACCGACGTGCTCTATGAGGCGATCATTGAGCTCTATGACCCCGAAAACGGCATGTATGAGGGGCTCTATGAGCGCGGTCAGGGCCGGGTGGAAATCTACACCGCCAACAACAACGGCATCATCCTGACATCCCTTCTTCACAAGGTCCAAGGCAAGATCCTGACACCCTATACCGGGGCCACAGAGGTCTGGTTCACCGCCTTCCGCGACCAGGACGCGCGTGTGCGTCGCAATCTTCCTGACCCGCCGACAGAGCGCGATTGGCTGCCCGCCCTCCGCCACTCGGTTCAAACAGAGGCAGACTACTGATGAAAAAGCTTCTTCTCACCACCGCTTTGGCCGCCTTTGTTGCCCCCTCAGCGCACGCGCAGACCGCAACGCCACCGCCGGCCGCCACGGACACACGGCCTGCGGGTGCCGAGGCCTTCACGCCCGAGAATGCGATACTCAATACTGCAATCCCCTTTGCGGTTGGCGCGCGCGAGGCGCAGCAGACGCTGCGCAGCGCCTTTGGCTGGCCCACCTTTCAGGAGGGTCTCGTCCAAGGCGTGTATTTCCGCTTTGACCCGGACGGCTACGCGCGGTTTTCTCCGTCGCCCCGGCTCGACACGGACGTCTTTGAAGTCATCTGCCGCGCACGCACCTATACCTGCATGGCGCGCAAGGGGCCCATGGGCCTGGTGCTCACATCGGATGGCCGCGTTCAAATGCAGATCGACCAAGCCCAAGCGACAGATACGTTCGCCCTCAATGACGGCTTCTCAGAGCTTCAGATTCCGCCGCGGCTCAACGGGATCCTCGACCCGCAGATGGAGATCCTTCTCTCAGGTGGCGGAACCTTGGTAATCCGCCGCAACGGCGAGGTCTTTGAGGAGCTCTCTCTCCAAGGCTTCTCGGCCGTCCTTGCCTATCTGCGCTGGGTCGCAGCCCGGCAAGACTACTCCGTTCTTCCCCGGGACTGGCCCGTGCCAAATGGGACGGCGCCCAGCGTCTCAACGACAAATCCGGGGACCTGGCCCAACGCGACGCTGCGCTCGGCCCCCGTTCTGCAGGGTAGCTTTACTCCGGGTAGCGAGGCAGCAGCGGCAGCGACCGTGACCACCGATACGCCTGAAATGGCCGCGCTGCGGTCTGAAGTGTCATTGCTCAGGGATCTCCTCCTGGCGCAAACTGGCGGTACACCTCCCGCCGCGTTGCCCGCAACGATCCCCGTCACGATTTCACCCGCAATCACGCCCATGAGCCCGTCACAGAACGGCGCCGTCATCGGAGACCCACTTGGCCAGACAGCGCCTATGGGGACCATCGCAACCCAACTCGACGCTTTGCGCCAGGATATGGGGCTTTCAGACGGGCAAACCACTGTGCCACATACCACAAGTTTCGGCACGCATGCCGCTTCTCACGGGACCCAGGACGCTCTCGGCATGGCAGCAAAGCCCCGTGAAGCCGATACTGCCGCGATGGATGATGGCACCGCGGAGCTCCGCCATCTGCGTTACCTAACGTCTGAGATGGGGCTCGACGGCAAGACAGCGCTTCTCATTCTGCAAATGAGCATGGCTTCTGCTTCGGGCGAGCCTCTTGTCCCCTCCTCACTGCAACCATCGGCCTCTGCGACCATCCTGCAGGAACTTGCAGAAGCAATGGCCCCTTCAGGAGCGGCCGCAGAGCCCGTGCAAGAGCTTTTCACTGCGGCGCGCGCAGAGGATGAGTATGATCTCCTCGGCACATATTTCCGATCCGTGTTGGAAAGAAACTGAAGCATAAACAGGGGATTTCCCGCCTTGGACCCGGGGGGCCTCTGCGGCATCGCACCCCCGAGCACGCCTGCCATATCGCAACGGCGCTCCAATAGGTCGCGGCGCCAAAGCGCGGATTGGCGGGCGGCCTCTTCGCCTTTCACTTGTTCAGTCTATTCTTCAGCACTGCAAACCATTTGAGGCGCTTACTTAGGCCAATCGCTACGAGACTGCGCGACAAACACGTGCTTCATGCCCCTTAGCAGTCGCGTCGTAGGCATCACTACCAGCCCAAAAACGGCCGAAGAGCGGGAAAGCCAAGCAAAGAGAGCGCCTTGAGCTCTGGTCGACTATCTAACCGACCAGAGCGGGCCGTAGACCTGATAATGCAGCGCTTCCAAAATCACGGCGTTTGTATTGAGCGTGTAGACATCGTTTATGCTGCCATCGGCTTCGTAAATGCCTGCCGGGAACCCTTCGCGCGTCCCCAGCGGAAGCACCGCCTCCTTGAGCTCAGCCGTATAGGCCGTCCCATAGAGCGCATCCCATCCGAAAGCCGCTTTCGTGCTCAAGGTGCGTAGATCATCGTGAAATGTCCCCGCTTCGGTGACGACGGCCCAAGGGCGACCATTGGCCGTCACGGAAGAGTACGCAAAGTGAGGGGCTCGGTTGAGGTGGTCCTCGGAGACCGCCGTGAGATGGCCCGTTTCCTCAAAACGCGCCTCCTGCGCTTCGTATAGACGATGGGCGAGCATGTGGCTCTCCGCATCGAAGCCAAGCTCCAGCGCGAGAAGCAGGTAGGGCTCGCTCAGCGTCGGCGTGATCGCCCCAAAGCTGACCGCGCGCCGAAGATCACCGGGCACCTCGATTCCTGAGACCTCCCGCCAATCGACGACACGCTCAGCAGACATGGCACGGATGACATCAAGCCCCCAGAGCGCGGCGGCGCGTGCGCCATACTGCTCGTAGCCCACGCGCCCCTCCTGCAAGAGCTCGGTCACTCCGCCGGCTTCCTTCGTGGCGCCAATCAGCTCGCCCTCGGCAGCCATGGCCGGCAGGTTCCAGCCGGCAAGCACGGCGCGAATTTGCGCGCCGTGATGCGGGAAGTGCTTTTCAACAACGCGGAGCCCCATGAGGAGCCGCGCCAGATCGAGCGCGGACCACCCGATACCCTCCGCGACCATGGCATTGGCGTAGTCGACCATGGCAAGCGACTGAGTATCGTACACCTTGTTCGGAAGCTGCCCTTCAAAAAGCGGAAGCCGTCCAAGCGTATCGACAAAAAGCGCCACGCGCCCGTCGAACTCTGCCGCATCAATCAGGCCGAGACGCTGAGCGGATACGAGCGCGAGCAGGTAGGATCCCTGATCCCAAAGCGTCGCGGACGGAAAGCCAGCGACGGCATCAACAAGGCCGGTATCCGGCTGCGTGTTGTGCTCAAAATAGGCCCAAGCCCGGGCCGCGGCGCGGCGTTCCCGCTCATTCAGGGGTGCCTGCGGTGCCAGCTCGACTGGCGCCTGGCTCAGATCGACGCGGCCCTGAAAGGCCTGCGCTAAAGCAAAGGCAGCCCCGTCGAGAATGGTGGCAGCGCCGGCCGCCAGGAGGAGCCCGCCCGCAAAGACGAGCGGCGCTCGCGGCAGGCGCGGCTTCTGTGGCACGGTATCAGACATGGCGCATCTCCGATTTCGACTTGATTGACTTAACTTCTCCAACAGCGGGCTGCCAAAGCGCGGCAGAAACCGCGCGGGCGAGCGCCAGCCCGCACCAGCCGAGCCAGAAATAATTCACGACGAGAAGCGCCAGCGAGTGATCCTTTGACCCGCTCAGATGCGCCCAAGCCCCATAGATCGCGGCAAAGACCATGAGGGCGATCATTGCCAGATGCGGCAGGACAAACCGAAGACCGTCCCCAAAGACCGGCCGCTTCGGCGTCGGCTTGAATCGCACCCTTTTGCCGCGAGCGACGAGCCAAAAGGCCCGCATCGTGATCGGCAAGGTGGCAAGCGACAGCACCCGCCCCTGGTGGGCATCCTGACCGTTTGCGCCGAGGACCAATGCCGCTTCATTGGCAAGCAGCAGCGGAAGAAGATGAAGGAAGAAGGTGGTAGAATAAGCCGCGACCGGGGCAAGGCCGGTGAAGAGTGTGAACACAGGCGCAGCTAGCAATATAAGCAGCACAAAAGCACTCAAATAGGACCAAAAGGTTGCCGCATAATGCAGCTTGATCTGCCATGGCATCCCACGCTGCCAAAGCGGGTTGGCCCGCAGCATGATCTCAATCGTCCCACCGGCGTATTTGAGCTTTTGCCCGGCCCAGGCATCCATGCTCCAGGGCGACAGCATGCGGGACTCCACAGCCGGATGATACACGGATCGCCAGCGCTGCCCCGCCGAACCATGGAGCAGGAGAGAGGTATAGATGTCCTCGGACACGTGGAACCGAAAGGGTTGGAGCGGTGTCGTCGCACAGGCCCAGTCGGAACGCGCACCCGCTGCGCGGTCGCGCCGATGCTCTGCCAGCGCGCCGGAAAAGAGAGGCTCACGCCGGTGGATGGAACCGGCACCGCAACAAAAGGATGCGCCATGACGATTTCGCCGACGTTGAATGCCATCAAAAAAGAGCATCGAGCCGCTCAAAAACGGGTCACGACCTATCCGCTCACCTCCAGTCAGCCAAGTCATGAGCGGGGCGAGCGTCTGCCAGAGAAATTCGCTCCAAGCGCGCCCATTCGGGATATCGTAAAACCAGTGCGGGGTCTGGACCCAGGCCACATCGGGGTCGCGAAAATAGCCCAGCGTGTTTTCAAGGAAGCCAGGAAAGAGCCGCGTATCGGCGTCGCAGATAACAATGAACTCGCCATCTGAGCGATAAAGAGCGTGGCGCAGATTGCCCGCTTTGAACCCACGATTATCCGGCCGTTTTAGGTAAGCTGCGCCAAACTCGCGCGCCAGCGTTTCAACCGCTGGGCGCGCGCCGTCATCGAGGAGCCAGATCTTGGCTCGCCACCCATCAGGGATACGCACCATTACAGCATCCTCGAGCGTGGCGCGGAGCACGGCGCAATCCTCATCAAACGTCGCGATAAAGATGTCGACGCTTGGAGGCGCACCCGGCGGCAAACCCAGCTCTTCAGGACAGGCTGGCACAGCACGACGCGGCGCGTCGCCCTCTTCCCAAGTGTCAAAAAAGTAAAGCAACGCGCCGAAGAACATGAGCGTTTCGGCGGCAGCAATCAGGATAGAAAACGCCATCGCATCGGGGTTGAGAGAGGCCGTCCAACGCCAATGGAGATACCAGGCGCCGAGCCCAAGCGTGAAAGCCGCCGCCACTTGCCAGGCCAGCGTCCGCCGCGCTGACATCGCGGGCAATGAGGGCGGCATCACGTCGTCAAAGGCGCGGAAATAGTCTGGCGCAGCAGACCTTTGCGCAGGTGGCTCAGGGCTCTTCATCGGGCGTCCGGGCTCAGCCAGCTTTCACCATGGCGGGCTGCAAAAGGTTGGCAACGCCGCGCTCAAACCGTCGGGTCACATGGACCTTTGCCTCGGGCGTTGCCTGCGTCGATGACACGCCATCGAGAGGGTCCCACGGTTGGTTGGAACCGTCGGCATAGGCATGAGCCACCGCCCATGCGGGGCCGGCGATCATGCCGTCCACCCACGCGCCCGCCCCAGCGCGGGTATGCGCCATGATGATGCTGTCGCGTAATAAGCTTCCTTTTTCGGCAATGGCGCCGCGGCCCATCACCACCGGCCCTTGCAAAGAGGCTCCGCGCGCCACTCTTGCACCCGGACCGATATAAGCGGGTCCCTCGATATCCGAGAGCCGCGCGACCTCCGCGGAAGGGTGAGCCCAGACCCCCGCCATAGGCTCGAGGGCGTCAGGCCATAGACCATTCACTTTGCCCGCAAGCGCGGCGCGCCACGCGGCCACATAGTCCCGACCATTGCCGATATCGACCCACTGGAAGGGCTGATCAAACACCTGCAGTTTACCCCCGGAGGCAAGGATTGCCGGAAGAAGATCGCCGGCAATGTCCGCGCCTTCGCGCCGGCTAAGGTGCTCCGCGACCCGCGGCGACACGATGTAGATACCCGTATTGGCAAGCGTTGAGCGCGCCTCGTCCCGTCGTGGCTTCTCTTGGAAGTGGCTCACGCGGCCCGCGTCATCGGCGACGAGAATGCCATACTTTCCCACTTGGTCGGGGCGCACATTTTGGGCGGCGATCGTGATATCTGCACCGCGCTCGCGATGGCATGCCATCATGGCCGCGAGATCAACATCAACGAGCGCATCCCCGCACATCACCACCGTATCAGAAGCAAGGCCGTTGTTTTCCTCCACCCAGCGCGCCAGCGTGGCGGCCGAGCCAAGCGGGGCGGCAACCCAGCGCGCCTCGCGGCGGCGACCTTCGTTGAGGTATTGGATAGACTGGTGCAGCCCATGCCCCGGGCCAAAATGCTGCGTAATCTGTGGACCGAGATGACCCGGGTTAAGAACGACGTCGCGGATGCCGAAGCTCCTTAGGTGCCGCAGGATGTGCTCAAGGATGGGACGCCCCATGATGTCGAGCATCGGTTTTGGACGCATCTGTGTGAGCGGCGCCATCCGCGTTCCTTTGCCGGCGCAAAGCACGACCGCAGGTGTCTTTGAAAGGAGGCATGCGCGAACCTCTTGCGCCGCGAGCGCCCTCTCCAAAGTCGCATAGATCGGTAGGACCTGATCTATCGCGTGATCTCTGGCCAAGGAGATCAGCGATGGCTGCGCATTGACGAGGGCAAGCCGCGCGAGCGGCAGCGCCGCGGCACTCAGCTCCATCAGGCGCGCGATGTCAGAAGCGCGCAACGTCCGTGCTGAGGCGACGTCTAATAGGATTGCCCGCGCGCCAGTGGCGAGGGCGCCTTGTACGGCCGCAAGGGCGCTTTCAAAGCCCAATCCGCCCAACTTGCGCCCCTCCAGACGCAACATCGCCACATCACCCACGGGCGCCAATACACTGATCATTATTTGTCTCCTGTTTCCGGCGCCTTAAACGCCGTGAACTGACCTCGACTTGCTCCAGGCGCGACCTGCTCAAGCCGACCTTGGCCCAAGGGAAGCGGGCCCAGCCCGATCGTCCAGGCCAAAGGGCGGACCCGTTCCAGCACGACGACGAAAGCGCTCGTTGCTGCGATGGCGAGGGCGATTTTGATGAGAACCTGCTCGAGCGGCGAAAGCCCCTGCCCGGCAACGCCGATCTCCAACAGATCCAGGAAGATCGGGTGGCAAAGATAAATGCCAAATGAATACTTTGCCACGCGACTGATCACCGGCGGCCAAGCCCGATGTGCCAGAACAAGACAGGCCGCAAAGAGCAAGCATGGAAACAAAAAATCCGCCCAGTAACCGGCCAGATACCCGTGCTGCCACTGACCCGCCTCCGCCGTCTTCCAGGTGGCCGCCAACTTAATGAGAAAAAGCATAACGCCCAGGAGCGCGATCGGCCCAATCCATGCATGTAGCCGCACTTTCTCTCCCCAGCGCTGCCAAACGCCCAAAAGCGACGCCGCCACGAAACCATAGCCTGTGTAAGTGAGCACTTTGACAGCTCGCAGCGCATAGTCGAACCAGGGCTCGCCCATGAACGTGCTCCACAAAAACACGTCGAGCTCGCGCTTGAGCATGAGGCAGGCAAAGACGCTTGCACCGAGCCACAGATGCTCCCGCGCCAAGCGGAAGAGCGGGTAAAAGAGCAGCAGCCCGAAAAGCGTCGGCAGAAAGTGCATATGGTACTTGGACGACCCGAGCAGAAAGTACTCCGCCCAGGTCGATACCTGCCTCAGCTCCTCCCAACGCGTGGCTGCATAGCCGAAATGACTGGCCTTAAGCAGGCTGTAGAACGCGTAAAACACCGTCCAAAACGCGAACGGTACGAGCAGCCGCCGCGCTTGCTCCCAAATCGTGGCGCCATAGGTCCGCGGCCGGCGGTCAAGCGCCATCAAGAGTAGGAAAATTGAGATGATCAGGAAAAGCTCGGTACGCGCTGTGTAGATCACCGCGCGGATGAGAAGCGGCGCAAGCCTGTCTTCCATCGGCCAGTCGGCAAAGGGCTGCCCCGTAGCATCGGCCGTCGAATGCAGCCCGACCATAGAAACCCCGGCAATGAGCCTTAGAGCATCGAGCCACGTCAACCGCTGTGCTGTCACACCTATTCCCCGTTTGTTCCGGGGGGTGAATGCCAAAGGAGACCTTACAAAACCTAAACAACGGCACGAAGACGTCGAAAATTTTCCGCCTCTCGGTTTACGCGTTGTTAGGCGAGCGCGCGTAAGAGGGCCCAAATGGAGGATGCCATGGCGCGTTTCTTAAAGACTTTTCTATGGGCTCTCACGCTCGCCACCTGGGGTCTCCCAGTCAGCGCAGCCGATCCTTGCGCCATTTCTGCAAGCGACAAACCTGCATGGTGCCCGAGCGACGCGCGCATCGCCGCCCTTGCGCCAGAATTACGAGAAAACAACGTGTTCTTCCCGCGGGGCGGATCCGCGCTCGATGCATCCGCCACCGCACAAATCGCGCTTCTCGCGAAAGTCCTCAACACCGAGGTCATGGCCGGTACCTGTCTGCGCCTAGTAGGCCACTCTGATAGCTCCGGCGCCGCATCCACAAATGCCGCGCTGAGCGAAAGACGGGCCGAGGCTGTGCGCAAGGCAATCGCCGCGGAACTGGGTTCTAGCGCGCCACCGATGGAAACGGCCGGGATGGGAGAAGACGCGCATTTAAGCGAGCTACCCACGACCCATGTCGCTCAGCGCCGCGTTACACTCTGGGCGAAATCCTGCGACAGCTAGCCTAAGCCATCTCTCGCTCGGCGCTGAAGTCGAGCGCAATGGCCCGGCCTTCAAGCGCGGATTGCTGAGCCGCAAGTCCCATGGCCACGGCCCGCGCGCCGTCGGTCAGCGTCACTTCCACCGCACCTTCCCCCCGCACCACGGCGTTAAAGCGCTCATGCTGGTAAAAGGTCGACCCGTTGTGATCGCCAGCTTCGAGCAGCGCCGCATCCACGGGCACAAGACGCTCCACCGGCCCTTTGGGCGAGCGCGGGGAGACGAGGAGCCTTGGCACGGGCGCAGGCCCCAAATCCTCGGACCAGAACCGCCCCGGCCCGGGCACATGGCATTCTATCTTGCCGTCGCGCCCCACTGCCGCGATCTCTTCCTGATACCGGCTGCCCTCTGCGAACATGCAAAGCTCGAGCATTGCGCGTTTTCCGTTGGCGAACTCTACGATGACATAGCCATTGTCCCAGATATCAGGAACTTCGCCGGCATAGCTTTCGCCTGTATGGTTCACCGCCTGCCCCGCCGACGCCATGACCCGCACCGGCTCTGATTTCATCGCAAGCCGCATTAGGTCAAAGAAGTGGCAGCATTTCTCGACCAGCGTCCCGCCGGTATTCCGATTAAACCGGTTCCAGTTCGCGATCTTGGGCAAAAACGGAAAGCGATGCTCGCGAATGGTCAGCATCTCGATCCCGCCGGTGGCCGCCTCGACCTCCGCCAAAAGCGCCGCAATCGGCGGCATGTAGCGATACTCCATCGCCACCCAAACCGGCGCCTGGTAGCGCTCCTGAAAAATGCTCAGCCGTGCAGCCTGGTCTGCATGGGTATAAAGCGGCTTCTCGCAGAGGATCGGTAGGTGCCGGATCTTGGAGATCTCAAAGAGCTGATCGACATGGAGGTGGTTCGGCGACACGATCACGAGCGCGTCGACCCGATCATCGCGCACCATGTCCTCAAGCGTTGGGGCCACCCGCGCACCGCCCGCAAGCTCGGCGGCATGGTCGGCAATCTCCGGCACGGGATCGAGCACGCTCACCACCTCGCCGTGGGGTAGAAGCGCGATGTTTTTGATGTGCTCCTGGCCCATCATTCCGCAGCCAATGACGCCGTAGCGCACGTTATCCATCTCTCTCACCTCATCCGCGACACGAACTGCGCGCGATCTGTGTCAAACCAAGTCTCTGATACTTCGAGGACCCGCCCTCCGGCCCAGCCGCGGCGGCGCACATGCCCGCAAACGGCCCCCGGTGCAATCGCCAACTGGCCGTGGCCCCAATCGGGCACGGCAGAGAGCCCCACGCGGTCCTCAGTTCGCTCCACCGTCACGCCAAGCTCTCGCTGGCAGGTGAGGTAGAGGCTCTCCGACAAATCCGCCGCCGTGAGTTGAGCCGCCCCCGGCATGTCGAGCCAGATCTCCTCCAGCGCGGCTGGAGCACCATCGAGCAAACGCAGCCGCCGGACGCGCAAGACGTCTACCTCTCCCCCGTCGGTCCCGAGGGTCACAGGGCGCGCAACAGGATCAGCCGCCAGCACATCGGCCGTCGGCAAACCGCCCCCGCCGGGCACCTCCAAACGGAAAAACGTGTAGACAGAGCGCGCATCGGGCAGGTGTCGCACGTAATTGCCAGACCCCTGCACGCGCTCCAAAAGCCCCTTCTCGGTGAGCTCATCCAGCGCGCGCCTCAGCGTGCCAACGGCCACGCCAAATTCCGCGGCCATCTCTCGCTCCGGCTTGAGCCGCGCCCCATCGGCAAGCCGCCCGGCGGCGATCTCCCGCACCAGCATCTCGCTGATTTGCATGTGCTTTGGCAGGCTGCCGCGATCATCCATTTCGCGCTCGAATTCAAATTGATCTAGTATTGATGCACTCGATTTGCAGTGCTACGCAATAGCGAAGTGTAGCGCTAACACGGAAGAATCATGACGGTCGTCCCCATCACCTCCCCAGAGCTTACCGGCGCCGAGGTGAGCT
>JBCCYG010000019.1:0-18390 GCA_039190145.1 Pseudomonadota bacterium | reverse complement strand
GCCGCTGTCCCGACTGTGGCAAGTTTGATGGCAGCAATTTTGTTCATGATGTCCTCGAATCTGTGATGCGTAATTGCAGATCAGCCGACCCGAGCACTCAAGCGCAGGCCCCCCGTCACGCCGCAAGCTAGCGCGAGCTGCTCAAACCGTACGCGACATGGATACTTTTGCACAATTTTTTCGCGCTCAATCGTCGCTTTCCGTCTGAAAGTGGGGGAAACTGGCGCAAAATGCGGCACTTATCTCTGATGACACCCGGTAGTTGAGGTCGCCATGAAGTCGCTCTTGCCCGAAACCATTGCCGCCCCCTTTGGCCGCTATGCCCATGGGGTGGAAATCCCAGCCTCCTGGCGGGTGGCAGTGACGTCTGGCCAGTTGCCGCTTGCCGCTGATGGGTCCGTTCCCGAGGATGCGGGCGCGCAGGCGGCGCTCTGCTTTGAGAACTGCGAAAAGATCATCGCGGAGGCGGGCATGGGCAAGGCCGACGTGGTGCGCATTGCGGCCTTTGTCACCGACCGGGCCCATATGAAAGCGTACATGGCCGCGCGCGACGCCTGGCTTGGGGAGGACGGGCCCCTGCCCGCCTCGACCCTTGTCATCGTCTCGGGCTTCACACGCCCTGAATTCCTCGTCGAGGTGGAGGTCACCGCCGCCGCACCCTGAGCCCGAACGGGCGCCCCGGCCCCTTGGAAGCTGCGACAAACTGGCCTAGATGTCGCAGCGTCAACAAGACGAACCGGGAGGAAATAATGAAATTTGTTAAGGTTCTTGCGGCCACTGCCGTGCTTAGCGCTGGCCCCGCTCTGGCGCAGACCCAGCTCTCTGTCGCGACGGGCGGCACGGGCGGCGTCTACTTCCCCATGGGCGGTGGCGTGGCTGAGGTGATCAACAACCATGTCGACGGCTTCTCGGCCACGGCGGAAGTGACGGGGGCCTCCGTTGAAAACATGGGCCTTATCGCGCGCGGCGACGCGGATATGGGCCTCGGCCTTGCCGACACGGTGCAAGCGGCCCATGCCGGGATCGGCCGTTTCGACGGTCAGCAGCTGCCAATGCTGCGGGCCATGGCCTCGATGTATGCCAACATGATCCAGATCGTGACGCTCGAGGGCTCCGGCATCACCGGCCTCTCCGACCTCGCGGGCAAGCGCGTCTCCGTGGGCGCGCCGGGCTCCGGCACGGAGGTGAATGCCGAGATCGTGCTGAGCTCGAACGGTATCACCTATGATGACATCGACGAGCAGCGCTTGAACTTCAACGAGACCGCAGACGCGCTGGCGAACGGCGATATCGATGCGGGCTTTTGGTCCGTGGGTGCGCCGACCTCCTCGATCCTGAACCTCGCGACCACGCAGGACATCGTGATCATTGAGCTCACCGAGGAAGAGTTTGCCAACGCGCTTGAGGCGCAGCCTCTCTTTGCGCGCACGACGCTTGCCGGTGGCACATATGAGGGCGTGGGCGACACGGCTGTGCTCGGTGCGGCGAATGTGATGACGGTCTCCGAAGAGATGGATGAGGAGCTCGTCTACAACATCACCAAGGCGATCTTTGAGAACATCGACGATCTGCGCGCGGTCCACCCGGCGGCGAACCAGACGACGATCGACTTCACGCTTTCGGCCACGCCGATCCCGCTCCATCCGGGCGCGATCCGCTACTATGAGGAAGCCGGCGCCACCGTGCCCGACCGCCTCAAGTAAGCGTGCTGACGAAACTCGGAGGGGGGCTCTTGGCCCTCCTCCTCGCCGCGCCGGCGGCGGCGCAAGACCTGACAGCGACCGTCCTGAACGGGCCTGAAATTGCCCGCTTCGACGTCCCCGATGGCACCGAATGGTGCGTGCTCTGGCGGCACTCCGTCCAGGGCTTTGAAGTTTCTGACTGCTATGAGAACCGCGCGGGGCGCATGGTGCTGACCTGGTCCCACCTGCCCGACTTTGCCGCGGGGCTGGGCCACATCCCTGGGCGCGGCAGGCAGGTCTCTGACGGGCAAGGCGGCTATCTCATCCTCGACATTGACGAACCGGTGCCCGGCAATGCCTATGTGCTCAGGCCCGGTCGTGGCTTTGTGGATCACCGGCTGCGCGTGGGCGACAGGGAGGTCTCGCTCTCTGCCGTGGCGGCGAGCGAACGCGTGCGGATCGCGCTAACGGAAGACGCAGATGGTAACTGACACCGACATCCCGAACCCGGACCGCCATCAGTCCCTCTTTGCGCTGAAAGCGATCACTGTTGTCGGGATCGCGCTGTCGCTCTTTCAGCTTTACGCGGCGGGCATCCAGCCGCTGGGGCTGTTTTACCAGCGGCCCATCCATCTCGGCTTTGTCCTCGTCCTCTGCTTCCTGATATATCCTGCCTTTGGCCGAGACCGCCCCCGCGGCCCGCTGGGTTGGGCCATCGACGGCACGCTGATCGCAGCCAGCATCGTCGCGGGCGCGTGGCTCCCGATCAATATCGACACGATTGCGAACCAGATCTTTCCGCGGGACATCGACGTCTGGGTCGGTGTGCTCACGGTGCTTGTCGTGCTCGAGGGCGCGCGGCGGGCCGTGGGGCTCGGGATGACGATCATCGGAGCCTTCTTTATCGTCTACGCCTTCGCGGGCTCGCGGGGGGAGCTTCCATTCATGGCCGACTGGATGCCCGGCATCCTCAACCATCGGGGCTACTCGCTCGATCGCCTCGCCTCTCAAATGACCCTAGGCGCTGAAGGCATCTTTGGCATTCCGCTCGGCGTCGCCGCCACTTTTGTTTTTGTTTTCGTTCTCTTCGGCGCGTTTCTTGAAGTCACCGGCGCGGGCAAATTCTTTATCGATCTGGCCTATGCCGCTACGGGCAGACAGCGCGGCGGCCCGGCCAAAGCCTCTGTCATCGCTTCTGCTGGCATGGGCTCCATCTCCGGCTCCGCCATTGCGAACGTGGTGACCACCGGCGCCTTCACCATCCCGCTCATGAAAAAGCTGGGCTACAAGCCCAAACAGGCAGGCGGGATCGAGGCCGCTGCCTCCACTGGCGGGCAGATCATGCCGCCGCTCATGGGCGCAGGCGCGTTCCTGATGTCCGAGTTCACGCAGATGCCGTATATCGACATCGTTCTCGTCTCGATCTTCCCAGCCTTCCTCTATTTCGGCGCGGTCTACCTTCTCGTGCACATCGCCGCGGTGAAGCAGGGCCTGCGCGGCCTGCCCGCCGAGGAGCTTCCCAAAGTGCGCGAAGTCCTCGCTGAGGGCTGGCATTTCCTTGTGCCCCTCATCGCGCTCATCGGCTTTCTCGTGGCGGGGTATTCGCCCATGCGCGTGGGTTTCTACGCGATCCTGACCATCGGTGCGGCTGCTATCGCCCGCGCGCTTTGGGATTTCTCCCGCGGCACACCCACGATGGAAGGTTTCATCGCGCTCTTCCGCCGCGGAGTGGGGCTGACCTTTGAGGCCCTGGCGCTCGGGGCGCGAAATGCGGTCGCCGTCTCCATGGCCTGCGCGGTGGCGGGCATTATCGTGGGCGTTGTCGGGCTCACCGGGCTCGGGCTCAAGTTTTCCGCCATGATGATCGCGTTCTCGGGAGGTAACATCGTCCTCGCGCTGATCTTGGTGCTGATCGCGAGCCTGATCCTCGGCATGGGGCTGCCGGTGACAGCGGCCTACATCGTCCTCATTATCCTCGTGGGCCCTGCCCTGACCCAGGAATTCGGCGTCCCCCTTCTCATCGCGCACCTCGTCGTCTTCTGGTACTCACAGGATTCAAACGTGACGCCGCCTGTGGCGCTGGCGGGCTTTGCCGGGGCGGCGATCGCGGGATCGAAACCCATGGAGACGTCCGTTCAGGCGTGGAAATACGCCAAGGGCCTCTACCTCATCCCCTGCTTCATGGTCTTCAACGAGGTGATCATCCTCGGCGGCCCCTTGCACGAGGTTCTCTGGGCAGGCGCGCTTGCCATTGCGGCCCTTGTCGCATTCGCTGCTGCGCTCGAGGGCTATCTCTGGCGGCCGATCCCAACCTGGCAGCGCATCCTCCTCGTGCCCGCCACGATCGCCGCCTTCTGGCCCGATGTGGGGGTGGAGATTGCAGGCATGGTCGCGATCGTCGTGCTTTTAGGGATGAACTGGCTCAACGGCCGTCGCGACGGCGCCCTGGCGGCGGGTGAATAGCCGCTTAAGCTACCGTCCCTCCGCCAGGGCCGACCAAAAGCACCGCACGGGCCTAAGAGACCGTCACCGCGACAGAATGTTGACGGCAAACTTTAATTGCCAGTCGAAAGCATCGTTAGGTGAGTCCGCTAAGCCATATGCGCCGACAACGTATGACACTGCGGGACCGGAAGGTCGGAGGACAGTCCTTCCGACCGAAAGACCGACCGGGACCGACCACGCATCATCGGCAGAAGCCGCCGACCAATCATAGGTGATTTGGGCATTATACCCGAGGAACCAGTTTCCGATCTCTGGATTGATGAAGTTGTAATATACGATGGGCTGAAGCGTCGTCGTACTAAACTCGTTCTCGCCCCAAAGGTGGTTTGCAAGGCCACCAACCGACCATGGGCCCACAAAGCCAAAGGCACCCGCTGCGAGACCGCCGCCAAAGCCGGCACCTTTGAGTTCGTCTTCGCTATGGGTTTCGAGGGAGACTTGCGGACCAAAGCCGAAGCTGAGTGGCCCTATATTGGCATCCGGCACGTAAAAGAGCTGAATGAGGGTATCGGATATCCCCCACTCAGTATCGAGGTCAAAGGTGGGCGGATCTGGCACGGGGACACCTAAGACTGGCACAATCCCCCTCAGGATCAGTCCGCCCCAGTCTTCGGAAAGCAATGTGCGAACGCCCTGAATTTCAAAGTTGTAGAGCGTCTCGTCCCTGTCATCACTAAAGCTAATCGTGTTGTCGAAGAAGAGAGCGTTCACCTCCGCCGTAGGGTCTTGCGCATCGCGGTTGGCCTGGCATTGCGCATCGCATTCGCCATCAGGGGCCTGCGCCTGGGCAGATGCACCGCCGAGGCTCAAGAAAACGGCCAGAACTTTGAGATATCTGTTTGGGGACAGCGCCATGGTTTGCTCCTTTAAGCTCTCACTTCAACTGCCCCCAAAAGAGTATGTCTTACTGACCCGTAAGTCATTACAGGCGACGACACATAGTGCACGAACGGGACCTTTCGCCGCGTCCGCCTAGCGCCAACGCGCGCTGTGCAACCGATGAGCACATACGAGTGACCGGACCGCCTTCTGCCCCGATATCGGGGGCGAGACCACGCGCATGGCCTAGATCATCGCGCTTTTCAGGATGAATTGGAGGGCCGTCCCGCACGACGGCTCCCTGAATGCGGACGGGTGATGCCCATGCTCCTTCCTAGGTGAGAGACACGCCTGTCATCGCGGGCATGTCACGGCCGCAACGCTCAGATCATATGCATCGGGGTCATTATCTGGAGCCTGGGACAGCCACCAAAAGATAAGCTTGATCTCAAAGGGTACGCGTGGCCAGCAAGACAGCAGATCGAACCGGGCTTGAAGGGTCATCTCATCGGTCTCGCTCTCTTCTGCCTCCTCAAGCTCGATCATTTCACCAAGATCGTCCCCTGAGCCCCGAGGGCCCGGACGGTTTTCATAAGCGTCCTCTAAGCGCGCACTGTTGAAGACCACGATGTCTTCCAACTGGTCCTCGTTGAATTCATCGGCATCTAAGACTGCTTCCGACAGGAAACTGCGCCGCAGCCACGCGCCAGACCAATTCGCTCCGGTCATATCGCTCCCGCTTACCATGGAGTTCTTGAAGCGAAGGTCCTGAAAATTAGCATTCTGGAGCGTCGCCCCGAATAAGAGAGCAGCGCCAATGTCGGCCCCTATAAAACTCGCCTGCTCCAGGCTGATCAGCATGAAATAGACACCGCGCATGTTCGACGCGTTGAAGTTGGTTCCTTGGTCACCTGAAGCAATATCACTCCAAAACGTTGAGGAGCGGAGACGGGAGCGGCTAAAATCGGTCTGCGTGAGGACCGAGTTGTAAAACCGGGCGTCCGAGATATCCGCCCCCCGAAAGGTCGCGTTCGTGAGGTCGGCCCCGTCAAAGATGACCCCCTCAAGCACCGCACCGTCAAAATTTGCCCCTGCGAGATTGGCGCCGGTGAAATCAACGTTGCGGATTGTCGCTTCCGAGATGTCCGCTTGACGCAAGTCCACGCGAGAGAGGTCAAGCGCCGGGCTCCCCGCGTAAAGGGTACGCGTGCGGCGCGGCCATTCGGAGATCGCATCAAATCTCAGTCGGTCTGAGAACTCCTCGCACTCCACCGGGCCGAGGCCCATCTCTTCAAGGCACCAGTCTTCCATCCCGCGCTCGATTGCGGCGACGCGAGGATCGTCGCTATCCTCAATCCCCACGGCGCAAAGTCGGTCTGGGACGCCCGCGCGCTTGCACGCGTCTTGCAGCAGTTGGCGTCCCAAAAGCTCCCGATCCTGCCAGGTCGACGCGTCCTGGGTGGTGAGCACCGCTTTGCGCAGGTCCGTGCGCGCGAGGAGCGTCTCAATCTGGGCGGAGCCGTGCCGGAGCGCCATGGACCCGCCCCAGTCGGTGCGCACGAAGCCCACGAGGAGGAGCACCGCCGCCACCGCGCCTGACACCGCAACTACGTTGATGAGGTCACCGGCTTTTCCCTTGACCTTACGAAAAAGCATCCAGGTCGAGAGGCCGGCATAGATGCACCCAGCGAGCGAAAGACCGATCACGCCCGTGATCCATTCGCTATGGGCCGGCCAGCTGCGGATCCAGAAATAACTCAGCACCAGCGGCCCCGCGAGCCAGACCATCAGGATCGTGGTGAATCCCGCTGGCCCGTCCATCCGGCGACCCGGCCCGCCATGGCTAACCCGTTGCAGATGATCGACGAGGATCCAGGGCTTCAAGAAGGTCTCAATGCGCTGCCCTTTGTGCTCTGGTGGCAAAGCAAGGAAAACCTCGACGACCTGCCGAATGTTGAAGTGCAGATAGATATAAAGTGCCGCCCCGAGGATCGGCGCGAAGATAAAAAAGGAACGCGTGGGGATCGTGACATTGACGAGCGGCAGCGCGGTGCTGCGCTGGGGCAGGAAAAAGTCGATGTCTTCAACCGCCAGAACCGTGACGAAGATGAAGGTCAGGTAGGCCAAAAGCGCCAACCAGTTGCTCCTTCCGGCGGGCACGAGTTCATTGAAATGCGCGATGAGCGCCTCGTCCTTCGCAACGCGCTCTTCCTCCTGCTTCGCTTTGGCGGCTTCAGCTTTCGTCGGCTTCTTTGCAGGAGCTGTTGATTTCGAGGCAGGCTCGGCCATGGGGCCTCCAAAAATGGCTTGGATACGCGGGGATGCACAACGACTTCGAACAATAAGAGGAGGTTAACGTAAAGAAATGCGTCCGCGTAGCACAACCTTTGGTTTACCTGCATTAGCAACCGCTAACTTATTGCACCTCAAGAGGCCCAATCGAGGTCAGGCTAGCGCACGCGTAATACTGATGATGGCGGAACTTAACGAGGCGCAAACCCTCTCCGCAGGTTCCCACTTCCTGCGGCATGCCTCATTCTAAACGCTTTGCGCACTCTAAGCACCTCTTATGAAACACTCGGGCGAACCTACTTCGCTTCAGCCCAGTCGCTGACGCAGGAAGCAAGCCTTCTCACCCTTCAAGCCAACAGTGTTTAAAAGCGAAATTAGAGCGCCGAACAGCTAAGCGATTTCTCTTACTTTAAAGCAGGAAACTCTAATTGTGCTTACGGCCATGGGGGAACTCGACGCAGAATACGGTGCCGCCGGGCCCGGTACTTTGAACGATGAGCGAGCCGCCTATCTGTGCAACCAAAGCCCGGGCAATCGTGAGGCCCATGCCGGTCCGCTTTGGGAGGCGTGGCGCTTCATTCTTAGGAGAAACGGCGCTGAGCCCATGTCCGTTATCTGAATGGGTGATAATCACTTTCTCTGATTTGCGCCGCGCACATATTTCTAATTCTCCCATGCAGCCGTCAAAGGCTTGGACAGAATTTGTCGCGAGGTTGGCCAAGACGCGGAAGACAGCGGCATTGGTCTTTTCGTCTAGGGTCACTTTATCTGCTTCTAACGTCACGCTTAGAGGCTGCGCTGACAGCCCGCGCGCTAAATCGGCGACGTCCTCCAGCACGCCAATGATTGGATAAAGCTTGGTTTCGGCGTCGCCGTGGGCAGGCGCAGCGCACATTTCAAGCACACGCACACAACTGCGTTCCAATCTTTGGCCGAGCTTGCGGCTTCTGGGAGAAACCTCGCCAGCGAGCTCTTCGGCGACCATGGAAACGGTGGCCATCACGTTCTTGATGTCATGGGCGCATTGGCGCCAGGCAATGGGCGGGTGCGTGGCTTGGACGTGCGTCATATCAACCTCCTGAGTGTTTCAGGAGGAAGCTTCCCCAGACGAGAGCGCGAGATATATCACGCATCCGTTAATTTTTTGCAGACACTCGTTTAGGCCTATGAGGCCTTGATCCTAAGACAGCGCGCCCCTGCGGTAGCTCTCGAACCCGACGCCGAGGACATTCCGAAACGCGATATCCATCTCCTTTAGCGTAGCAAAACCAGCCTTGCGGGCGAGTTCTAAAGGGGCCGCATCCTCCGTCTGAACAAGCCATGCACGGACCCTATCCACGCGTCTTTCGGTCTGGAACGCAGATGGCGACATGCCCGTTTCATCTCTGAAGCTTCGCAAAAGCACGGGCACGGTGGTCGAGACGAACGCTGCAGCATCTGCGAGCTCGAAGTTCTCGGATATCCGATCCTCGATATAATCAATCACCTGCTTGGTTTGCACCGCTGAAAGAGCGCTTCGACGGCGATCACCGCCCGCGGATGGATGCGCGGCCTTTGCGATGCGACGAGCGAGGGCATGTTCGAGGCTGGAGCGGGTGAGGTCCGGGCCGCGCCGCGCCTTAGCGCAAGAAATCAGGGCCAAGGCAGCAGTGGAAATTGCCGGAATGCTTTCACTGATGAAGCCACCGCATTGCCGCGTCGCCGGGCGATCCTGGGTCAAATCCTCCAGCTCTTCATCGAAGATCTGGGCCGAGAGCATGATATGCGCAGAGCGGAAACGGCCATCGAAAGAAGCCGCGCAGGAGTTACCAGCAGGTATATACCCCAACGACCCGGGCGCTATGCGTGCCTGTCTCGGGCCAGTGCAGGCGGCAAAATCTACATCTGCCCAAGCGGTTCCGTTGAGCACGATCGCGAGAAAGTGCGTGCCCATGGCTGGGGTTGTGAACGCATCATCGCCCTGCTCCCATATCGCCACGTCGGTTTTGGTTGCGTCCGCCTCTTCGGATTCAAGAACGGAGGTCGAATTGTCCTTGATGTGATCGATCACCGCGCGAAACGACGAAAGCATCGGCGCATCGCGATAGTCGATCACGACCTGAGATCCTTACGATAGCGCCCTGGCGTGACGCCCATGTGGCGGGCAAACGTGGTGGTCATGTGCGACTGACTTGAAAAGCCGACGGCATAGGCAATTTCGGCGAGAGGTGTCTCGGTGTTCCTCAAAAGCTCCGCGGTGCGCGCGATACGCTCTGCGAGAAGCATTTGATGCGGGCTCGTCCCTGTCGCCGCCTTAAAGGCTCGCGCAAAGGAGAACAGACTCAGCGTCGTGTGAGATGCGAGGTCTTCGAGGGAGATATCCTCCTCAAGATGGCCGCGCATGTAATCCATGACGCGCTCGAGCGAGGCGTCATCGAGTGTGCGGGCCGAAGGTATCGTCCGGGAACTCGAGGAATAATGCGTGATCAAATGCGCGGCCACGACTTGCTCAAAGCCGTCGAGCATGAGCTTGGTCGCGGGCGTCGGGTCGTGAATCTGGCGCAAGATCATGGGCGCAAGTTTGGCAATCTGATCGTCCACATTCCCCATTGTATCGAGCACGTCCACACTCGCCGGATCGATGTCGAGCGTGTCGTTAATGTGACGTCGCAGTATCGCGTCGTCGATCGAGATGTGCAGTGTCTCCACCAAGCTATCGCTGCGCCACGTCACCTCCCGTCCAGCGGGCATAATGGTGGTCAAACGAGCATGCTTGGCTGACCCGCTTTCGGAAGCCCCATAAAACCGCACAACATCCTTTGTTTGCGCCGGTGCAAAGACGATTGTGTGATCCGCCGTCGCCGGCGCCTCATAGTAGTCGAGAAGATCGTGCAGCACCCGCGTGGTTCGCAGGTTTTGGCCGTGGAGGCTGGCGGAATCGAGGGTGACATCGCCGATGACCTCATGGAGCCGAGGCAGTGCCGCGATGTTCTGCTCCCGGCTCATGATCGGCTCTCATTTCGATAGCGCCCCGGCGTCAGACCCATCTGGCGCGCAAAGGTCGTCGTCATATGTGACTGGCTCGAAAAGCCAACAGCATAGGCGATCTCAGCCAGCGGCGTCTTGGTCGTGCGAAGGAGTTGTGCGGCGCGTGCTACCCTTTCTGCGAGCAGCATCTGGTGCGGGCTCGTGCCTGTCGCTGCCTTGAAAGCGCGCGCAAACGCAAAGGAGCTCAGCGTGCTCTGTGCTGCAAGGTCCTGGAGAGAGATATCCGCGTCCAGATGGCTGCGCATATACTCCATGACCCGTGAGAGAGACCCCGGATCCAACGCTCCTTGCTGGGTGAGAGGGCGATTTGCGTTGGAATACTGGCCAATAAGATGCGCAGCGAGCAGCTGCTCAAACCCATCCACCATGAGGCGCGTGGTTTCCGTAGGTTTCGAGATATGTTGGAGAAGGATCGGCGCCAGACGCCCCATAAACTCGTCGGCTGCGCCCATCGTGTCGTGAACATCGAGGGCCGCAGGGTCAAGCTTTGAATTCTCTTCCGCGTAGCGTCGCAGGACAGCATCATCGAGATAGAGGTGCAAAACCTCGGTATCCGCGGGGCATTCCCAAGTGGTTTTTCGCCCCGCGGGAAGGATCGATGTTGTTCGAGGGATCTCATTCACGCCGCTGACCTCACCATCGTAGAGACGATTAATAGCCGCTGGCTGAACAAGTGAGAAAACGATGACGTGATCAATGCTTGGGCCCACTTCAAGACCCTCGAGCGGAGGATGCTGCAAGTGAGCGACCCGCAAGTTGCGACCGTTGAAGGAGGTCGTCACCTGCGCCACGGACTCGATCTGAGCGAGGTGCCGCTGGTTTGCCTCGTGGGGCGCGGAAGCCGTCATTTTCCACCCACCCCGAGAGGAATGGACCAAGCCCGCGGCTCCATAAATTCAAGGCGGTAACGTGCACCGCAAAGACATGGCTGTACACCCGTTGCGACGTCCCGTCGGTCACGCATGACCCGTTGGATGGTAATTATTTCTCCGGAAACGAAAATCCGCTGGCTTCCTTGTTTATCTACGTCTTTCAGTCTTGGCGCTGTGTTGCTTGATGAGATGTAGTCTGCGACGGGCGGCCTTCACCTGGCTAGCCAGCAATGCTTTCTGGCTGCGATAAGTATTTCACAATCTTGTCACAGTTCCGCATTCCTGCTCGGCGTGCAGAAAAGTTGATTAAATCACTCTTCGACTTTGCGGGTCTCGCGAAAACTCGCGGGCGTTCGCCCTGCAAGGTTGGAAAACACAGAAGTCATATGGCTTTGAGAACTAAAACCGACAGAGTAAGCAATTTCCGCCAGGCTTTGATCTGTCTTTGCGATGAGCTCCTGCGCGCGTTCGATGCGTCTCAAAAGGACGTATCGCTTTGCGCCGACGCCAAAAGTAGACCGGAACACACGCGCAAAGTGATACGGGCTCATCCCCGCGACGGAGGCGATTTCCTCAAGCGAAAGCTTGTGACCCTCCTGGGCGTCTATGAACTCAAGCGCTTTTTGCATTGGGCGTGCTGAAGAGTTCGAGTGCTTTTCTGCTTTAAGCTGACTGATCTGCATGAGGCGGATACTCAGCAAGTCGCGGACAAAGGACTTTTCTGAGGTCTTCGGCGTGTGTGACGGGCTCTCCAAGAACTCCTTCACGAGAATACCAGCGCCGGTCATTCCGGTATCAATGTAATTCCAGATCGGCTCCTCGATGGCAGAGATGATCTTTGCGGCCGGTGTCACACGGAGCTTCTTCGGCTCAAAGATCATCAAGACCGAGGGTCCCGACCTCACGAAGTGAGCGCCCTGCGCCATTGAGGCAGGTAAGAACGAAAAGGACTGCGCATGAGTATTCTCTGGCGTTTCAACGGCGCTCCGGTAGGTCGCCTTACCTTCGGTTGATCCCATAAAGATATCGAGCACTGCGTCCGCGGACGCGAAGTCGAGTTTGTGAGTGCCTGCTTCCAGAAAATGTAGGGAGAACCCGTCATCGTTGACCGAAATCCGATCATCGCCGAGGGTTTTCTCAAGCTGCACCATGGCGCAACAAAATCATTGATAATTCACAAGGTATTCCGTCTGACGCGCCGTGTCAGAAACTTGCTGTTCTCTTGCCAGCACGAAATCTGACGCTCTCGCCCCAAGGCGGATTTGCGTACTTCTTGGAAAACTATCGTCAGAAACCTGAAATGCTGCCCACCGCGCGCTGGCGTATGTAAGTTTTAACTGACGTCAATATGTCAGTCCCAATTAACATGGATCGCCCGGTGATGACCTCAAGCCAGAGCCGGCCCAGACATCTAAGGAAGCACCATGCTTAAAAAGCTCGCAACAGCAGCCACGATCGTTGCACTCTCTGCCGGGGTTGCTTCGGCAAAGGACCAATTCGGAATTCTCGGGGGCGCCATGCAAGGCGACACGTATTACGACGTAAAACTCGCAAGCGTGTCGGAAGCCGGCTCCATCCAAATCGAGACATTCAATGGCGTCGTCATCGGGATGATGGCTCTCAAGAAAGGCCCCAACACAAACGTTCGCGTTCCGCTCATGGGGCCTGCTTCCGGTGAGGATCTTATCGCAAAACTCATCGTGAACGGGATGGTCGTCGACGCAACCATGATCGAAGTCCAGCGCTAACTCGTCCTGGACAATCGAGAAGGACCGGCCAATTGGCCGGTCCTTACTTGTTTTTTTATCCGCCGTTGAACGCCGACCTTGTGGTCGCGTTTTCCTTGCGAGTGTTCCGATGGTCCCATTTCACTAACAAACACCATCGACCGAGCTGTTTCGCGACAAATACGCCAAAGTTAACGCTAGGGCCGCCAGGTTTATGGACCCAAGGCCTACGCGTCTTAGAGCTAACTTCTCATCGAAAGTCGAACCGTCGCGCCCTGACATGCGCCGGGCGCAGCAACCGCCGGTCTCACATTGGCGGAAAAACGAAACCGTTTCCCCAGCGGCAACGCGAGTATCCAATCGTTTCGCTAGATCACCGACTAGCTGACGAGCACAAAAATGGGAGCCGATTTGAAAAGCTTGCGTGCCGTGATCATGACTTAGCTGGAATGAGGCTTTGCATGATGCGCTGCCGCTGTTTTCTCAGCCTAGCTTTAGCGCATGGCTCCAAAGCTATGCTTGTGGCGGCTCGGCCTCATATCAGGCGGATGTCCCGTTCCACCCGCTGGACACACCAGTCGCGGCTATAGATCCACTCCCCAGCCTTATACGGGTGATTGTCGATGCCGTCGTGGTCCTTCTTTAAGCGAGCGATCTTGTAATGCTCGTTGTTCGACTTGGAGAAAGCGGTGGCCAGATCGCTGTTGTCATCATGTGGATTTCTGTGGGTAAGCAACCTCGGCACTTTGCCATATCGTTCACACTCTCACACCGAGACGCTTCGTTCTTTCTTCGCTTGAGGCTCGGAGGGTAGTCTTGGTCTGCGATCCAGGCAACCAGACGGCGCCCCGAGCGATTTTGTTTAGTGTCCCCTGACGTTCAAGGACAGACAATCCGGACCAAGGCCGCCTGGACGTTGAATGAGAGTATCGAACTCTTCGGCGTTGCTTGGCATTGCTGCCACTCCCTGCACCTAGGCAAGCGAGGCGGTCGATGAATTTGGATTGCTTGAAAAGATGCGATCATCCGAATTTCTGGCTTAGCTTTAGCGGCATTCGTAAGGCTGCTTAGAGGCCCTACCGGATGCCCAGGCGCTCAAGCGATCCTTGGACTTTGTGGCGCAGCTCGGCGTCTGAAAGGGGAAACGTCTGAAGGATTGCCGCTGCAGAGGCATCTGGCCACTCGGACAGCGCTTTGTCACGCCATCGCTGCATCCTTGCAGGTTTCCCGCTGAGCTCCGCTGTAATGGCCGCCCAAATTAAAGGGTAATAGTAAGCTCCTGGAGAGGTCACAGCTTGTTCAGCGGTGCCCATTGCCGCCTCGAAGTTCCCCAGAGCCACTTCGGACACCATCTGGTTCGTCAGCATTCCATAAAACAGCGGATCAAGCGGGCTCAGCGACTTCGCTTTGATCGTTGACGCGTGGGCCTCGTCGTATTCGCCCTGCATGTTCAGCAGGAGACCGCGGGTGTAGTAGCCCTGAGCAAAGTTGGGGTTCAGATGCAGCCCGCGATCTAGCCAGTTGAGACCGGCGTCAACGTCCCCATTCAACCAGACTGCGCGTCCCATGCAAAAGTTTGAGAATGGATCATTCGGGTCGATCTCGAGCGCTCGCTTTGCTTCAGCGGCCGCGATGGAAAGGTGCTCCTCCCGGTCGGCCTCGATGCGCATAAAAGCGTTCTGCCAATGCACGAAAGAATTCCCGGCATGGGCGCGGGCGAAGCCAGGGTCGAAATCTAACGCGGCCTCAAAGTGCTTCGCGGCAGCATGGTTGGCGTCCGCATTGAAGCGAAAGGCCTGAGTCAGGCCGAGGTGAAAATGCGACCACGCGTCGAACTGGGTTTCGGAGAGTTTACGCGTCTCCGCCGCTTCAAATTCGGGGATAGAGGCTTCAAGTTTTGATACCGTCGCCGCGATTATCTGAGCGCGGACCGCCTCAATTTCTGCCGCCGGGAATGTAAACTGATCGGCCCAAACAAGCGTGCCATGGGCCGCTGACTGAAGCTCGAGCGACACTGCCAATTGCCCACCGCGCGGCGCGATGTCCCCGCAGAGAATATAGCCGACGTTGAGTTGATCGATGACATCTTGCGGCACAAAGCTCTCGGGTGGGAAGCGAAACGACGACCCGCGTGCAATCACATGCAGCCATTTCAAACGCGAAAGCGCTGAAATCAACTCCGCGGGGAGGGCGCTGGCGAGCAGCTTCGCGTTTGTGTCTTCGTCCAAACTGAGGAAGCGCAGAACGGCGATGCTCGGTCGACCCGCGCCGTGGCCGGGGGCTCTGATCGGGCTCCTTTCCTCCTGCCCATTAGCAACTGTCGCCGGTGCCCGTTGTTGGACTTCCGCGAAAAACCGGAAGCCTTTCCCATGCACCGTCTTAATGAAGCGCTGAGCTTGGCCACTGTCGCCTAAGGCCCGGCGCGCCGTCTTTACGGCGGTTGACAGGCTTGAGTCAGCGATAAACCTGCCATTCCACACCGCGTCGACCAACTCCTGCTTAGAGACAACGCGGTGCCTTTCCTTAATCAAGAAGGCGATGAGATCGAAAGCCATCGGTTCGATTGGAACGAGCGTACCGTCCCTGCGCAGCTCACGACGCAAGAGATCTAGAGTGCAATCTTCGAACACAAGCTCCACACTGGGACCGTAGCCCAATGCACTGGGGTTGTCATTGGGCCCGGGTGGAATGGTAGATGCGTCTTAGCCGTCTGTTGTTTCACGAACTCGCTGCTCGCGAGGGAAGGCGTGCGAGGGCATCGAAGAAATTACGTCCGAACTCAGATGCACCAGCTTTACGCCTGTCCGAAGACGGAAACCCAGCTTTTCATAGAGCGAAATGGCGCGTTTGTTGTCGGCGTAAGTGTGCAGGAAGGGCCAATCGCCTCGTTCGATGATGCGCTTTGCCATCTGCGATACGAGTGCGGCGCCTAAGCCACGACCGCGGTGACCGCGGTCAACGCAAACCGCGCTGATCTCAGTGAAACCAGGGAGCTTCATGCGTTGCCCCGCCATGGCGACAAGCACTCCCTCTTGTTTGATCCCGATGAAATCGCCGAGCATGTGCGTGCGTCGCTCAAACGGCCCCGGCCGCGTTCGACGGGCGAGTGCGAAAATCTGATCCGCATCGTCTTCGGTCAACTTGGCTATGTTAAGGTCCAGCTGACATTCGGGAACGCAGTCGGCGACCATCTGCACGCCATGCGTAAAAGGTTGAGCCTCCAACCCGGCGGGGACATGGCGGGACATCAGCAACGCAGGAGTCAGTCGCCTTTGCGCCAGCATGGCAAGGTCCGCAAGGTCCGTAACATGGGTGCCTCGACTGGCGGCAAAGGGGCCGAGGTCTTCAGGCAAGGCGAGAGCATTGCCATGGGCCTCAGCGAGGTGATTGTGGCGGGTCGACAGCGACCACCATACGGGGTTGTCGAGTATGTCTGGGTAGTCTTTCATCGTCGCCTGCCTATCGAGTGGAGGGGAGGATAATCGGACCGACTTCGCTTCAAGAAGTCGCAAGATCGGTCCGAGCTTTGGGCGTCAACGCAGGGGTTGTCGTTTGCGTTTCTGTCCTGAGAGGGTTCAGGCTGCCGCCCCCTGGAGCGCTTTCACATCGGTGGCACTGAGTGCCTGGCCGCCGATGCCCCACTGACCGCCTGGGACGTCGATCACGCGAACCCAGGTCACCCCGCGGAGGCTCTCGCCTTCGATTGAGATCATGGTCTCCGTGACCTTGCTGATCATCTCTTTCTTTTCGTCTTCGCTGAAGACGCCGTCGATTACTTGAATGTCTACCAATGGCATGGCTCATTTCCTTTTCATGCTATCGTCGATGCACCGTGCATCTGCCGATGGGGTGGACCTAAAACCTTGCTTCAGCCGGTGCTTGAGGAATGCCTGTGGATTTCGTGGGGAGCTATGAGCCACCTGCTTCCCGATGGTGCTGCAGACTGCAGACGCCAAGATGAAGGGTTCCTAGACGGCCGCCTCCACTTGGATTTCGGAAGGTTCAACGCGCGCAATGTGGCGCTGGCCGATCACAACCGAAACCCGTCATGATGGCTTGGGGTGCGATGCAGCAAGCACGAACGCTATCGCTTCCTGTTCGGCCTAAAGCCGCCATTTATCCGGTTGCACTTTAATATACCTATCGATAGGTAGGTGTAGGAGCGGTCAGCTAGAAGTGCGAGGCTTCGCGCGCAAGCGCCCCATCACTCCAAAAGTCAAAAGGGTAAAGAACACGATGGAATTGAATGCAGATTTTGGTGCCCGCGTGGTTGTGCATTCCGAAGAACTGGATTGGGTTGCTTCGCCCATGGCGGGCGTGGACCGGCGCATGCTTGACCGGATCGGGGATGAAGTAGCGCGTGCCACGACTATCGTGCGCTACGCGCCGGGCGGCCATTTTTCTGAACATACTCATACGGGCGGAGAGGAGTTCATCGTTCTGGACGGGGTGTTTCAGGATGAACACGGCGATTTCCCTGCTGGCACCTATGTGCGCAACCCGCCGACGACCAAGCATACGCCGGGGTCGGAGCAAGGCTGCACGATCTTCGTCAAACTCTGGCAATTTGACATGGAGGACCGCACCCAGTTCCGCAAAACAATGGCCGATGAGTTAGTGACATCGGTTCATGGGGTCGCAACAGCGGAGCTGCATCGGGACGCCAGGGAAAGCGTGACGTATCACGAGCTCGCGCCCGGTGCGACGCTGGAGCTAAGCGACGCGGGCGGCACCGAAGTCTTGGTGCTCGCGGGTAGCTTTGCGGAGGGTGGTGACACTCTCACCACCGGCGGCTGGCTTCGTCTGCCTCAGGGACAAAAGCTGTCGGCAAAGGCAGGGAGCGAGGGGGCGAGTATTTGGGTCAAGACGGGCCATTTGGTCCACGCAAAGGCACCGGCTCTCTGATGCTGGACCATGCCCCCCTTGCACTTGTTGCGGGCGCTGGCGCCGGGCTGGGTCAGGCTCTTCTACAGCGGTTCCAAGCGGGGGGATTTGCTGCCGTGGGCCTCAGCCGCAGCAAACCGAAGGCACCGATTGGAGCGTTCCATACGCTGGATCTTTCGGATGAGGCGGCGATGCGCGACACGATTGCACAGATCATCGCCGAGCACGGCGCACCAAAGGTCGTCATTCATAACGCCGCCGAACTGGTCATCTGTCCGTTTGAAGACGGACACTTGAGCGACTACCAACGCACATGGGCGTCCATGGTGCAGTCCTGCGTCCTTTTAGGCCAATCTACGCTTCAGCCGATGGTGCGGGCGGGAGGTGGCACGTTCATCGTCTCCGGTGCCACCGCTTCCCTGCGCGGCGGGGCGCGCTTTTCGGCCTTTGCCAGTGCGAAATTCGCGCTGCGGGGGCTCACACAATCCCTTGCGCGTGAGTTTCAGCCTGCCGGCATTCACGTCTGCCACACCATCCTCGACGGGATTGTCGACACAGAACGGTCGCGCGCGCTGCACAGTC
>JBCCYG010000018.1:0-18856 GCA_039190145.1 Pseudomonadota bacterium | reverse complement strand
CCGCCTGCCCCGCTTCACCGGGACACATCCGAGCCGATAGGCATAGACCCCGATGATCGGCGTGTAGAGCAGCTCATGTTTCATGATGAACTTGGCCCAAGGCGCGTGGAGGAAGATGATCATGATGTCGAGAAAGCTCTGGTGCTTGGCCGCGATCAGCACCTCACCCGCAGGCACTTCCCCACGTATCTGATAGCGAATGCCGCACATGATCCGCGCGGTAAAAAGCGCCCAGCTTGCATAGGTCTTACACGCTGCGTGCGCCCCGCGTGGGGAGAAGAGCGCCCAGGGGAAGAAGAGGATCCCGAGCACAAGCATCACGAAATAAACCTGGATGATGAACAGGAGCGATCGCAGCCAGCGAATGGCGTAGCTCATGCCATGGTCCTTAACGTGCGAAGGGCGGCGAAACGGGTTGCGGCAAAGGCGACCGCGGCAGCAAGAAAGGGGATCGTGGCGGGCAAAAGCCAGCCCATCCCAGCAAAGCCGAGATCGGTCAGGAAACCACCGGCTGCGTCGGTTGACGGCAAGAGCGCGACGCAGATCATGCCGACCATGCCGCCCATCGCAGCGCCCGTGAGGGCGCGAAGCGTAAAGCGGCGCACAAAGGCTGATGCGATGTAAGCGTCCCGCGCGCCGACCTGTCGTAAGACCTCAATGACAGGGCGGTTCGCGGAGAGCGCGGCATTAGCAGCCAGCGTCACCATCGCGGCCATCGCCCCCGCGATCAGCACGAGCGATAGCCAGCTTAGCAGCCTCAATCTCCCTGCCGCCTCCACCAGCGGTCTGCGCCAGCGGGAGTGGTCATCGATCACCGCTCCCGGTGCCTCGGCCTGCAGCCTGAGACGAAGACCCTGAATGTCGAGACCGTCTTCCTCGATGACATCGATGAGCTGGGGAATAGGCAGTTCTTCCACTGGCAGGTCAGAGCCAAACCAGGGTGCAAGCAGCGCGCGCTGCTCCTCATCTGAGAGCGGCCGCGCATCGGCTATTCCTGGCGTGGTTTCCAACACGATGAGCGCGGCTTGCGTTTGGACATCTAGCTGCTCGGCGGGCGCTGAAATGCGCACGGTGAGCGACTGCGCCAGCTCTGCGGACCAGCGTTCAGCAAGGCGCCCAGCCGAAACCGAGAGAGCCAATGCAAAACATGCCAGAAACGCCATGGCCCCAGCGGAAAAGCTTGTGAGCTGCGCTGTGAAGCCGGTAGGCGGCACCACGCGGTCTGCCTGCGGGTCGCCGACCAAAAAGGCCAAGGCGCGGTGGAGATATTTCACAAGTCAGCCCCAGCAAGTTGAAGTCTGCGGTTGGCAATGCGCAGAACGCGGGCGGGCACCTGTGCCTTGGACGCGCGGATGAGGGCGAGGTCATGCGTGGCGATCATGACGGTTTTGCCCATCTTGTTGAGCTCAACGAGGAGCTGCAATATCCGCTGGGACATCTCCCAATCGATATTGCCCGTTGGCTCATCCGCAAGAATCACGTTCGGCGATGTGATCACCGCCCGTGCAAGCGCGGCGCGCTGGCGTTCACCCCCTGACAGCTCCGGCGGCAGGCTTTCCTTCTGAGCCGTCAGACCGACCCAATTTAAGAGCTGGTCGAGATTCGTCTGCGCGTCTCCTGCATCGCGGCCTGAGACCATGAGCGGCAAGGCCACGTTGTCAGCAACGCGCAGGTGATCCAGAAACTGCGACTGCTGCGGCACAACGCCAATCTTGCGCCGGGCGAAGGCAAGTTGATCTCGGCTCATGGCGCGGGTGTCGATCCCCTCGATCCGCACCTGCCCCGCCGTGGCGAGGAGGTCTCCATAGATCAGCTTTAAGAAGGTTGTTTTGCCTGCCCCGGATGGTCCGGTGAGAAAATGAAAAGAGCCAGGTTGAAGCGAGAGCGAAATATCTGAGAGCAGTTCCCCGCCGCCATAGGAATACGCCACCTTTTCGAGTTCGATCACGTTTTCACCGCCCACTTTCTCGGCGCGGACACTGCCGCATGGGGGCCACGGTTGCAATCACGGTTCCGCATAGCTTGCGACCCAGACTTGTGTTTGAGCACGGTCCGTAGGACAAAGATCACAGGTAACACCGGGGTCGCGGGCAACGGCCCCTCATGAGAGGCAAGGGTGGGAGCGCATGCGGCTGGTATGCCCGAATTGTGACGCGACCTACGAGGTACCAGACAGCGTTATCCCTTCTGAGGGCCGCGACGTGCAGTGCTCCAATTGCGGTACCTCTTGGTTCTTCAATCCAAACGCACCAATAGAGCCCGAGCCGCAAAGCGCACTGGAACCTGAGCCCGTTACGGAGCCTCAGCCCGATCTGCCGGCCGATCCAGTGCCCGAGCCGCCGGAAGAGGCGATCGAAAGTGAAGCGGAGCCTGACCCTGAACCCGTTGCAGAACCGGAAACGCCTGAAAAACCGGAAAAGCGAACCTTGGATGCGCAGGTCGCTGATGTGTTGCGCCAAGAAGCGGAGTATGAGGCGCGCGCCCGTGCCGAGGAGGCCGGGCTCGAATATCAGGACGATCTCCCGCTCGACGACCCGCCCGATCCGCCTGTTACTGACAGCGGCGACGATCCTGCTACCGGGACTGGGGGGTCACGGCGTGATCTCCTGCCTGACATTGATGAGATCAACTCGACCCTACGGGCGACTTCCGACCGTAAGACTGCCGCGCCTTCGTCGGCCGAAGAGACCGCGACGGTGCAAACCCAACGCAGGGGCTTTCGCATCGGGTTCGGCGTTATGTTGCTCCTGCTTGGTGCCCTTGCAGCGCTGTATTCCTATGCGGGCCCGCTTTCCGAAAGTGTGCCTAGCCTAGCCAGCCCGCTTAGCGGCTTCGTAGAGACGGTGAACGGAGGGCGCCTCTGGCTCCAAAATGCAATGGAAGCCCTTGCAGACGGCATAGAGTCCTAGAAGCGATCTAGGAGCCGTCTCAGGTAATCTAGCTCAGCCTCCGGGCGCTCTGCTTCTGCGGAGCGACGGCGGATCTCGTCGAGCAGCTCTTCCGCACGACGGTAGACATCCTCGCCACCTAGCAGCTCTTCGTCAGAGCCCAGCTGCCCATTGGTGCCCGGCTCGCGGCCAAGGGGGTCCCGTTGCTGTGGGTTGGCATTGCCAGCCTGCTGGTTTTGCTGGCCTTGGCCCTGCTGCTGTTGCTGCTGCGCCATTTGATCGGCAAGGTTTTGCATGCCTTCGCGAAGCGCATCCATTGCCTCGGCTTGGTCGTCGATGGCTTCGGCCAAGTCATTGCGGCGCAGCGCGTCCTCGGCATTGTCCATCGCTTCTCCCGCGCGGTCGAGCGCGTCCCGTGCCGCGTCGCCTTCTGGCGTTCCGGCTCCTGGGAGCCCGTCCCTCTGGCGCTCGAGCTCTTGGCGCAAAGCCTGCTGGCGGTCTGCGAGACCTTCCTGCAGGTCACCGGGCTCCTGGCCCTGGCCTTGCTGCTGGCCCCCCTGACCGCCGCCCTGTTGTTGCTGCTGGCCCTGCTGACCTTCGCCGGGTTGGCTCTGGTTCTGGCCTTGGCCCTGCTGTTGCCCCTGTTGGGAATGCTGCTGACCCTGACCCTGATTGCCGTCGCGCCCGCGGTTCTCGGCGTTATCGCCGGCTTGAGCATTCGGGTTAAACTGCTCTTGAAGGTCGCGGAAGGCTTCATCGGAAAGACCCTGCTGCTCGCGGAGCGTTTCGGCGAGCCCTTCCATGGCCTGTTGGCCCTCTGACTGCTGACCTTCACCACCCTGCTGGCCCTGCGTGACCTGCATGTTCTCCATCATCTGCTGGAGCTGCTGGAGCAGTTGCTCCGCCTCGGCCATGCGGCCTTCCTCCATCAAACGCTGGATTTCATCGAGCATGTCTTGGAGATCCTGCTGGGTCATCTCCTGCATGTTCTCGGGGTTCGTGGGCTGGCTTTGCTGACCCTCTGGCTGACTCTCGGCGAGCTGCTGCATGTAATCCTGCATTGCCTCACGCAGCTCTTGCATGAGCTGGGCAATCTCTTCGTCCGTCGCACCGTTCTCGATGGCCTCCTGCAGACGCTCCTGCGCGCGGTCGAGCCGTTCCCGGGCGTCATTCAGATCGCCTTCCTCAAGCTGAATCGCTAGATCCCAGAGCACCTGCGCAATCTCGGCCTGCTGCTCGTCATTCATCGACCGGCTGGACAGAAGCTCGATCCGGCGCATCACCGCTTCCATGCGCAGACGTGTGACTTCCTGCCGGAAGAGACCGTCGGCATCGTAGGTCAGCGTGCGTAGGATTTGCGCGATGCGAGCCGCATTTTCGCGGTTCCAAAGAAGGTCACGCCGCTGCTCGATGACCGCTTTGGCCATCGGGTCAAAGAACCGGCGCCCAGGCAGGATCATATCGCGCTCGGTGGAGCGGCCAATTTGCTCAAGCTCGTCGATCACCTCGAGGTTCAGCGATACAGGCAGGTTGGCCCAGGGGTGCTCCGACAGGTCCTCGGTGAGCACCTCGGAGAACGCCGAGCGGTCCCCAGCAATGGTCATGGGCAGCGCCAGTGTCAGAGTCTCCCGCGGCTCTGGCTCGATTGAGAGACCATGACGGCGGTCGACTTCTTCTAGGTTCAGTTCAAAGAGCGCACTCCCGGCCTTGACGGCGTAGTCGTCTTGAGCCTGAAACCCTTGTTGCAGCATCGCTGTCCGCTGGCTCGGGTCGCGGTCTGCGAGACCTTCTGCAAATTCAACCATGGGCGGCATGTCGGGCCGGATGGCGATTTCCCACGCGCGACCGCCATTGCCATTCACGGCCAACGTGCCGGGCTCGTTTACATCAAAGCTCTGTACCGGGGCGGAGGCGACGGGCACTTCGCCGGTCCGGGCTGAGATCGTCTCCTCAACGGTGAGTGCGCCGACCTCGCCGTATAGGCGAAATGTGATGTTTGCGCCCTGCGGCACCTCGAGGTCGGGGTCTGTGACGTCGGGCAGGTAAATCGTTGGAAGGCCGGTATATCGCGGCGGTTCAACCCATCCCTCCCAGGATGGACCAAGGGCCGCCTGAGCGGAGCCGGGCGCCAAGTCGCCTACTTGCCCGACGCGGAGCACCGAGCCAAAGATCACGCCGATGGCCAGAACAAGCACCGCGACGTAGCGGAGCGCGTAAGGGTCCCGACGCGCCACGCGGAGCCCGGGCTTCACGGCCTTTGCCGAAGCCGCGCGGTCAGACATGCGCGCACGGTGCGCCTGCCAAACAGCTTCCGCAGCGCCATCTCCACCGCCGATCGCCAGGCTATCTTGGAGCGTCTTGATCGGGCGACCAGCCAGAGTGCCGTCTAGGCGTTCTTCTGCCTCATCTCGGCTTGGCCAGTGAAAGCGAGACACGCCAAAAGCAATGCTCCCAAAGGCCGCAAGCGCGGTGATGAAAATACTCGCCCATGCGGCCTCGAGTGCCCAACCCCAGGGGAAACCCAGCATGATGGCGCCCAAAGCGGCGAAAACCACCGACCAGAGTGGCCAAAAGCATTGGGTCACGCGCTCTGCAACGAGGCCCGCGCGGGTCCAGCCAATGGCGCGGCGCGCACGTCTCGGTAGGTTCGCTTTCCGGGTGGATTTAGTCATTTAGGTCCTCCGGCCCCTCCCGCGGGGTGCACGGAGGTCATAACCATTCAGGAATGGTATCGCGATTGATGATGTCGTCAAAGGTGGGGCGTGGGCGAATAACTGCGAATTGATCCCCTTGGACGAGAACCTCAGGGATGAGAGGCCGCGTGTTGTATTCGCTCGACATCACCGCCCCATAGGCCCCGGCGCTCCGAAACATAACGAGGTCTCCCGCGGCAACGGCAGGCATGGCGCGGCCTTTTGCAAATGTGTCACCGCTTTCGCAGACGGGGCCTACAATATCGTAGGTCGCGGGTTCGGCGCCGGGCGCGGGTTCAATGACCGGGACGATATCGTGGTACGCGCCGTACATCGCGGGGCGGATGAGGTCGTTCATGGCCGCATCCAGAATGAGAAACTGCCGGTCCTCGCCTTCCTTAACGTAAATGACCTCGGACACGAGCGCGCCTGCGTTGCCGCTCACGAGACGGCCAGGCTCAATCTCGATTTCGCAGCCCAGATGCCCCACTTCCTCGCGGATGAGTTCGCCATATTCCGATGGCAGCGGTGGCGCCTCGTTTGACCTCTCATAAGGGATTCCGAGCCCTCCGCCGAGATCGAGCCGCCTTATATCGTGCCCTTCCGCGCGTAGCTGCTCGGTGAGGTCGGCCACCTTACGATAGGCCAAACGAAACGGGTCGAGGGCGGTAAGCTGAGAGCCTATATGGACGTCGATCCCGATGACTTTGATACCGGGCAGGGAGGTTGCAAGCGCATAGACTTCTGAGGCGCGCGAAATCGGGATCCCGAATTTGTCGCCCTTGCGGCCGGTGGCGATCTTTTCGTTTGTCTTTGCATCAACATCCGGGTTCACGCGAACGGTAATGGGCGCATCGACGCCGATTGATGTCGCAACCTCGGAGAGCACCCGCATCTCCGGTTCGGATTCGACGTTGAATTGACGAATGCCGCCTTCGAGCGCCGCGCGCATTTCTGCTTTGGTCTTGCCGACACCTGAAAAGACGATGCGGTCCCCAGGGATGCCCGCCGCCTTTGCTCGAGCGTATTCGCCGCCTGATACGACATCCATCCCAGCGCCCGCATCGCCGAGGAGCTTTAGGATCGCCTGGTTGGAGGCGCTTTTCATGGCGAAGCAGACGAGATGCACGTCGGCCCAGGAGAGTGCGTCGTCAAAGAGGCGGAAGTGCCGCAACAGCGTTGCGGAAGAATACACGTAAAACGGCGTGCCCACCTCGGCGGCAATCTCCGCGAGGGGGACATCTTCGGCATGGAGCGCGCCATTTTGGTAGAGGAAGTGATCCATCCCGCGCGCTTAGGATAGAGCGCCGCCTGGAGCAAGCATTGGGGGCCGCTTTTCAGGTGAGCTCCCACCCGCCCACCCCCGCCCGCCTGAAAAGCGGCGCGGAGGCGGGGTATGCTCTTACCCCGAGACATCGCTGTTCACGTCTTGCTAAAACCTTATCCGCGGGTAAGGTTTTAGCCGCCGATGAGCTCGGCCTGTTTGACGATAACCTCTGCC
The DNA here is from genome assembly GCA_039190145.1 of Pseudomonadota bacterium. Lineage (GTDB taxonomy): Bacteria > Pseudomonadota > Alphaproteobacteria > Rhodobacterales > Rhodobacteraceae > Shimia_B. The sequence goes on along the minus strand of JBCCYG010000018.1, from coordinate 11,774 downwards.
TGCTTGATCGAGGCGATATCCACGAGCCGCCCTTTAAAGACAGTCGCGCCAGCACCTGACGCTTTTGCCTCTTCCATGGCGGCAAGGATTTCCTTGGCCTCGGCCACCGCTTCGGCGGAGGGGGTAAAGACCTCGTTGGCGAGCGCGACCTGCTTGGGGTGAATCGCCCATTTGCCCACCATGCCAAGCGTGGCCGAGCGGAGCGCCTGGGCACGGAACCCCTCATCGTCGGAAAAGTCGCCAAAGGGGCCATCCACCGGGAGCACGCCGTGGGTCCGACAGGCGGCCACGATGGCGGCTTGCGCCCAGTGCCAGGGGTCGGACCAGTGCTTCTCCCCCTCGCGGATCATGTAATAGTTTTCCTGCGTGCCGCCGATACCCGTCGTGGCCATGCCCATGGAGGCTGCAAAGTCCGCCGCGCCGAGGCTCATGGCCGCCATGCGCGGGGAGGCGGCGGCGATTTCTTCCACATGGGCGATCCCGGCGGCGCTTTCGATGATGACCTCGAAGCCGATGGCTTTGCCTCGACCTTTTGCCGCCTCAACCGCCGTCGCAAGCGCGTCCACCGCATAGATGTCAGCGGCGTTGCCGACTTTGGGGATCATGATCTGGTCCAGGCGCTCGGATGCATTTTCCAAGAGGTCCACGACATCCCGGTACCAGTAGGGCGTGTCGAGCCCATTGATCCGGACCGAGAGCGTCTTGGCGCCCCAATCAATATCGCCGATGGCCTCGATGATATTCTTGCGCGCCGCGTCCTTGTCATCGGGGGCAACGCTGTCTTCGAGGTCCAGGTTGATGACGTCGGCCGCGCTGCTCGCCATTTTTTTAAAGATCGCGGGCCGTGAGCCCGGGCCAAAAAGCTGACAGCGGTTTGGACGTGCGGGTGGGGCGGGTTGAAGGCGGAAGGACATGGGGCCTCGCAAGATCGTTTCGTATTTTTCGCCGCTGCCGATATGATCTTGCGCGACAGACCGCAAGCGGATTTCGCTGCAGCGCGGAATCCGTTCTCTAAACCGCTCGCGCCCTATTGCCCCTCGGTTTGTGCTCCAGCTCGATAAGGCCGAGGAGCTCCATTACCGGCGTCACGTAATTCGCAAAGCGACCGCGATAGCCTTTGCGGACGCCATAGTAGCCCCCGACCGGATTATCGCCGCTCCGCGCCCAAGCCTCAATTGAGCCATCCTTTACGGGCTTTCCTTCGTCCGCATTGCCAAGCTCCATCCAATCGCCATGGGCTTTCAGCATCGCGTGGCAGTCCTCCACGCCGCGCCGCAGGTAGCCCAGCTTAGTCTTCCCCACGGCGATGCGGAGCACATCACCGTCGATCCAGGCGTGATACTCCGAACTGCCGGGCGGGGTTTTGAGAATCCAGGGGTCTTCCTCGGTGCCTTCTCCGTAGATCACCATGTTCATGAGAGGTCTCCTTCGCTCATTTGTTTTATCGCTTTTGCAAACTTGTCGAATGATGGTTGTAAGTCGGGCATGCTGCGCGTGATGAGGCGTGCCATAGGGCCGGAGAAGCATTCTGTGACCCGCAGCTCCGTCGCGCCATTTCTCTCTGTCAGGTCAAAGCTTCGCTCACCTGTGAAGAGACCAAACGGCATACCGCCGCGCCAGACCATGTGGCTGTCGGGGTCAAAGGCTGTGACCCGCAGCGTAAAAGCGCGTTCTGGTGCCACTTCCGACCATATTTTGAGCCGCGCACCCGGGGCTGGGCGGCCCTCAATTTTGAGGATGCCGGTGTCGCGCATCAGGCTCGCCGGGTCGGTCAGATGGCGCCAGATTTGGTGGCTAGTCGCGTTTATGACGATGGATGTCTCAACCTGCATGTCGAACCTCACTCTTGGATCGACGCCGGGAGTACGGCAGGTAATATGACGTCTATTGTCAAGTTTGAGGTCGTCCATGCGCGCTGCACGGCTCCTGCAAATGCTGCTACTCCTCCAGAATCGAGGGCGGCTGACGTCGGCGCGGCTGGCGGAGGAACTCGAGGTTTCCACCAGAACGATCCTTCGGGATGTCGATGCGATGACAGAGGCTGGCCTGCCGATCATCGTCTTTCAGGGAAACCAGGGCGGCATCGAGCTTGGGTTTGAGTACCGAACGCGCCTCACGGGATTAGATCGAGATGAGGCGGCGGCCTTTGCGATCATGCTGGATCAACGGCCTGCAGCATTAGAGGCACTCGGCCTGACGGAGGCGGGCGCGCGGGCGGCGGTGAAGCTGCGTGAGGCGTTTCCCGATCAAACACGGGCTGTGATGAGGGAAACCTCGCAGAGCTTTCCCATGGCGCCGCAGCCCGAAAATGACGACCCAAGGCTGCCCGCTTTGGCTATGGCGGTGCGAGAGCGGCGCATCATTCGATTGGCCGCGCGCGGTGGGAGCCCCGTGGAAGTGAGGCCTGTATCGCTTGGCTTTGACGGGCAAAGCTGGTGGGTCGGGTGCGAAACTGGCGCGCGTCACTCAGAGCTTAGCTGGGCGGATATAAACGTCTCATCGCGCCGCTTTTAGCGGCGTTTGGTTCCAATGGGCTCCATCACTGGTGAAATTCCGCGCGATTTTTTCATGCAGTGTCGCAATCTGATCTTGGGAATCGCGTGGGTCTGCTTAGGCTCGGATAAAGACTGGAGGCCAATATGATTCCCACGCCCTACCTTCTCTTTCTCGGGGATGCCCCGGATCAGCTTGCCGCCAAGGTCGCCCAGGGTATCCGCGACTGGCGTCCGGAAAACGCCGTTGGGCAGTTTCGCATGCCGGGCTGCGGTGCGGATGTTGGGCTCAAGGACATGTCGCTTGAGGAGGCGAAGGCGGCAGGGGCAAAGACCCTGGTGATCGGCGTGGCAAACCGCGGCGGTGTGATCTCTGAGGCCTGGAAAGGTGTGATCCGCGAGGCATTGCAGATGGGGTACGATGTGGCCTCAGGGCTGCATAACCTATTGAGAAACGAGAATGATTTGGTCGCGGAAGCAAAGCGCGCGGGGACCCAGCTCCATGATGTGCGCATCCCCTCGGTGGCCTATCCGATTGCCAATGGCGTGAAACGGAGCGGGAAGCGAATGCTTGCCGTGGGCACGGATTGCTCGGTGGGCAAGATGTATACTGGGCTCGCCGTGGACGCTGAAATGCGCGCGCGGAATATGAAGAGCACCTTCGCGCCCACAGGGCAGACCGGCATTCTGATTACCGGTCGCGGGGTGCCGCTTGACGCCGTGATCGCGGATTTCATGGCGGGTGCAGTAGAGTGGCTCACGCCCGATAATGACGCCGACCACTGGGACATTATCGAAGGACAGGGTTCGCTTTTTCACGTGTCTTATTCGGGGGTTACCATGGCGCTCGTGCATGGCGGGCAGCCGGATGCGCTGATCCTAAGCCATGAGCCGACGCGGCCGCATATGCGCGGTCTTCCTGATTACGGCCTCCCCTCGCTCGAGGCCCTGCGGGACACCGCGCTGCCCCTCGCGCGGGTGGCAAACCCGGCCTGCGAGGTGGTGGGTATCTCGATCAATACGCAGCATCTCGGCGAGGATGAAGCGATGACGCTCTGCGCGGAAACGGAGGCCCGGATGGGGCTGCCCACAGTGGACCCGTTCCGTCACGGGGCGGGGCGGCTGGTGGACGCGCTGGAAGCGATTTGAGCGCGTTAACTCTTGCCCATTTTAGCCGAGTGTCATGAGGCACATCCCGTGCACAAGCTGTACACAACTCGTGCACCGGCAAACGCCCATTCTAGCGTTAACTCTTTTTGCGCGGGCAGTTGCGGTGTTAGGGCTTTCTTTAGAGCTTTGCGCCGGTGGCGCACCCTGCATTTGAGTATTTTGGGAACAAAGAAGAGGTGGTCATGATCGACGTGCGGCGCGATGTGTTTCCGCTCGCCCAGGTTTTTACGATCTCCCGCGGGTCGAAGACTGCGGCAGAAGTCATCACGGTAGAGATATCGCGGGGCGGTCATGTCGGCCGAGGCGAGAGCGTGCCCTATGCGCGCTATGGCGAGACCCTCGACAGCGTTGCAGCGCAGATCGCGGCGCTACCGGAGGGCCTGAGCCGGGCGGAGCTTCAGGAAGCACTCCCGCCGGGCGCAGCGCGGAATGCGGTAGATTGCGCGCTTTGGGATCTGGAGGCCAAAGCCTCTGACCAGCGGGCCTGGCAGTTGGCAGGGCTGGCACCCCTCGGCCCGGAAATCACGGCCTACACGCTGTCGCTAGGGGAACCTGACGCCATGGAGGCAAGCGCGCGAGAGAACGCGCATCGGCCGCTCCTCAAGATCAAGCTCGGCACGCCCGATGACATGCCGCGCCTTGAGGCTGTCCGGCGCGGGGCGCCGGGTGCGGCGATCATTGTGGATGCCAATGAGGGCTGGACCGGCGAGGTCTATTCGGAGCTCGCACCTCACATGGTCCGGCTCGGGGTAAAGATGGTGGAGCAGCCCTTGCCCGCCGGGCAAGACGAGGTGCTGGCCGAAATTGAGAGACCGCTCCCGGTTTGTGCCGATGAGAGTTGCCATGACCGCGCCTCGCTCCCCGATCTCGTGGGCAAATATGACATGGTCAATGTGAAGCTCGATAAGGCGGGCGGCCTAACCGAGGCATTGGCGCTCAAGGCGGCCGCCGAGGTCGCGGGTTACGGGATCATGGTGGGCTGCATGGTGGGATCATCGCTTGCCATGGCGCCCGCGGTGCTTTTGGCGCAGGGCGCGGCGGTCGTTGATCTCGATGGGCCGCTTCTTCTCGCCGAGGATCGTGCCTCGGCGCTGCGTTATGACGAGGCCGGGATTCACCCCTCTGAGCCTGCGCTTTGGGGCTAATAGAGCTTACGCGCCGCGGCCCGCGATCTGGGTCAGGAAGACACCCGCGGCCATGACCGTGATCCCAAGTGCGCGCATGGGCGTGATCAGGAGCATGCGGGCACCGAAGAGGCCGAAATGGTCGATGAGCGCGGCGGAGACGAGCTGGCCGATAAGGACGAAGAACACCGCATTGCCCACGCCGAAGGTGGGTGCGACCCAGGTGATCGAGAGCACGTAGAAGGCGATGAGGACACCCGCCGCATAGAGGTGGATCGGCGTCCCGGTGATTTGGGCAAAGTTGCCCCGCGTGAAGGCGCTAGCGATCCCGGCCGACAGCAACGCCACGGCGAAGAGAATGAGGGCCGCAGATGCCGGTGAGCCCAGCCTTTGGCCCAGCGCGGCGTTGAGCGCGGCGAGGATCGGGATGCCGATCCCGGCGGCGAACATGAGGGCGGCTGGTGCGAGCTGTGGCATTGGGTGATCCTGGCTGTCTTCCTGTGGCATTCTCAGGTCTTGAGGATTGCCGGAAAATCGCCCATGGCGATAGGGCCGCAGGAGGAGAAACGCGATGTCCCGCATTGTCTATGTCAACGGAGAGTATCTGCCGGAGGAAGAGGCCACGGTCTCGATCTTTGACCGGGGGTTTCTCTTTGCCGACGGTGTCTATGAGGTGACCTCTGTCCTTGATGGTAAGCTCATCGACTTTGACGGCCATGCGGTGCGGCTGGAGCGGTCTTTGACCGAGCTGGGGATGGGGGTGCCGATCACGAAAGAGGCGCTGCTCGAGGTGCATCGAGATCTTGTGGCACGCAACGGGATCGTGGAGGGCCTGGTCTACCTTCAGATCACGCGCGGCGCCGCGGACCGTGACTTTGCGTATCCAGCCGAGGACACGCCGCAGACGATTGTGCTCTTTACCCAAGCGAAGCCGGGGCTTGCGAACCCGCCCGCGGCCGAAAAAGGGATCAAGGTCATCTCGATTGAGGATCAGCGCTGGGCGCGGCGCGATATCAAGACGGTGCAACTGCTTTATCCGTCGATGGGAAAGATGGCGGCAAAGGCAGTCGGTGCCGATGATGCCTGGATGGTGGAGGACGGCGCGGTAACCGAGGGGACCTCCAACAACGCCTATATCGTGAAGGGCAACACGATCGTCACGCGGCACCTTTCCAATGACATCCTTCATGGGATTACGCGTGCCGCGGTGCTGCGCTTTGCGCGGGAAGCGCAGATGAAGGTGGAGGAGCGGGCGTTTACAATTGAGGAAGCGCGTGAGGCCGATGAGGCCTTTGTCACCTCGGCCTCGACCTTTGTGATGCCGGTCGTTGAGATCGACGGGGACGCGGTGGGCGCAGGGACGCCCGGGCCGGTGGCGCGGCGCTTGCGCGAGATTTATCTCGATGAGAGCCTCAAAGCGGCGGTCTAACGCTCAGGCGCTGGCACCCTAAGTGCAGTATTACCACATCTAGGAGCGTAGCGCGTGCTTTGGGGGGCTTTGCCCTTGCGGAAGCCTGAGCGGAGGGTGACCCTTTTGGCGGTCAGTATCATGCGTTGGGGGTGTGTATGCGTGGCTTGCTCGGTATCGTTCTGCTGCTCGCGGGCGTTGGTGCCCTGGGCTGGTGGGGTGCGACCTACTCAGCGGAAAGGATCGAGCAAAGGATTGCGGAGCGTGCTGAGGCGATTGTTGCTCGGTCAATCCACGGCGCAACCGTTGAGGTTTCGGGCCGCGATGTAACGCTGAGGGGTCTGGTCGATAGTGAGGCGGAGCGTGACGCCCTCTTGACCGAACTCGACCTTCTCAATGGGCGTCGGATCGTCAGGGATGAAAGTGACATCCTCGCAAGTGCTAGCCCCTTTTCGCTGTCGCTTCAGATGGAAGAGGGGGTCGTGGTCGCGGAAGGTTTTGTCCCTTCTGAGGCTGCCAGGTCGGCTTTAGAGCCTGTCATTGGTCGCGCCGCCGGCGAACTTGAACTTGCCTCTGGTGGCCCCGTGGAATGGGTCGCTGCGGTATCAGCGGGCTTTGATGCGATTGCAGCACTTCAGGGGGGGCGGCTGACGCTCGAGGACACGTCGATGCGCGTCTCTGGGATCGGGACGCGTGCGGAGATCGCCCTCGCGGAGGCGGCTTTAGAGGCTGTCCCAGGAACCTACCAGGTGGCGCGTGATATCGCGATTCTTGATGATGGAGTGCCGCTTTCGCTACGCGCTGAGGCGGGGCCTGATGGGATTGCACTTGCGGGAAAGCTCCCCTTTGGAGCGGTGGCGTCTGACTTAGAGGTCGCCGCGTTCGGGCAAGCCATCAGGGTGGCCGAAATCGATGCTCTGGATCAACGCTTTCTTACCGTCGCTGCCGCGGGTCTTTCCGCTGTTCGGGCCTTGGAAATCGCGGAACTTTCGGTTGACGATGGGCAGCCCGCGGCGCTGTCGCTCACGGGCCAAGGGACGCGGGCGCAGATTGCGGCGGCCCTTGATGCGCTGGAGGAGCTTCCCCCTGGGCTCGAAGTGGAAACTCGTCTGACGCCGCTCGATGACGGATTGCCGCTCGGGGTTACGGCGGACAAGGTTGGCGATGTTGTAACTCTCGTTGGGAAGGTGCCCTTTGGCATGGCCCCGGCATCGCTGGGTCTCGACGCTTTCGAAGAGGCTGTTTTCGCCTCTGAGATCGATGCGAAGGCGCCAGACTTTGTCGCGGTAGCGGAAGCGGGGCTTAGCGCATTGGCTGCCTTCGATAGTGGGACTTTGATCTTACAGGATGCGGAAACGGCGGGCGGGCCCGCACGGTTGCGTCTGGAAGGTCAGGTGACGCGCTCTGGGCTCGATGCGGTGAACGCGGCGCTTGCGCTGCTACCCGGAGGCATTGTGCCCGAGATCGACGTGGTCTTTGCAGATGATGGCACGCCGATGCGGCTCTCGGCGGTTCTCAGCGAGGGGGTCATTAATATATCGGGCAAAGTGCCGTTCGGCTCGCAACCTGCAGTGCTTAGTCTGGAAAGCTTCGGCGACGCCGTTTTGATCGCTGAGATACAGGGCCAGGATGAAGCGTTCCTGCTGCTGGCGGCGCGTGGCCTTGAGGCGCTGAAATCGCTCGAAAGCGGGCAGTTCGACATCGTTGATAGCGCGGAGGGCGCACGTCTTGAGCTGTCGGGCATCGCGCTGACCCCGATAGAGAGAGACAGGGCGATAACGACATTTGGCGAGATAGCCGTCAACGTCGACATAGCGACGTTGGACGACGGCACACCGCCAGCATTTGATCTCGTCTTTGACATGCGCGAGGGCGTTTCGCTTTCCGGCAAGCTTCCGAGGGGCGTGAGCGCCGACCAGATCGCCGAGGCGCTGGGAGTGTCTGCCATCGAGAGTACAGCCGTAGAAGGCTTGGTGGGTGAGGCCGGAATCTTTGCCAACACCTTTCAGATACTGGCAGCCTGGTTGCCCGAAACTGAACGGGTCCAAGCGCGGTTTGGCGCAACAGGATTCGAAGGAATCGTGGTTATCCCCGCGCCTGGTGTGGATAAAAACCTGCTATTTTCCGACCTTTCGGCGGTATCCGGCGCAGAAGTGACCCTTGCCGTTGGGGAGCTTCCATCTGTGGGTGCCACACGGCAGAACTTCCTCACGGGAAAGCAGGAGCGCTTTTCCGGGTTTGCTTGGCTGCCTGTGTTTGAGTTCGCGCCATCGGTTGCTCGCTGTGATGAAGAATCCAAGCGGATTCTGACAGAAACCCGGATCAATTTTGTGACCGGGTCAGCGCGGCTAGATACGCGTTCCGTGAGGGCGGTGAATGCGCTTGCCGGTGCCATCGCGCACTGCCTGGGAGGCGCGCCTGGTCTGAGGGTGGAAATTGCGGGGCATACGGACGCCGAGGGCGCCGAGGCATCGAATATCACGCTGAGCCAGGCTCGAGCTGAGGCCGTGCGGGAGGCATTGTTTCAGCGTGGGGTCACAAGTCAGGCAATTACGGCGGCGGGTTATGGCGAAGCCAAACCCATTGCTGACAACGGCACGATCGAAGGTCGTGCCGCCAACAGACGGACGGAGATAAGGTGGTCCGCGCCTTAAGAGCGCGACTTGTTAACGAAAGGCATTTTTTTTGATGTTTAGAGATTGGGAATTTTTGATTGGCGAGCTTTGGTTTCTTTTGGCGCTCGCGGCTTTTATGGGGCTTTCGGTAGGATGGATTATTTGGGGCCGCTGGGGCGGTAACAGCGCCTCGGGGGAAGCGGCAGCTCTGCGTGCTGACCTTGACCGTTGCCGCGCGATGCATAGCGATAAAGACGCCCGAATTGCTGCATTAGAAGCAGAGACGAAGACGGAGCAGGTCACGGCATCTATCGGAGAATTTTCCGATCATAAGCCTACGGAGAAGCCGACCCGCTTGGCCAAATCCGCAATTTTATAAGACTGGGTCGGCAAGCGGCCAAAGGAGCTGATCTAGCGCGGTAGATGAGGGGAAAGCGCCCGGCGAAATTCGGGCGCTTTTTCTCAGAGTGGCCCGGTGCGCGCCTTTGAGGCCTGAGCCGCGGCCCAGATGGTCTACTTGTGTGACGCTTTGAAAGCCTCTTGAGCCGCAGGAGATGCGTCGGTTTGAAACCGCGATTTCCATTCGGAAAACGGCATGCCGTAGAAGACTTCTCGTCCTTCATCCTTGCTCATCTCGATGCCCCGCTCATTGGCGGCTTCTTGGTACCATCGGGAGAGGCAGTTTCGGCAGAAACCGGCGAGGTTCATCATGTCGATATTCTGCACGTCCGTGCGCTCCTCCATGAGGTGCTGGCGCAGGCGGCGGAAGGCGGCGGCTTCGAGTTCTAGTCGAGTTTGATCATCCATGATGGGATCATGGGGAGGATCGGTGCGCGGTTCAAGGCGCGTCGGGGTCAGTAGCTGGTGCGCCGTTGGCTGCCGCGGTCGCCTTCGCCCGGCAAAAAGAGGGCTGCAAGGCCAACCAAAATGATCAGAAGGCCGATGCCGGAATGCTTTGCGGCGTAGATAAGAGTTGCGCGGGGCGTGGCGTCAACGAAGGCGGGGGCAGCCGCAGTCGCGGTGACCTCGATCGGCGTGCCTGTGGGAGTGTTGTGCCACTGATCGTAGCTCACAACCGCGCGGGCTATTTCCGGGCCATTTTCGCCCTGGAACGAGACATTGAAGACGTAGGAGTAGAAATAGGTGCGGATCGAGCGGACGCGCGTGCCGTTTACGGCAACGCTTTCGCCACGGACGCCGGTCTTGCGTGCGGGCCGCTCGATCTCTTTTGACACGATTTGGGCCATGACGGGCGCGCCGTTGTTGTTCACGAGCAGGCCGTCGCGGATCACGTCGAGATTTTCGATGATCTTTGCCCCGCCTGCCACGAGAAAGAGGAGGCAGAAGCCGATGGAAAGAAGGCTTTGATCGCGCATACATTTTCCCTGTGAATGATCGGGGTGATAGGCGCGAGGAATGTGGCTTTATTGCCGGTGATTTTGGGGAAAGAGTGTGGCGGTTTCAGCTTGGCTCGATCTCTTCGAGGGCCGCTTGGAGGGTGTCTTGGAGGACGTCCGCCCAGTGCTTTTGGCCCTTCACATCACCGATGAGGTCCTGCCGGAGCTCAATGAGCGTGTTGTGGCGGCCTTGGCGGAGCGCGTGGCGGTCCACAGCATCGCCGGGGAGGTGCCCGGCATAGGGTTCATTGATGCCGACGGTCAGGCTCTCATCTCGTGCGAGCTCTGCGATTAGCGCGCGGGATAGGCGGTCATCATGGGCGAAGAGCACGCCGACCTCCCAGGGGCGTTTGGGGCGACCGTTGAGTTGCGGCGTGAAGGAGTGGATCGAGACGATGATTGTATCCTCACGGCGGGCGGTCATCTGAGCGAGTGCGGCGTCATAGGGGCGGTAATAGGCGTTGAGCCTGCGCTCACGCTCGGCGTCGTTCATCGCGCGGTTCGCTGGGATAATCGTGCCATCATAGAGCTGCATGATGAGGGTCGGGTCATCCTCCCCGCGGTTGGGGTCGATGACGAGACGGGAGAAATCCGAATGGACGACAGGCGCATCGAGCAACGCGCCTAGGGCCAGGGACACGCCAAGGGCGCCGATATCATAGGCGATGTGGCGGGCCATATCTTCCGCGGGCAGGCCGAGGGTGCCGATATCGGGCGGCACGCGGTTAGTCGCGTGGTCGCAGGTGATCAGCCATCGTGAGGGGCGATCCCGGCCGATGATATGGTAGGGTGCGTAAGGAATGGGCTCTTCTGTCACGCGGGCCACATAGGGTAGATTTACCGCAGAGGGAACGCTTTCAAATCGCGGCACTTGGCGTTAGCGGTAACGGCAACAGACTTTACGAGGAAATTCCCATGAGACGCCTGCGAAACGTCAAGATCGTCGCGACGCTTGGCCCGGCCTCCAACGACTACGCCATGATCCGCAAGCTCTATGAGGCGGGGGCGGATGTCTTTCGGCTCAACATGAGCCACGGCTCCCATGAAGAGATCGGGGAGCGGCACGCCATCATCCGCAAAATCGAAAAGGATGTCGGCCACCCGATTGCCATCCTTGCCGACCTGCAGGGCCCGAAGCTTCGCGTGGGCGTGTTTAAAAACGGCTCGGAGGAGTTGGTGAACGGCGCGTCCTTCCGGTTTGATCTGGATAAGGCGGAAGGTGACGTGAAGCGGGTTCAGCTCCCGCATCCTGAGATTTTTCAAGCGTTGGAGGCCGGTGCGCGGCTTCTCGTCAATGACGGCAAGATCAGGCTGAAGGTCGAGGCTTGCGGCCCAGATTTCGCCGATTGCACGGTCGTTGCCGGCGGGACGATTTCGAACCGGAAGGGCGTGAACGTGCCTGATGTGGTCCTCCCGCTCAAAGCGTTGAGCCCGAAGGACCGGGCGGATCTCGAATTTGTCTGTGAGCTTGGGGTGGACTGGCTCGCGCTTTCTTTCGTGCAGCGGCCCGAAGATGTCTATGAGGCAAAGGCCCTGGCAAACGGCCGCGCGAAGGTGCTGTCAAAGAT